>NZ_JBFAXL010000005.1:303565-332808 GCF_040680795.1 Streptomyces sp. NPDC051976
CGGGCGTGGAGCGACCCGATGAGGAGAGGCAGAGTTGAGCGAGTACCGCGAGGTGGCGGCGGAGCGGCCCGAGGGGCGGGCGGAGGAGGCGGGGCCGCGGGCCGCGGTGACCGCGGCGGACGCGGCCGACGCCGCGCGCCTGGTGTCCTTCGGGCTCCAGCCGCGCCTGCTGCCCGCGCGCGACGCGGAGTACGCCGAGCTGATCCGGCGGCACCAGGAGGACCCGGCGTTCGGTCGGCTCGCGGACGCCGTCGCGGCCGGACTCGGCCTGATCGTCCTGGAGGTGTCGCCCCGCGCGGGCATGGCGCTGGCCGCCGGCGAGGACTCCGTGTTCGCCGTCCGCATGGGCGACTACGCCCGCCGTGCCGCCTCCGACGCCGGCGACCGCTTCCTGCACGGCCTCGCCCACCTCGCCGCCGCCGCGCTGGCCTTCCCCCGCCCCGAGGACCTCGCCGACGACGGCTACATCGGCCGCATCACGGTGCACGGCGTCGACGCCTTCGTCCGGCAGGCGTGCCGCCGCCTGGAGGACCGCGCCGACGAGACGGGCGAGAACACCGACCCGGCCAGCGACGCCCCCGGCCTGGAAGCCGCCTGGCGGGTCTACACCCGCCGCAGCGCCACCGGCGCCACCAAGGACGCCCGGCGGCTGGCGAGTTCCACCACCGGCATCATCGGCAAGGCCGTCGCCTTCCTCGTGGAATCCGGCTTCCTGCAGCGCACCGGCGACGAGTCCGGCGGCACCTACCGCACCACCGCCCGCTACCAGTTGCAGGTCAGGGACATGGCGGGCAGCGCGGCCATGGCCGAACTCCTCGACCTCGGCATCGTGCCCGTCGGCGACGGCACCGCCACCCTCGTACCGGCGGCCGCCGACGACGGGGGCCTCGACCTGGCGGCAGACGCCGGGCTGCCGTTCCACGCCACGCCCTGACCCGGACCCCGCTCCGCCGCCCGACCCGCCCCGACCCGACCCGACCGCCGCACGCCACCCCGACCCCACGAGAGTCCGCCGCATGTACGAGCTTTCCCGACTCCGCCTCTACTCCATCGGGCCCGCGGGCGCGCGCTACGCCGACACCGTCCTCGACCTGCGCGGGGTCGGCGAGCCCGTACCGCAGCCCGCGCCCGCCCAGGGCGACTTCTTCGTGGACGAGCCGACCGGCCCCCCGCGCCGCCCGGCGCCCGCGGGCGTCCTCTTCCTGGAGAACGGCGGCGGGAAGTCCGTCCTGCTCAAGCTGATCTTCTCGGTGATGCTGCCCGGCCACCGCAACACCCTGGGCGGCGCCAGCTCCGGCGTGCTGCGCAAGTTCCTGCTCGCCGAGGACTGCGGCCATGTGGCGCTGGAGTGGCAGCACACCCTCACCGGCGAGCTCGTCGTCGTCGGCAAGGTCAGCGAGTGGCGCGGCCGCCAGGTCTCCACCGACCCGCGGAAGTTCGCCGAGGCGTGGTACTCCTTCCGGCCCGGCCCCGGACTCAGCCTGGACTCGCTGCCGGTCGCCGAGGCCGGAGCCGTACGGCCGCCCGTCGAGGGTCAGTCGGGCGCGCGCGGTCGGCGGCGCACCATGAAGGGGTTCCGGGACGCCGTCACCGAGGCGGGCAAGGCGTACCCGCACCTGGACGTGGTCTGGGAGGAGATCCACGACCGCTGGAACGAACACCTGGGCGACCTCGGCCTCGACCCCGAACTCTTCCGCTACCAGCGGGAGATGAACGCCGACGAGGGCGAGGCGGCCGGACTCTTCGCCGTCAAGAAGGACTCCGACTTCACCGACCTGCTGCTGCGGGCCGTCACCGACACCCGCGACACCGACGGCCTCGCCGACCTCGTGCACGGCTTCGCGGGCAAGCTCGGCCGCCGCGCCGAACTCACCGCGGAGCGGGACTTCACCGCGGGCTCGCTGGACCTGCTGGAGCGGATCGTGGACGGCGCCGCCGCCCGCGACCAGGCCCGCGGCGTCCACGCCCAGTCCGAGCGCCGCACCCGCGCCCTGGCCCGCTGCCTCACCGCCCGCGCCCAGCAGGAACGCGGCAGGACCGCGGAGCTGGCCGCGCACATGGACCGCGCCGCACACGCCGTCACCGACGCCGACCAGGCCCGCGGCGGCAGCGCCCTGATCGCCGCAGAACTCGCCTACCGGCACGCCTCGCTGGCGCTGGCCGCCGCCGACCGCGGTGCCACCGCGCTCCGCCGCGAGCTGGGCGACGCCCGTACGCTGCACGCCGCCTGGCAGGCGGCCGAGACCGTACTGCGGCACCGCGCGGCGGGCGACCGGCTGGAGCGCGTGACCGCCGCCATCCGCGAGGCCGAGCGCGACGCCGCCCCCGCGCTGGCCGCCCGTACCCGGGCCGCGGCCGATCTGGTCCGCGCCCTGCACGCCGCCGCCGGGCTCGCCGAGCGCCAGGCGGACGCCGAGGAGGAGCGGTCGGCCGCGCTCCAGGAGCGCTCCGAGGCCGCGCACGGCGACGCGACGGCCGCCGCCACCGAGGCGCAGCGGGCCCGCAGCGAGGCCGGGCACCTCGGGCAGCGGCTCGCCGAAGTCGCCCAGGAGACCGCCGAGGCGGTCAGTGCGGGCTGGCTCGACGACTCCGCACCCGACGCCGACCCGGCCCGCACCGCCCTGGCCGCCTCCGACGCCGAGCAGAGCGCCACCGCGCTGGCCCGCGCCGCCGCGGACACCGCCCGCGACGCCGCCGCCCGCGCCCGTGACCTGGCCGCCGCGGAATCGCGCGCCGACCTCGCCGCCTCCCGCGCCGCCGACGCGCTCACCACGGTGGAGGCCGCCCACACCGCCACCACGGTGGCCGCCACCGCCCTGTCCACCGACCCCCGGCTCACCGCCCTCCTCAGCCTCCCGTCCCCCCGCTCGGGCGGGAGGACGGGCGATCCGCGCACGGCCGCGGGCTCACGGGCCTCCCATGACGGCCGGGCTTCCGACGGCTCCGTCGGCACGTCCGGCGCGTCGCGCGGGGTTGCGGGCGGCCCCGGCACGGACGCGGCAGCGCACAGCGGCCCGCGTGTGGGCGGCCGGGCCGCGTCGGGTGGGCCCGCGGGCCCGAACGGCGGCCGGGCTTCCGACGAGACCGCCGACGCGTACGACGGCCTCGCCGCCGATGCCGACGGCGAGCGTAGGTCGGGCGGCCAGGCCGCCCCGGGAAGTGCCGGGGCCGCGCACGGCCGGGCTGCCGACGGGACCTCCCACGGGCTCGCCCCCGAAGGCGGCGCAGCCGACCGCGGCGCCCTCACCCCAGCGGAGCTGGACCGCTTCGCCGAGCCGCTGCGGGAACTGCTAGACGGGGCCGTCGGCGCCGCCGAGCGGCAGCTGTTCGAGCTGCGGACCGCGGCCGCGGACGACGCCCGCATCCTGGCGGCGCTGGGCGACGGCGGACTGCTGCCGCCGGGCCCCGACGTACTGGCGACGGTGGAGTACCTGGGGGAGCACGGCATCCCGGCGCTGCCCGGCTGGCGCTATCTGGCACAGGCGGTGGACCCGGGGGACCACGCCGTGGTGCTGGCCGCGCGGCCCGAACTGGTCGACGGGGTCGTGGTGACGGACCCCGGCACCTACCAGCGGGCCAGGGAGGTGCTGGCGCAGGCCGCCCTGCTGCCGCGCTCGACGGTCGCGGTCGGCACCGCCGCCGCGCTGCTCGCCCCGCCGCAGGCCGCCTCCGTGGCGGAGCAGGACGTCTTCCTGGTGCCGCCGAACCCGGCGATGCACGACGAACTCGCCGCCGACGGCGAGCGCCAGGAGCTGCGCGCCCGCGCGACCGCCCGCGAGGAGGAGATCAGGGTCCTCGCCGCCCGGCTGGCCCACGACCGCACCCTGGCCGCCCGGCTCGCGTCCTGGCGGGCCGACTGCCCGCAGGGCCGTCTCGACGAGCTGGCCGCCGAGGTCACCGCGGCGAAGGAGGCCGCCGAGCGGGCCCGCGCCGAACTCGCCGCGATCCGCGTCGAGCGGGCCGAGGCCGAGGCCGCGTCCGCCGAGGCCGCCCGGGAGAACGACACCCGCCGCGCCGCCGCCGAGCAGGCCCGCCGCCGGGCCGACGCCCTGGCCGGACTCGCCCACCGGCTGCGCGAGCGCGCCAACTGGCAGCGCCGGTCGCGCGAGCTGGCCGCCGACGCCGCCGAGGCCGAGGCCCGCGCCGAGGTGTGCCTGGCACAGGCCCGCGCCGCCGACGAGGACCGCCGCGCCGCGCAGCGCGCCTCCGACGACGCCCGCCGCACCGCCCGCGTGCTGCGCGCCGAGCGCTCGGAGATCGCGGGCGCTCCCGAGGAGAGCGCCGACGGCCCCGCCGCCGAACCCGCCGCGCCCACCGTGTCGCTGCCCGCCCTGCGCGAGGCGTACCGCGCGGCCTCCCAGCTCTACGAGAAGGTCGGCGTCGGCGCCGACCTGCGCGCCGAGCAGGCCCGCGCGGAGAGCACCGAGAACGCGGCGCTCGTCGAACTGGAACGCCTCACCAACAAGGTCCGCAGCCGCGCCGCCCAGCTCCTCGAAGGCCACGACGGCGCCGACGGCCCGTCCCGGCAGGCCGCCGCGGCCCGCGCCGAGCAGCTCGTCCAGACCCTGGAGTCGCGCGCGTCCACCGCCAGCGAGCAGCTGGGACGGCTGCGCGGCGAGGCCGAGCGGCTGGCGCCCGCCGACGGCGACCGGCACACCGACCTCGCCGACCCGTTGCTGCCGCGCGACGCCGAGCACGCGCAGGAGCTGCTGCGCGCGGCCAACGGCGAACTCGCCTCCCGTACCGACGCGTTGGAGCAGGCCAGGGCCGCGCACGCGGACGTGGTCAGGGCGCACCGGGCCGCGGAGGACGCCGCGGGCGGCTTCGAGGAGATCGCCGCGATGCTCCGCGACCTGCTGCGCGACAGCGCCCACGCGACCGCCGACGAGGACGAGCCGGAGCCGTACCCCGGCAGCCCCGAGGAGGCCAGGCATGCCGCGGCCGAGGCGCGCCGGAGCCTGCGCGGCTGCGCGGCCGACCTGTCCACCGCCGAGACCCACCTGCGCGAGGCCGCCGACGTCCTGGTGCGGCACGCCAACGCGGTGCGCTACGAACAGGTCAGGACGCCCGCCCGGCAGCAGATCAGGGAACTGCCCGCCTCCGCGCTGCCGGACCACGCGGCGGCCTGGGCGGCGGCCTTCGCCCCGCGGCTGCGCGTGCTGACCGACGAGCTGAACCAGCTGGAGCGCAACCGCGACAGCATCGTCGACCGGCTGCGCGGACTGGTGGAGTCCTCGCTCGCCACGCTCCGCTCCGCTCAGCGGCTCTCCCGCCTCCCGGAGGGGCTCGGCGAGTGGTCGGGCCAGGAGTTCCTGCGGATCCGCTTCGAGGACCCCGACCAGGCGGTGCTCACCGAACGCCTCGGCGAGGTGATCGACGAGGCGACGCGCTCCGCCGTACGGAAGAACTCCGACCTGCGCCGCGACGGCATGTCCCTGCTGCTGCGCGGAGTGGCGTCGGGCCTGGAGCCGCGCGGTATCGCGGTGGAGATCCTCAAGCCGGACGCGGTGCTGCGCGCCGAGCGGGTGCCCGTGGGGCAGATGGGCGACGTGTTCTCCGGCGGGCAACTCCTCACCGCCGCCATCGCCCTCTACTGCACGATGGCCGCCCTGCGCAGCAACGACCGGGGCCGCGACAAGCAGCGGCACGCGGGCACCCTGTTCCTGGACAACCCCATCGGCCGGGCCAACG
This sequence comes from Streptomyces sp. NPDC051976, assembly GCF_040680795.1. Taxonomy (NCBI): domain Bacteria; kingdom Bacillati; phylum Actinomycetota; class Actinomycetes; order Kitasatosporales; family Streptomycetaceae; genus Streptomyces; species Streptomyces sp. NPDC051976. The sequence continues at coordinate 309,257 of NZ_JBFAXL010000005.1, forward strand.
CCACGTATCTGCTGGAGCTCCAGCGGGCCGTCGCGGACGCGCTGGGCGTGCAGCTCATCTACACCACCGGGCTGTTCGACACCACGGCGCTGGCCGAGTTCCCGCTGGTGGTCAGGTTGCGCAATGACGCCGACCTGCGCGCGGGGCTGAAGTACATCAGCGTCGAGGAGCACTTGCGTCCCGGGCTGCCGGTGCCCGACCCGCACGGCGAGCAGGTGCACGGCGAGATCACCGCCACCCGGATGTTCCGCCGCCCGCCGGAGCCCCAGCCCGACGAGCAGTCCCAGCCCACCGAGCCGCGGCCGGAAGGCTCGCAGCCCGGCGACTCCGCGTCCACCGGCCCCGTACCCGCCGGGTCCGTGCCGCCCCAGGCCACCTAGTCCGTCACCGGAAGCGGCGGACGGCGCGGCGGCTCAGACCCCGACGTGGCGGGGTATGTGGCCACGGGCGGACCTTCCGGTGGCGCGGGCGGTCCGCCGGGCCCTGCGGCGCTCCCTGCGCAGGGCCCGCGCCGCGCTGCTCGGGCTGGACACCACTCCGTTGCGCTGGTTCCACACCTGGCGGGTCACCCACACGTCCAGCACCGCCCAGGTGGCGACGACGGTCGTCAGCACGGTGCTGAGCAGCACGGGCGCCGAGAGCCAGGAGTGCCCCACGGCCAGCAGCATCGCCGTCACCGCCTGCACCAGCGCCACCGACGCGATCAGCGCCGCACGCACGGCGGCACTTCTGACCGGGTCGGGCATCCGCGGAGTCCCGACAGGTTCCTCGTCCCAAAGACGCCACTGTTCGCTCTCCATAAGGAGTGGCTGCCCCGAAAGTTCCCGGACCATTCCATGGTACGAATCCGGCCAGACCTGCCCAACCCTCTGGACGGGCTTTCGAGTTACCGCTGTGACAGTAGTAGGCTCACGCCGTTTAAACGCGACAGACGACCCCCGATCGGGGGAGACGTTGGGGAGGCCATGCGCTTTCGCGGTACGACGATCCGCCGGAAGATCGTGGCGCTGCTGCTGATCCCACTGGTGTCCCTGACCGCCATCTGGGCCTTCGCCGCCACTGTCACCGGGCGCGCGCTGCTCGACCGGCCGCACATCCAGCGAATAGTCGACAACGTCGGCTATCCCACCGACGAGACCGTGGGCGCTCTCCAGGCGGAGCGCAGGGTGGCGCTGGTCTATCTGGCCAACACCCGCGACAGCGAAGCGCGGATCGCGTTCAACAAGCAGGAACACGCCACCGACGCGTCCATTCTCAAGATGCGCACGCAGATCAGCACCTCCGGTGTCCGCGGCGACCTCGACAGCAGCACCAAGGCCCGGCTCGACACCCTCCTCAGCACCCTCGGCGGCCTCACCTCGCTCCGGCAGCGGATCGACAACGAGCGGATCACCCGCAACGACGCCTTCGACGCGTACAACACGCTGGTCGATCCCGCCTTCGACCTCTTCGAGGACCTGATCCCGCTCAGCGACGTGACGATCAACAGCCAGCGCCGCTCGGTCGTCGCCCTCAACCGCGCCCAGGAAGAGGTCAGCCGCGAGGACGCGCTGATGGCAGCCGCGATCAGCACCGGGCACATCAGCAAGCCCGAACTGCGCTCCTTCACCTTCGCGGTCGCCGAGCAGCGCAACTACTACGCCGCCAACCTCAGGACGCTGCCCGACGACGAGCGCGCGCCCTACGACGCGTACTGGCAGAGCCCCGGCGGCAAGAGCCTGCGCGCCGCCGAGGACGCGGTGATGGACGCGACCCCCGACACCGTGCCGATGATCGCCGCCCAGGAGTCCTGGCCCACCAAGGCCGCCTCCTCGATGGGCGACCTCGGCAGGCTCGGCAACACCTCCTACGCGCAGTTCAGCAGCCACGCCAAGCCGGTCTCCCGGACCCTGATCGTGGAGGCGGCCGTCGCCGGCGGCCTCGGCCTCATCGCGGTGATCGCCTCGGTGATCGTCTCGGTACGGATCGGCCGCAGCCTGATCCGCGACCTGTCCGGGCTGCGCCGCGAGGCCCAGGAGGTCTCCGGCACCCGGCTGCCCCGCGTCATGCGGCGGCTGGCCGCCGGCGAGCAGGTCGACGTCGAGACCGAGGTGCCCAGGCTGCAGTACGCGGACGACGAGATCGGGCAGGTCGGCAAGGCGCTCAACACGCTGCAGCGGGCCGCGGTCGAGGCCGCCGTCCGCCAGGCCGACATGCGCAAGGGCGTCTCCGAGGTCTTCGTGAACCTCGCCCGCCGCAGCCAGGTCCTGCTGCACCGCCAGCTCACCCTGCTCGACGCGATGGAGCGCCGTACCGAGAACGCCGAGGAACTGGCCGACCTGTTCCGGCTGGACCACATGACCACCCGCATGCGGCGGCACGCCGAGGGCCTGGTGATCCTCTCCGGTGTGGCCCCCTCCCGGCAGTGGCGCAAGCCCGTCCAGCTGATGGACGTGGTGCGGGCCGCCGTCGCCGAGGTCGAGGACTACGAGCGGATCGAGGTACGCCGCCTGCCCCGGCTGGCCGTCACCGGCTCCGCGGTCGCCGACCTCACCCACCTGCTGGCCGAACTCATCGAGAACGCCGCTGTGTTCTCGCCCCCGCACACCGCGGTCCGGCTGCACGGCGAACCCGTCGCCAACGGCTTCGTGCTGGAGATCGACGACCGCGGCCTCGGCCTGACGCCGGACGCGCTGCTGGAGTCCAACCTGCGGCTCGCCGAGACACCCGAGTTCGAGCTCTCCGACACCGACCGGCTCGGCCTGTTCGTGGTCAGCCGCCTCGCCCAGCGCCAGGGCGTCCGCGTCTCGCTGCGCCAGTCTCCGTACGGCGGCACCACCGCCGTCGTCCTGATCCCGGCGGGCCTGCTCACCGAGACCGGCGACGACACCGGCTCCACCAGGATCGGCGAGCAGGCCGAACCGCGGGCACTGGAACCGGCGGGCGACACCGAACACACCTTCCGGCAGTGGGGGCTGGACGCGATCGGCGGCGAGACCCAGAAGGAGCACGTGGCACACCCGGACGAGCCCGCCGTACTGCCGCTGGCCGAGACCGACGACCCGGCTCTCGACGACCCGCTGCCGCTGCCGCGCCGTCGGCGTTCCCGTACCGCCCCGGTGCTGGTCTCCGACCGCGGCCGTCCGGTCGGCACACCGACCGCGCCCACCCCGGGCGTTCCGCAGACCGATCCCGATCCCACCCCCGCGCAGCCGCAACCGCTGCCCGCGCGCGGTGCCACGGGCGCGGCGGGCGGCGGCGCCCTGCTGCCGCGCCGGGTCCGGCAGGCCAACCTCGCCCCCCAGCTGCGGGTCGAGGCCGCCCCCGAGGCTCCCGCGTCCGGCGGCGAGGGCTCCGGCGGCCGGGAGCGCTCGGCGGACGAGGTACGCGACCGGATGGCCTCGTTCCAGCGCGGCTGGCAGCGCGGACGCGAACTGGCCGCCTCGGACCCCGCACCCGGTCACTCCACCGCGACCGGCGACGACGACCCATCGACATCAGTACCGAGAACGACACCTGAGGGGAACGGTCGATGACCGCACCATCGAGCCCGACACGCGAGCTGAGCTGGCTCCTCGACGATCTGGTCTCCCGCGTGGCCAGCATCCGCAAGGCGCTCGTGCTCTCCGGCGACGGACTGGCCATCGGCGCATCCGAAGGACTCACCCGCGAGGACTCCGAGCACCTCGCGGCGGTCGCCTCCGGCTTCCACAGCCTGGCCAAGGGCGTAGGACGGCACTTCGAGGCCGGACGCGTCCGGCAGACCATGGTGGAACTGGACGACGCCTTCCTGTTCGTGACCGCGGCGGGCGACGGCAGCTGCCTGGCCGTGCTCAGCACGGCCGAATCCGACGTCGGCCAGGTGGCGTACGAGATGGCTCTGCTCGTCAAGCGGGTAGGTGCCCATCTGGGCACCGCGGCACGGCACGACGGCGGCGCCGCGCTCAGCGGTTGACCGCCTGAGCTGACCAACGGGGTGACTGGGTGACGGGGTGTCATGACTTCTGAATCGGACCGCTGGTACGACGACGCTGCAGGACCGGTGGTGCGGCCGTACGCGATGACGCGTGGTCGTACCAGTCACGCCGCCGAGGCGAGGCTCGACCTCATCGCCCTGGTGGTCACGGAGGCCGACGGCGTCGAGGGCGGCGCCCACGACGACCAGACGCTGTCACCCGAGCACCTCGACATCGTGGAACGCTGCCAGATCCAGGCCACCTCGGTCGCGGAACTGGCGGCGGACCTCGACCTTCCGGTCGGGGTGGTACGCGTGCTCGTCGGCGATCTGCTGGAGGCCGAGCACGTGCACATCCACAAACCGGTGCCCCCGGCCGAGCTGGTCGACGAGAGCATCCTGCGCGAAGTGATCAACGGACTGCGTGCCCTGTGACCGTGTGCGGCCGGTGATCCGTCCCCGCGCGCGGAAGGTGTTCGAACAGGGCTAGGCTCATGGAACACACATGCAAGTGCCCATCCCTGCAGGGAAGTAGACAGACATGGCTTTCGCGCGATCGGAACGCCGCCGCAAGCCCTCCGCCGACGAACCGGTAGCGCTCAAGCTGCTGGTGGCGGGCGGCTTCGGCGCCGGAAAGACCACGCTGGTCGGCGCGGTCAGCGAGATCAGACCGCTGCGCACCGAGGAGGCGCTCAGCGAGGCGGGCCGCCCGGTGGACGACATCGAGGGTGTGGAGTCCAAGCGGACCACCACCGTCGCCATGGACTTCGGCCGCATCACGCTCAACGACAACCTGGTGCTCTACCTGTTCGGCACCCCCGGGCAGGACCGGTTCTGGTTCCTGTGGGACGAGTTGGCGCAAGGCGCCCTCGGCGCGGTGGTGCTGGCCGACACCCGGCGGCTGGAGGACTGCTTCGCGGCGGTCGACTACTTCGAGCGCCGCGGCATCCCGTTCACCGTCGCCGTCAACTGCTTCGACGGTGCCGAACTGCACGCGCCGGAGACCGTCCGTGAGGCGCTGGACCTCGACAGCGGTGTGCCGGTGGTGCTGTGCGACGCACGCGAGCGGGACTCCGCCAAGACCGTACTGATCACCGTGGTCGAGCACGCGGCGAAGGTGGCGGCGCAGCGCAGGGAGCCCGCCGCCACCTGAGGGGCGCGTCCTACCGCCGCCCGCCCGCACCGACAACGGTGTCGGCGGTACGGCTCCCGGCCCGCCGGTGGGCCGCGGTGCTCTGCCGCCGTGCCGCGCCCGTCGGGCCGCTCGCGGTGCCCTCACCGCCGTCCGCCGCGGTGTCCTCCTCGTCGAGCCAGTCCAGACTGCGCTGGACGGCCTTGCGCCAGCGCCCGTACTCCTCCTCGCGGGTCCGCTCATCCATCCGCGGTGTCCACTCGGCGTCGCGCTCCCAGTGCGCCCGCAGGGTGTCCAGGCCGTCCCAGACGCCGGTGGCGAGCCCGGCGGCGTACGCGGCGCCCAGGCTGGTGGTCTCGGCGACCACGGGACGGAGCACCGGCACGCCCAGCACGTCCGCCTGATGCTGCATCAGCAGGCTGTTGGCGGTCATCCCGCCGTCGACCCGCAGCGCGCCGATCCGCACACCCGAGTCCTGGTACATCGCGTCGACCACCTCGCGGGTCTGCCAGCTCGTCGCCTCCAGCACCGCGCGGGCCAGATGCGCCTTGGTGACGTACGACGTCAGGCCGGTGATCACCCCCCGCGCGTCGGAGCGCCAGTAGGGCGCGAACAGACCGGAGAAGGCGGGGACGACATAGGCGCCGCCGTTGTCGGGGACGCTCGCCGCCAGCGCCTCGACCTCGGCGGCCGAGCGGATGACGCCGAGCTGGTCGCGCAGCCACTGCACCAGGGCGCCGGTGATCGCGATCGAGCCCTCCAGGGCGTAGACCGGGCGGTCGCCGCCCAGCCGGTAGCCGACGGTGGTGAGCAGGCCGTTCGTGGACGGCACCGGGCGCCGGCCGGTGTTGAGCAGCAGGAAACTGCCGGTGCCGTAGGTGTTCTTGGCCTCGCCCACGTCGAAGCAGGTCTGGCCGAACAGCGCCGCCTGCTGGTCGCCGAGCGCGGCGGCCACCGGCACCCCCGCCAGCCTGCCGGTGGCCGTCCCGTACACCTGCGCCGAGGGCCGGATGTGCGGCAGCACCGCCTCGGGGATGTCCATGGCGGCCAGGATCGCCGGATCCCAGTCCAGGGTGTCCAGGTTCATCAGCAGGGTGCGCGAGGCGTTGGTGACGTCGGTGACGTGGACGCCGCCGCCGGTGCCGCCGGTCAGGTTCCAGATCAGCCAGGAGTCGATGGTGCCGAAGGCGATCTCGCCGTTCTCCGCGCGCCGCCGCAGGCCGGGCACATGGTCGAGCAGCCAGGCGACCTTGGGCCCTGAGAAGTAGCTCGCCAGGGGCAGCCCGGTGGCGTCTCGGAACCTGTCCTGCCCCTGGGCGCCGCCGAGTTCGGCGCACAGCGCCGTGGTGCGGGTGTCCTGCCAGACCACGGCGTTGTGCACAGGGCGGCCGGTGGACCGGTCCCACAGGACCGTGGTCTCGCGCTGGTTGGTGATGCCGAGGGCGCTCAGCTCGTCGGCCCGCAGCCCGGCCCTGGCGAGCGCGCCCGCCAGTACGGCCTGGACCTTGGCCCAGATCTCGGTCGCGTCGTGCTCGACCCACCCCGGGCGGGGCAGGATCTGCCGGTGCTCGCGCCGGTCGGCGGCGACGACCCGGCCGCCGTTGTCGAAGATGAGGCAGCGGGTGGAGGTGGTGCCCTGGTCGATCGCAGCTACGTAGGTCAGGGACTGTTCGCTCACGTCAGTCTCCCTTGCCCGGTCCGAGCGGACCGTGTCGGGAATGGACGGCGCGCGCGGGCCGCCGGTTACCCGGGTCCCCTCCCGCGAACCGGCGCCGCGCACCGGGAAGTGTTCTCCCGTGGTGACGGAGCGTCAAGAACCTTGACCGTACGGTCCGCGGCTCCGCGATCGGCCCGGGTGGCGGCTCACCTCACGACGACCACCGAGGAGCCGTGGCCGAACAGCCCCTGGTTCGCGGTGATTCCGAGCCGCGCACCCGGCACCTGCCGGTCTCCTGCCCGGCCTTGGAGCTGCCACACCACCTCGCAGACCTGTGCGACGGCCTGCGCGGGCACCGCCTCGCCGAAGGAGGCGAGACCGCCGCTGGGGTTCACCGGGACCCGGCCGCCCGGTGCGGTGGCGCCCGACCGCAGCAGCGCGGCGCCCTCTCCCGGCGGGCACAGGCCCAGGTCCTCGTACCACTGCAGTTCCAGTGCCGTCGACAGGTCGTAGACCTCGGCCAGGTCGAGGTCGCCGGGCCCCGCGCCCGCTTCCTCGTACGCCGCCGCCGCGATCGCCGCGCGCGGCTCGGCGCCGGGCGGCGGCACCGCGACGGCCGAGTCGGTGGCCAGGTCCGGCAGGTCGAGCACGGTCCGCGGGTACGTGGGCGTCACCGTGGAGACCGCGCGGATCCGCACCGGGTCGGCGGTGCGGCGGCGGGCGAACTCCATGCTGGACAGGACGAGGGCCGCGCCGCCGTCGGAGGTGGCGCAGATGTCCAGCAGCCGCAGCGGATCGGCGACGACCGGGGAGGCGGCGACCTCGCAGGCGTCGACGGCCTTGCGGTAGCGGGCGTGCGGATTGGCCGCGCCCGACGCGGAGTTCTTCACCTTCACCGCCGCGAAGTCCTCGGCGGTGTCGCCGTACAGCGCCATACGGCGGCGCGCGTAGAGGCCGAAGTAGGCGGGGTTGGTGGCGCCGAGGACCCGGAAGCGCAGCCAGTCGGGGTCGTCGGGGCGCTCGCCGCCCGCGGGGGCGAAGAAGCCCTTGGGGGCCGCGTCGGCGCCCACCACCAGTGCCACGTCGGTGAGTCCCGCCAGGATCTGCGCGCGGGCGGTGGCGATGGCCTGGGCGCCGGAGGCACAGGCGGCGTAGACGCTGGTGACCCGCGCGCCCTGCCAGCCGAGCGCCTGGGCGAAGGTCGCGCCCGCCACATAACCGGGATAGCCGCCGCGTACGGTGTCGGCGCCGACCACGGAGCCGATCTCGCGCCAGTCGAGCCCGGCGTCGGCCAGCGCCTCGCGGGCGGCGGCCACGCCGTACTCCGTGAACGGCCGTCCCCACTTGCCCCAGGGGTGCATTCCGGCGCCCAGCACCGCGATGTCGCCGCTCACCGCGCACCGCCCGCCGGCCGCCAGTGCCAGGTGGCGCGCGGCCCGTCGGGGTCGCCGCCGTCCGCGCCGATGAGCCCGGGCACCAGCTCGACCGCCATCCCCACGGCCAGGTCGTCCGTGCGGTAGCCGGGGGCGGCCTGCCCGAGCACCACCATCTTCTCGGCCGCCAGTTCCACCGCGACCAGGGTGTACGGCTGCCACGGCCGCGCGGGGTCCGACGGGTAGGGCGCGGGCGGCCGGTAGCGGGCGTCGGTGTACGACCAGATGTGCCCGGTGCGCGACAGCGGGGTCTCGTCGAGGGTCGTGCCGTCGCAGGCGGGGTTGCGGCAGAAGGTGTCCTCGCGGGGGAAGAACACACTGCCGCAGTCCCGGCAGCGGGTGCCCAGCAGCCGGAACTCCTCGTCGCCGCCCCCGGTGAACCAGCCCGCCACCACGGGTACTCGCTCCTGCTCCACGTGCGGCCTCCCGCTCTCGGCACCACTTCTGACGACCCGTCAGAAGTGTGCCACGGGCGGCGGCCCGGCGGAACGGGGTGTCGGTCCCCGTGGGCGGGCCCTAGGCGTCGTCGCCCGGCTCGCCGTGCTCCGCCAGCCACTTGGCGGCGGTCTCGGCCAACTCCGCGTCCCGGCCCGCCAGCATGGTGGTGATCATCTTCACGTCGCCGCGCAGCGACCACGCCGGGTGGCCGAAGGTGGCGGGGTTGTTCTTCTCGATCAGGAAGTGGGCGGGCCAGGCCGTCCCGTAGCCGATCAGCGGCAGCGCCGCCGCGTACCGTCGCCGTCCGCGCGCGAGCCCGTACCCGGTGACCGCGAGACCGGTGAGCGTCCCGGCCAGGTGGACCCAGCGGGTGGCGGCCTTGGAGTGCATCGCCACGTAGTACGGCCAGAACTCCTCGAACGAGGTGAAGGTCTGCTTCGTCATGACCGCACCGTAGCGCCGTGTCCTGACCCTGTCAGGGGGCCGCGGCTCGTGGTACGGTCATCTCGTACTGAGAAAGACTCGAACCGAGAACAACTGGTGCCCGGCGCGTGCGACCCGCGCGGCGGGCGCGCGGGAGTGGCGGTGGACGCACGAAGCGAGGGGCAGCGCGGGCGGGACACCCCCGCCGCGTACGACCCGCGCGCGTTCGAGCCGATCGCCGTGACCGTCGACGTGGTCGCCCTCACGCTGCGCGCGGGCCGGCTGCACGTGCTCGCCGTCGAGCGCGGCGGGCCGCCGTTCGCGGGGGAGTGGGCGCTGCCCGGCGGCTTCGTACGGGCCGGGCGGGAGTCGCTGGACGAGGCGGCGGCCCGCGAACTGGCCGAGGAGACCGGGCTGGACGCGACCGCGCTCGGCCGGATCCACCTCGAACAGCTCGGTACGTACGGCAGTCCCGACCGGGATCCGCGGCTGCACGTGGTCTCGGTCGCCTATCTCGCCTTCGCCCCGGGACTGCCCGAGGCACGGGCGGGTGGTGACGCCTCAGGCGCCGCCTGGATCCCGCTGGAAGCAATATCCCCTGGCGGGCAACCGTCGGAGGCAGCGCGGCGTCCCTTCGAGCAGGGTCGGCGGACCGGAACCTACGGGGGTGGTACCGGCCGCCGGCCTTCTTCCTCCCGACCCCCTTCCGGGGACACCCCGGAACCCGTCGGGGACCCCGCCGCGACGCCCTCCGAGGGCCCCGGCGGCGGCCTCGCGTTCGACCACGACCGCATCCTGGCCGACGGCGTGGAGCGTGCCCGCGCCAAGATCGAGTACACCCCGCTGGCGACCGCCTTCCTCGGCGAGACGTTCACCATGACCGACCTGCGCGCCGTCTACGAGACGGTCTGGGGCGCGGCCCTGCACGCGGGCAACTTCCACCGCAAGGTGCTCTCCGTGCCCGGCTTCGTCGAGCCCACCGGCGCCACCGACACCCGCCCGGGCAGCCGCGGCGGCCCCCGCGCCCGGCTCTACCGCGCCGGCGACGCCCGGCTGCTGCACCCCGCGCTCCTGCGACCCGACAGCCCCGCTCTGTGAGCGTCCCCGCCCCCGCACCCGCATCCCTCCGATAGGGTCCGCCCGTGCCCAAGGACTCCCACTGCTCCACCTGCGGCGCCCCCTTCGGCGCCGATCCCGGCTGGCCGCGTACCTGCCCCGCGTGCGGGGCCGTCAGCTACCGCAACCCGCTGCCGGTCGCGCTCGCCCTGCTGCCGGTCAGGCAGGAGGGGCGGACCGGCCTGGTGGTGATCCGCCGCACCATCCCCCCGCACATCGGTGAACTCGCCCTGCCCGGCGGCTTCATCGACCACGGGGAGAGCTGGCAGCACGCCGTCACCCGGGAGCTGCGCGAGGAGACCGGCATCCCCGCCGACACCGCGGACGTCACCCTCGCCGACGCGCTCACCGACGAACAGGGCGGCTATCTGCTGCTGTTCGGCCTGCTGCCCGAGCGCGAACTGTCCGCGCTCCCGGCCTCGGTGCGCACCGACGAGACGGACGGCTTCCAACCGCTGTGGCAGCCGTCCGAGTTGGCCTTCCCGCTGCACACCCAGGCCGTCCGCCGCTGGTTCGACGGGGCGTACGCCAAGCCGTAGCCGTAGCCGTTGCCGTAGCCGGGGGCGCGTGGCTGATCAACCGTCAGCTGTCGGCTCGCCGGTACCGCGTACCCGCACCCGGTAACCGACGGGGCCGCCGCGCTGCTTGGCCTTCTTGCCGCGGCCGCCGTCCCGTTCGACCACCACCTCGCCGTCGGCCCAGCGCGTCAGGAACCGCTCGACCCGCGGCTTCCCCCAGCCCTCCGGGTCGCCGGTGACGACCACGCCGCCGCCGGTGCGGTCCTTGCGCGGCGCCCACACCTCCAGCTCCACCTCGCCGTCGGGGCCCACCACCGGAAGCAGCGAGCCTGCCCGCGCCAGCACCGGGACGCGCCCGAGCGGGGCGTCCAGCACGATCTGCCCGGGGCCGCGGTAGGCCGCGCCGGTGGCGGTGTCGTACCAGCGCCCGCGCGGCAGCCGCACCAGCCGGCGTACCGCGCCCTCCTCCAGCACCGGGGCCACGAGCAGCGCGTCACCCAGCAGGAAGGCGTCACCGCACTCGCGCAGCGCCCGGTCCCCGGGGGAGTTCCACCACAGCGGGCGGACGTACGGCGCCCCGGTGCGGTGCGCGATGTGCGAGAGCGTCTCCAGGTACGGCATCAGCCGGGTGCGCTCGGCCAGCGCCGCCCGTGCGTGCTCCAGCACCTCGGGGCCGAACTCCCACGGCTCGCGGCGCCCCGCGGTGATCGCCGAGTGGGTACGGAAGAACGGCAGGTACGCGCCGAGCTGGAACCAGCGCAGATACAGCTCGGGCGAGGGCGAACCGGTGAAGCCGCCCACGTCGGGCCCCGAGTACGGCACCCCGCACAGCCCGAGGCCCAGGACCAGTGCCAGCGACGCGCGCAGCCCCGCCCATCCGGTCTCGACATCGCCCGACCAGGTGCCGCCGTACCGCTGCATCCCCGCCCAGCCGGACCGGGAGAAGAGGAACGGCCGCTGCTCGGGCCGCAGTTCGCGCAGACCCTCGTACCCCGCGCGGGCCATCGACAGGCCGTAGACGTTGTGCGCCTCGCGGTGGTCACCGCCGCGGCCCTCCAGCGCGTGCCGGGCCGAGCGGGGCAGCGTCGGCTCGCCGAAGGCCGCGAAGGACACCGGCTCGTTCATGTCGTGCCACACCCCGGCGAAGCCCTGCGCCAGCCGCTCCGCGTACAGCCCGCCCCACCACCTGCGCACCCGGGGGTCGGTGAAGTCGGGGAAGGCCGACTCGCCCGGCCACACCACGCCCCGCACCTCCCGCTCGCGCGCGTCCCGTACGAAGGCGTCGTGCGCCGTACCGCTGTCGTAGACCGCGACGCCCGGCAGCGCCCGCACCGCGGGGTCGACGATCGAGACCAGCCGCACGCCGTCCCGTGCCAGGTCCGCCGCCAGCAGCGGCAGATTGGGGAAGCGGCGCCGGTCGACGGTGAAGACCCGGTGGCTGTCGAAGTGGTCGATGTCGAGATGGAGCACGGACAGCGGCAGCCCGCGCTCGCGGTAGCCGGACGCCACCCGGCGCACCTCCTCGTCGCTGCCGAACCCCCACCGCGAGTGCTGGTGGCCGAGCGCCCAGCGCGGCGGCAGCGCGGGCCGCCCGGTCAGTGCCGTCCACCCCGCGAGCACCCGGGCGGGCGTACCGGCGATCACCCAGTAGCGCAGCGGACCGCCCTCCATCCGCAGCTCGCAGCCGCCCGGCCGGTCGTGCCCCGAGCCCGCGCCCACCTCGCCGTCCCGCAGTGTCACCCGGCCGTCCCAGGTGCTGTCGTGGAAGACCAGATGGCAGCCCGCGTCGGCGACCACCAGCTGCACCGGCATGGTGATGTACAGCGGGTCGTCACCCGGGCCGAACGACCCGTCGGGGTCGGTGTTCCACAGCCGGTAGTGGCCCGCGGGCAGCCGCGGCCCGACCGCCCGGCCGCCCAGCCCGTAGGTCCGCGCGTCCGCGGGTGTCTCCGAGCGCTGCACCCAGCGCACGGCCCGCCCGTCGCGCGGCTCGGCCGGGTCCCACCAGCGCGGCGGCAGTTCGCGGCGCAGCAGCAGGCCGCCCGGCGTGCGGATCTCCACCGCGCCGTGCCGCGACACCACGACGGTGACGCGTTCCGACACCACCCGCCAGCCGTCCTTGTCCGGTTCCAGGACCGCCCGTACGTCCGGTTCGGGAAGAGTGCCGGCCAGCGCGTACGACGGCTCGGGCCCGGCGTCGTCCCAGCCGCAGAACACGGCGCCGCCCACCGCGACCAGCACCCGCAGCGAGGACCGCGCGAAGTGCACCGTGCCACCGCCCGGCCCCGGCTCGGCGTCCCGCGCCGCGCCCGGCACCCTGGCCCGCTCCGGCCCGCGCTTGGGCAGATCGCGCGCGTCGGTGCGCTCTCTGCGCCACGCCGAGCGCCCGGCCCGCCACCCACCGGCGGAAGCCGCCATCCGCAGCGCCCGCCGCAGGTCAGAACCATCCATGCGCCCCAGCCTTCCACTCGTCCGGACCACCGTGCCGCCCGTTCGTTCACCGTTCACCTGCAGGAAGGCGCTGGTTCACCGCCGCGTGAGGGACCCGCCCTGGCGCGGAAGACGATCACATGGCATCGTCCTGCCCAGCCCCCACGCCGGACATTCCGCGCGCGGGGCACGAGTCGCACACGCCAGCCGCACACACGCAACGACGCGTACCGTCCGGGAGCCGCCGTATGAGCACCACGCCCGAGCCCGCCCACGATCCGGAGCCCCTGTGGACCCCAGGACCCGAGCGGATCGCCCGTGCGCAGGTCACCCGGTTCCAGGAGTGGGCGGCCGACCGGCACGGCGCGCCCGCGGGAGTGCCCGGCGACCCGGCGGGCAGCTACGCCGCCCTGCACGCGTGGTCGGTCCGCGAGCCCGAGGTGTTCTGGCGCGCCATCACCGAGTGGTTCGACGTACGCTTCGGCACCCCGTACGAGGCGGTGCTCGCCGACGCGTCGATGCCCGGCGCGCGCTGGTTCCCCGGCGGCACCCTCAACTACACCGAGCACGCGCTGCGGCCCGCCCTCGACCCCGAGCGGGCGGGCGAGGCCGCGCTGCTGCACCTCGACGAGAGCCATGAGATCGGCACCGTGACCTGGGCCGAACTCAGCCGCCAGGTCGCCTCACTGGCCGCCTCGCTGCGCCGCCTCGGCGTCACCCCCGGCGACCGCGTCAGCGGCTATCTGCCCAACATCGCGCAGGCCGTCGTCGCCGTGCTCGCGACCGCCGCCGTCGGCGGCGTGTGGACCTCCTGCGCCCCGGACTTCGGCGCCCGCAGCGTCCTGGACCGCTTCCAGCAGGTCGAGCCCGTCGTGCTGTTCACCGTCGACGGCTACCGGTACGGCGGCAAGAGCCACGACCGCTCCGCGATCGTCGCCGAGATGCGCGCGGGACTGCCCACCCTGCGCGCCACCGTGCACATCCCGCTGCTCGGCACCCCCGCCCCGGCAGGCGCCCTCGACTGGGCCGACCTGGTCGCCGACGACCCCGAGCCGGTCTACGAGCAGGTGCCCTTCGACCACCCGCTGTGGGTGCTCTACTCCTCGGGCACCACGGGGCTGCCCAAGGCCATCGTCCAGTCCCAGGGCGGCATCCTGCTCGAACACCTCAAGCAGACCGGTCTGCACAACGACCTCGGACCCGGCGACCGCTTCTTCTGGTACACCTCCACCGGCTGGATGATGTGGAACTTCCTCGTCTCCGGCCTGCTCTCGGGCGCCACGATCGTGCTCTACGACGGCAGCCCCGGCTACCCCGACACCGCCGCGCAGTGGGGCGTCGCCGAGCGCACCGGCACCACGGTCTTCGGCACCTCGGCGGCCTATGTCATCGCCTGCCGCAAGGCGGAGGTGCACCCGGGCCGCGACTTCGACCTGTCCGCGGTCAAGTGCGTGGCCACCACCGGGTCACCGCTGCCGCCCGACGGCTTCCGCTGGCTGCACGACGAGGTCAAGGAGGACCTCTGGATCGCCTCGGTCAGCGGGGGCACCGATGTGTGCAGCTGCTTCGCGGGCGGCGTCGCCACCCTGCCGGTGCACATCGGCGAACTCCAGGCGGCGTGCCTGGGCACCGACCTGCAGGCGTGGAACGTCGACGGCGAGCCCGTCGTCGACCAGGTCGGCGAACTCGTGGTCACCAACCCGATGCCCTCGATGCCGATCCGCTTCTGGAACGACCCGGGCGGCGTGCGGTACCAGGAGAGCTACTTCGAGATGTTCCCCGGTGTCTGGCGGCACGGCGACTGGATCACCATGACCTCCCGCGGCACCGTCGTCATCCACGGCCGCTCCGACTCCACCCTCAACCGGCAGGGCGTCCGGATGGGTTCCGCGGACATCTACGAGGTCGTCGAGCGGCTTCCCGAGATCAAGGAGTCGCTGGTCATCGGTATCGAGCAGTCCGACGGCGGCTACTGGATGCCGCTGTTCGTCCAGCTCACCGACGGCGCGGAGCTCGACGACGACCTGCGCGACCGTATCCGCTCCGCCATCCGCGCCCAGCTGTCGCCCCGCCATGTGCCGGACGAGATCATCGAGACCCCCGGCGTCCCGCACACCCTCACCGGCAAGCGGATCGAGGTCCCGGTCAAGCGTCTGCTCCAGGGCACCGCGCTGGACAAGGCCGTCAACCCCGGCTCCGTCGACGACCTCGAAGTGCTGCGCTTCTACGAGCGGCTGGCGGCCGACCGCCTGGCCGGCGGCGGAAGCGGCCGCCCGTAGAAGCGTCCTCACCGGGGGATCACCCGTTGTACGCCGCGAAGATCTTCGAGAACTCGTACGGCGACTGGGCGATGTTGGTGCACTTGTAGAGGGCGCCGTTGCACGCGTTGGCGTCCCTGCCCTCTTCCCAGTACGAGAGCATGCCCAGGTGCTTGCTCTGCGCGAAGGAGACGAGCTGGCGGGCGTCGGCCTGGTCGTAGATGTGGCCGTCGTCGTTCTGGCCGAGCATCGGCGTGATGCCGACCATCGCCCAGAGCTGCGCGTCGGACTTGCCGGGGTAGACGGACTTGAGCTGGCTGAACACGCTGTTGGCCGCCTGGACGGCCGCGTCGCCGTAGTCGACGCTCTGGTAGTAGTCCATGGCCATCGCGTTGACCATGTCCAGGGTGACGCCCGCGTTCTTCGCGGCGTTGAGCACGTTCATCCCGTTGCCGTCGAGTCCGGTGGGCAGCACGGGCAGGGTGAGCGAGATCCGCAGGTTCGGATGGGTCTGCTGGAGCTTCGCCAGTGCCTGGGAGCGCAGGGAGATCGACGCGGGTTCCGCGACGGCCGACCCCTCGATGTCGAAGTCGACGTAGCTGAGGTTGTACGCGTCCACGACGGCCGCGTACTCGGCGGTGAGCGCGTCGACCGAGGAGCACGCCTGGGCGAGTTCGATGCCGCTCGCGCCGCCGAAGGAGACCTTCACGTCCCCGCCCGCCGCCCGGACGGCGTCGATCTGGTCCTTGGCCCACGCCGCGCGCGGGTCGTAGGCGTTGAACCACGACGCCTTGCAGCCCGCCGAGGTGACGAACGCCAGCGTGAAGCTCTTCACCCCACTGGCCTGCGACATCGCGGTGAGGCTGGGCGTCGGCCAGGCACCCATGTCGACATAGGGCGCCATCCGGATCGTCCCGGGCGGCGGATTGCCCCCGCCGCCCGAGGCGCTGGTGGTACCGCTGACCGCCGCGCTGTAGGCGGAGGTGTTGCCCGCCGCGTCCTTGGCGCGGACCTGGAAGGAGTACGCGGTGGACGCCGCGAGGCCGGTCGCGGTGTACGAGGTACCGGTCACGGCGACGGGCGCGCCGCCGTTGCGGGAGACCTCGTAGCCCGCCACGGAGCCGGAGTTGTCGGTCGAGGGGTTCCAGTGGACGGTCAGCGAGGAACTGGTGGGGGAGCCCACCGTGACGCCGCCCGGGACCGACGGCGGGGTGGTGTCGCCGCCGCCACCGCCGCCCGCGTCGCACGAACCTCCGTTGAGCTTGCAGTTCGTGGGGGTGCCCGCACCGGAGTTGACCCAGCCGAAGGTCGCGCTCGCGCCGGGCGCGAGCGTTGCGTTGTAGTCCCGGTTGGTGAACGTGTAGTGGTTGTTGCCCGAGGTGAGCAGCGCGTCCCAGTAGCTGCCGACGCTGCTTCCGGCCGGGAGGTCGAACTCGACCTTCCACGAAGTCAGCGTGGTGCTGCCGCCGTTGGTGATCGTGTACTGCGCCTGGTAGCCACTGGTCCAGTCGGAGGTCTTCGCGAAGGCCGCGGAGACTCCGCCTGCCGCGGTGGCGGGCGGGACGAAGAACAGGACGAGCGTCCCGAAGAGTGCGAGGACGAGGGTGAGGGATCTTCGCATACCGGCTCCCATTTGGTCTGTACCAATGCCGCCCGGGATCTGGATACTTGACCCGCGGCACCGCCGTCAAGACCGCATGCCCACGTCACTGACGTCTCATCAGCCGCTGTACGTACGGGTGGTGACGGCAAGGTCAGCCGCCGTAGGTGGTCAGCGATCCACCGAGCACACCCGCGAAGTCGGCGGCCAGCCGCGGCGCTTCCCGCACCTCCAGGTCGGCGGTGGTGATCCGGACGCCGGGCCCGGCGGCGATCCGGAACCGCGCGCCGCCCGCCACCCACCAGCCCGCCGAGCGCAGCCCGTTGACCACCGCCGCCTCGTCCCGCACCGGCACCCACACGTTCATCCCGCTCACCCCGCGCCCCGCGATGCCGTGCCCGGCCAGCGCCGCGAGCAGCGCCTCACGCCGCCGCGCGTACGCCGTCCCCGCCGCGTCCACCAGCGCCACCGTGGCCGGATCCGTCATCAACCGGGCCACCGTCTCCTGCAGCACATGGCTGACCCAGCCCGACGTCAGCAGCAGCCGCCCGTCGTGCCGCGCGAGCGTCGTCGCGTCGCAGGCCATCGCCGTCCACCGCAGGTCGGTGCCCAAGTGCTTGGAGACGGTACGGATCTGCGCCCAGCGCGCCGGCCCGTCCGCACCCGCCGTGGTCAGCGAGTGGAGCGGACCGCCCGCGGTGTCGGCGCTGTGGTCGTCCTCGATCACCAGCACCTCCGGCGCCGCCGCCAGCACCGCCAGCAACTCGTCCCGCCGCACCGCCGAGGTGCGCGAACCGTAGGGGTTCTGCGCCCGCGGGCAGAGCACCACCGCGCGCGCCCCGGCCCGCAGCGCCGCCCGCAGCCCCTCGGGCCGCAGCCCCTCGTCGTCGACCGCCACCGCGACCGTACGCAGCCCCAACGCCGGTACGAGATCGAGCAGATGGTGGAAGCCGGGGTCCTCGACCGCGACCGCGTCCCCGGGGCGCAGCTCCACCGACAGCAGCCGGGAGATGCAGTCCAGTGCCCCGTGCGCGAAGGTGACCTGGCCGTCCGGCACCCCGTCGCGGTGGAACCACGC
Organism: Streptomyces sp. NPDC051976; assembly: GCF_040680795.1. Taxonomy (NCBI): domain Bacteria; kingdom Bacillati; phylum Actinomycetota; class Actinomycetes; order Kitasatosporales; family Streptomycetaceae; genus Streptomyces; species Streptomyces sp. NPDC051976. The sequence goes on from NZ_JBFAXL010000005.1 coordinate 327,274, forward strand.
CCGCGCCAGCTCCTCCAGCTCCGGCAGCCGGGGCGAGGCGCGGTGCGAGCGCGCGCCGGGGGAGAGCCGCCCGGGCGGGACGAGATCGGGCAGGAACGCCGGATCGGGGTGGCCGCCCGCCAGGTCGCGCAGCCCGGGCGGCACCGGCGGCGGGCGCCGCGAGGACACCGAGGGCGCGGGTGCGACCACCGTGCCGCCGCGGCCCCGGGTCACCACGATCCCGCGCCGCCGCAGTTCCTTGTACGCCGTCGCCACGGTGCCCGGGCTCACGCCGAGGGTGTCGGCCAGTGTCCGCACCGGGGGCAGCGCGTCGTCAGGGCGGAGCAGCCCGTCGGTGACCGCGCTCTCCGCCGACGCGGCGATCTCCCTGGCGGTCGTCCCGCTGATCGCATATTGTGTTGCCACATTGCAGAGTATGTATCAATACAAAAATTCGCGCAAGGCGCCGACGCACACTCCGGCACCGGCGAACGGCCGCGAGGGAACAGGGGGACACGACGATGAAGCGGAAACCGTCGAAGGCGTCGACACGGGCGCGGGCGGCGCTGACATCGATACCGGGCGGCCCCGACGGCCGCCGGATGCTCTGGATCAACCTCATCGACAAGACCGGATCAGGGCTGTGGTTCGCCGTCACCGCCCTCTACTTCGTCGTCGTCGCCGGCCTCAGCACCGGACAGGCCGGACTCCTGCTCGGCCTCGGCGGCGCCGTCGGGATCGCGGGCGCACCCGTCGCGGGACAGCTCACCGACCGGCTGCCGCTGACCCGCGTCCTCCTCGCCGTCCAACTCCTGCGCGGCGCCTCCAGCCTGCTGCTGCTCTTCGCCCACGGCTTCTGGCAACTCCTGGCCCTGGTCGCCGTCGGCAGCTTCGCCGAACGCGCCGCCTCGGTCCTCACCAAGCTCTTCGCCGCCCGCGTCGCCGGCGCCGACCGCGCCAGGTACCAGGCCGTGCAGCGCACCGTCGTCAACGTCGGCTACACCATCGGCGGCCTCGGCGCCTCCGCCGCCCTCGCGGTGGGCTCCACCGCCGTCTACCGCGGTCTGCTCCTCGGCGACGCGCTCTCCTTCGTCCTGGTCGCCGCCCTCGTGGCCCGCTGCGCCGAACCCCCCTCCGCCAGCCGTACGGTCACCGGCCGCACCGCCGCGGGCGCCCCCCTGACCGCGGACCCGACCGTGTCCCCCAGCAACCCCTGGCGCGATCGCGGCTACCTCGGCTACGCCGCCCTCGACTCCGCGATGTTCCTCTACGGCTGCGCCATCAGCGTCGGCATGCCGCTGTGGATCATCACCCGCACCACCGCCCCGCACGGCCTGGCCGCCGCGATCTTCGTCGTCAACACCGTGATAGTGGTGGCCTTCCAGGTCCGCCTGTCCCGGCACGGCAGCACCCCGCGGGTGGCCGCCGACTCCCTGCGCCGGGTCGCCGTGTGGTTCCTGGTCTCCGGCGCGGCCACCGCCGCCGCCGTGCTGCACGCCCGCTGGGCCGCCACCGCCGCGATCCTCGCCGCGGCCATCGCCTTCACCGTCGTCGAGATGATCCAGTCCGCCATCTCCTGGGAACTCTCCGTCGCCCTCGCCCCCGACGACGCCCAGGGCAGCTACGTCGGTGTGCACGGCCTCGCCCAGTCCACCTCCCGCTGCGTCGGCCCGCTGCTCATGACCTCCGTCGTCATCGCCGCGGGCCCGATCGGCTGGATCGCCCTCGGCGCCGCCCTCGCTGCCGCCGCCCTCCTCCAACGACGCATGGTGCTACAGCGGCTCGGCCGCGCCGACGCACTCCGGCAGCAGCCCGGGAAATCCCCGTTGTCAGTCCCCGCGGTTACGGTGAGTGAGCAATAGGGAGCACACCGAGGGGGAACACATGTCGTCCCAGACCACGCACCGGGCCGCACACCGCAGGGCGCTGCGCCGCGAGACCGCCACCATCGTCGGACTGCTGCTGGACGAGGCGGACTTCACCGCCATGACCGGCTACCGCACCTTCCGTTTCAGCGACTACGGCACGTATCTGCACGCCGTGGAGGCGTTCCTGCGCAGCCTGCACGCCAGGGGGAACCACACCGTCGTCACCGTCTTCGACCCGGTGGCGTACGCCGACCACTGCGCCACCACCCGCAAGCCACCGGACAGCGCCGCGACCCGCACCCACCACACCGCCCAAGCCACCGCGACCGGCGCCTCGGTGCAGTACACCGGGCAGCCACTCGCCCTGCTGCGCACGCAGCTCGCCCACGAAGCCGACCGCCGCGCCACCTGGGAGAGCGCCTCGGACGCCCTCACCCACGCCGGCACCTGCCCCGACTGCGGCCAGGACCTCGCCCACTGCGCCTTCGACCGCGCCTCGGACCTGCTGCTCCGGCTCATCCAGGCCGTCGGCCCCGGCACCCACCACATCGTCTGCAGCCTCCCGGCCCCGGACGGCCCCCTTCTCGCCGCCCTCCATGTGGACGCGGGCCCGGAAGGAAGCGTCCAACTCGCCGAGACCGACGCCCTGGTGCTCTGCACCGTCATGGCCGCGGCGTCCGTCACCGCCCGCGCGGGCGGCCTCGTCCTGCGCACCACCGGGGACGACGGCCCCGACACCGTCCGCGGCTGGTCCCTGCGCGACGGCCAACTCCACCCGCTCACCGAGGCGGAGGTCTTCGACGCGTACTGCACCGACGCCGCCACCGGCGAACCCGTACCGCCCGAGCCGGGAGTCGTCTACCGGCCGGGCCTGCCGCTGCCACCACCCTCCATCGAATGAGCGCCGGGCGCGGGGGAGGGGCGAGCCCGCGTGCGCGACTCGGCGGGCGCGACGCGGCGGGAACGCCGGAGGGCGCCTCACCGTGCGGGGTGAGACGCCCTCCGAGGCGGACCGGGCCCGTGGCCGCAGCTTGGCCGCTACTCGCCGGACAGCACTCCGCGCGCGGCCCGGCGCGCCTCGTCCGCGCTGTCCGTCGCCCGCGCCGCGGCGGCCGCCCGCTCGCACTGCGCCAGTGTGTACTTCGCCAACGTCGCCCGCACATACGGGATCGACGCTGCACCCATCGAAAGGCTGGTGACACCCAGACCGGTCAGCACACACGCCAGCAGCGGATCCGCCGCCGCCTCGCCGCACACACCACAGCTCTTGCCCTCGGCCTTCGCCGCCTCCGCCGACAGCGCCACCAGGTCGAGCAGCGCGGGCTGCCACGGGTCCTGCAGCCGCGACACCGCGCCCACCTGACGGTCGGCCGCGAAGGTGTACTGCGCGAGGTCATTGGTGCCCAGCGACAGGAACTCGACCTCCTGCAGGATCGACCGCGCCCGCAGCGCGGCCGACGGGATCTCGACCATCGCGCCGAACTTCGCCCGCAGCCCCGCCTCACGGCAGGCGTCGGCGAACGCCTTCGCGTCCTGGCGGTCGGCCACCATCGGGGCCATCACCTCCAGGTACACCGGCAGGCCCTGCGACGCCCTGGCCAGCGCGGTGAGCTGGGTGCGGAGCACCTCCGGGTGGTCGAGCAGCGACCGCAGGCCCCGCACGCCCAGCGCCGGGTTCGGCTCGTCGGCCGGCGTCAGGAAGTCCAGCGGCTTGTCGGCGCCCGCGTCCAGCACACGCACCACGACACGCCCCTCGGGGAACGCCTCCAGGACCTGGCGGTACACCTCGACCTGCTTGTCCTCCGACGGTGCCTTCGCGGAATCGTCGAGGAAGAGGAACTCGGTACGGAACAGCCCCACGCCCTCGGCGCCCGCCGCCACCGCGGCGGGCACATCGGCCGGACCGCCGACATTGGCCAGCAGCGGCACCTTGTGGCCGTCCGACGTCGCACCCGGCCCGGACGACGCCGCGAGCGCCGCCTTCCGCGCGGCCGCCGCCTCCGCCAGCGCGGCCCGCTTGTCCTCGTTCGGCTCGACGAACACCTCACCGGTGCTGCCGTCCACCGCGATCAGCGTGCCCTCGGCCAGCTCCCGCGCACCCGGCAGCGCCACGATCGCGGGCACACCGAGCGCCCGCGCCAGAATCGCGCTGTGGCTGGTCGGCCCACCCTCCTCGGTGACGAATCCCAGCACCAGCGTCGGGTCCAGCAGCGCCGTGTCGGCCGGCGCCAGGTCGCGGGCGATCAGCACATACGGCTCGTCGCTGTCCGGCACACCGGGCATCGGCACCCCGAGCAGCCGGGCCACGATCCGGTTCCGCACGTCGTCCAGGTCGGCCACCCGCCCGGCCAGGTACTCACCGGCGCCGGCCAGCAGCGCCCGGTACGACGCGAAGGCGTCATAGACGGCGCGCTCGGCCGTACTGCCCACCGCGATCCGCCGCTCGACGTCGGCGATCAGCTCCGGGTCCTGCGCCATCAGCGCCTGGGCCTCCAGCACGGCCTGCGCCTCGCCACCGGCCAGATGGCCGCGCGCGTTCAGGTCGGCCGCGACCGCGCCCACCGCCTGGCGGGCCCGGCTCTGCTCGCGCGGCGCGTCGTCCGCCGGGATCTGCTTGGCAGGCGGCTCCAGAACAGCGGTGCCCATGTGCCGTACCTCGCCGATCGCCACACCGTGGCTGACACCGACGCCTCGCAGCGTTGTCTCCATCTCACCCGTCTCCGGTCGAAGCGACGGCGCACCCGGCCGTCGCTGATTGTCGTGGCCCCCCGCTGGTTCCGCCGGCTCGTCCGCCCCGCCGTACACGCCGACCGGGCCGAGCCGGGCCTACTGCCAGGAGAAGAGGACGTCCCCGGCGGCGACGTCGCCGCTGTCCACCACGTCACCGAGCGACTCGGCCGTCGCCTCCAGCGCGACCACGGGACAGATCGGCGACTTGCCCGCCGCCTCGACCGCCGCCGGGTCCCAGCGCACGACCGCCTGCCCACGGGCCACGGTGTCGCCCTTCGCGACCAGCAGCTCGAAGCCCTCGCCGTTGAGCTGGACGGTGTCGATGCCCAGGTGCGTCAGTACGCCGTGCCCCTGTTCGTCGACGACCACGAACGCGTGCGGGTGAAGGGAGACGATGATCCCGTCGACGGGAGACACCGCGTCGCCGGGAACCCGCTCAGGGTCGATAGCCGTACCCGGGCCCACCATCGCCCCGGAGAACACGGGGTCGGGCACTGCCTCGAGTCCGATGGCCCGTCCGGCCAGGGGAGCGGAAACGGTCGTCATGGGAAGCCTCCTCTATAGGGAGATCAGAGAACTGTCACTGTCTGTCACCTGATGACGTCGTCGCGGGAGCAGCCTAAGTCATCACAAGTACGGATTCCGCCCGGCTGGATCGGACCGCCAGGTGGTCTATACCACTGACCCAGTCTCCCATACCGCCACCCTCTGCCACACCCCGCGCCCTACCCCGCGGATCACCCGGCCATCGCCCACCACGCGATTTGCTCAGGGCGGCCCGCTCCAGTACGTTGGCACAACCGCCTCGACGAGACCCGCGGAAACGTGTGTGCGCGAATCGGGGCTGGTAAATCCGACGGAATAGCTTCTGCTAAAGTCGGAGACACCGAAGGGAAAGCCCGGAGGGGCCGGTGAAACGGTCCTGATGGAAGCTTCCGTTCCTTGAGAACTCAACAGC
>NZ_JBFAXL010000006.1:0-303307 GCF_040680795.1 Streptomyces sp. NPDC051976
CGCGCCGTCATCGACAAGGCGCTGGAGTGCAAGCGGACCGGGCGCGAAGCCACCATCGTGTTCAACTACAGCGGCCACGGCCTGCTGGATGGTACTCGGGGCGGGTCAGTGCTGCAGGGTGAGGAGGCCCGGCCGCCAGGGCAGTTGGTCGTAGGGGCCGCCCGCGCTGGGCGACTTGCCCTGGTAGAGGAACTGCAGGTTGCAGGGGTCGATGGTCATGGTCTGGTCGGGGTTGCTGCGGACCAGGTCACCGTGGCTGATGTCGTTGGTCCAGGTGGCACCACTGTTGGCCTTGCCCGCGAAGGGGTTGCTCTCGCTGCCGGCCTGCGGGGTCCACCTACCGCTCAGGCTGGAGGCCGTGAACGAGCGGAAATAGCGGCCGTTCGCACCCATGGCCTCAACGATCATGAGGTACTGGTTCTGGCCCTGAACCTTGTAGACCTGCACGGCCTCGAACAGGTTGGCCTGCGAGTCGCTCATGACCGTCGTGTACGACGAGCCGAAGCTGCCGGGGAAGTTCCCGATCGGCATGCTCGCCCGATAGATGCTGCCGTTGTCACCGGCGAAGAACAGGTACATGTTCTGGCCGTCGCCGATCAGGGTCTGGTTGGGATTGATAGCGCTAACAGTTGGTGGTGACGACAGGGACACGAAAGCCGTCGTCGGGCAGGCGTCGGAGCCCAGTTGGCCACCCGAGCCAGGCACGGTGATGGCGAAAGCACACGGCCGAAACCCCCGCGGCGAGGGTGGGCAACGCCATCGGGATCACGGAAGTCGCAGCAGCGGACGACAGTGACTGCCTGTCAGATGGGCGCGAACCGCTACGGGGTGGGTGATCTGCGCAAAGGGCTGAGGCCGGTACCCGCGACTCCGTCGGAGAGGCGGCCTTCCCGCAATCGGCGCCCGATCCGGCAATCGGGCGACCACGGCGGGTCATTGACAACAAGGTAAGCAGACGAATCCGATGCGCGTCAACGACGCCCGCGTGGTCAGCCGCCGGGGCTCGCGTGCGGTGACTCACGCCGGAGCACCGTCGTCGAGACCGCCGCGCACGCGGCACGGATGCGCTGCGTGGAAGCGTCGGCGCTCTCGTAGGATGGGTTTCCGCTGGGACGGCGGACTCCACGCTCATGTGCTTCCCCACGCCCATGCCCCGATCCCTGACAAGCCGCCGCGAGGGCTCGTGGCGCACCTGCCACGGTGGCGCCGCACGCGAACGGCGTCCCTTCCGGCCGGAAGCCGCCTGACCGGTGAGGAGCGAGACGGTGGACACGAAGCAGCAGCCCGGAGCGGACGTGGTCGCCGCGGCCCGGGACGGCGATCCGCGTGCGGTGGAGACGCTCGTGGCCGGTTACCTGCCACTCGTGTACAGCATCGTCGGTCGGGCGCTCAACGGCCATGCGGACGTGGACGACGTGGTCCAGGAGACGATGCTGAAGATCGTCGGCGGTGTCGGCCAGGTGCGGGAGACCGCTCAGTTCAGGTCCTGGGCGGTGGCAGTCGCCATGAACCAGATACGGGAGCACCGGCGTTCGCGGACGGCGCGTTCCTGGGCGGACCCGCTGGTGGAGGGTTTCGACGCCGTCGACTCCGGGGCCGACTTCGTGGATCTCACGATCCTGCGGCTGAGCCTGTCCGGGCAGCGCCGCGAGGTTGTCGAGGCGACCCGCTGGCTGGACCGGGAGGACAGCGCGTTGCTGTCACTGTGGTGGCTGGAGACCGCCGGGCGGCTCACTCGCGCGGAGATCGCCGCCACGCTGCAGCTCTCCGGTCACCATGTCGCCGTCCGCGTCGATCGGCTCAAGGCGCGGCTGAACACCGGCCGCATGATCGTACGCGCGCTTGACGCGCGGCCCGTCTGCCCGGATCTCCGCCTGCTCACCACGTCGTGGGACGGGGGTCCCAGCGGCCTGTGGCGCAAGCGGCTCGGCCGCCACGTACGGGATTGCCAGGTGTGCTCCGCGCGGCAGAAAGGGCTGGTTCCGCTCGAGGGTCTGCTGGCGCCCCTCGCTCTCGTGCCACTGCCCGCCGCGCTGCTCGCTCTGCGGGGCTGGGCCGCCAAGCTCGGGACGGCGGCACAGACGGCGTCACCCGTCACCCCTGTCGTGACCGGCTCCAGCGGCACGGCGGCGTCCGCACCGGCGCTGTCCGGCGCGGCCACCGCCGGAGGAGCGACAGCCGGCAAGGCGGTGGCCCTGGTCTGCGCGGGCATCCTGGCCGTCGGCGGCGGTGCGGCGCTGACGCTCGTCGCGCCCTGGCACCACGGTTCGCCAGCCCCTCTCCGTGCGTCATCGGCGCCTCCTGCGGGTGTGCCGCCGACCGTGCCCTCGACCGTGTCCGCCGCACCGACAGCGACGCCGCGTCCGCGCGCCTCGCGTCTCCCACTGCCGCTCTCGGGCGTGTACGGCAGCGTCGTGGACAGCCCCGACGCCGCTCCGCCCGCCGGCCTGCGTCCCCGGGCACTCCCCCGACGCCCCGAGGGCACGCTTTCCCTGACCAGTGCCTTCCAGAAGCGCTCCGGGGCGGGCTACCAGATCGTGCACCGAGGCGACGCGGTCACCATCCGCGGCCGGGGGTACTTCGCCGTGCACTGGCAAGTGATGTTCGCCCAGCGCTCCGGCATGCTCACCATGCCTTCCTGGACCGGCCTGCGCGGAAGGCTCTTCCACGTCGCCTCCGGCGGAGGACACCGGATGGACGACCCGGACCCGGGCACCACCGGCACATGGATGGGCAACGCCACGGACGGGCGGATCGTCCTGCCCCCGGGCGCCCAGCAGATGTGGCAGCAGGAGTTCTACTACCTCGACGGCAGTGTCACCGTGCACCTCAACGAGACGGCGGCGGACTACAACCTGGACGTCTGGCCGTCCTCCTGGACCGCCGTCACAGCCGACGTCACCACCGCGCCCTCCCCCGGTTCGCCGGGCACGCAGCGCTTCGGGCTGGTCCGCGACAACGGCCTCGACACCGCTCCGGTCCCGCAGTACCTCACTCGCGGCGCACCCGCCGATCCGCTGTCCGTACCGCAGCGCTCAGAACTCCGCTGAGAACGCGGCCGGATTTCTGTGATTCCCCGGGCGGCCGACGCATCTCCACTGACGTCAGGACCGTATCCACGAGGAGTCAGTGAGTGAGCCACAACGACATCCGGCCCGCGATGAACCGGCGCACGGCGCTGAAGGCGGCCGCAGCCGCAGGAGTGACCGGGAGCGTCGGCCTCTGGGGGCTGCGCAGTGCCCTTCCCGCTTCCGCGTCTCCCGCGTTCGCGCATCCGGGAATGCTGCACACCCGGGCCGACCTGGACCGGATGGCCGCCAAGGTGGCCGCGGGCACCGGCCGTTGGGCCGCGGGCTACGCCAAGCTGGCCGCCAACCGCCACGCGCAGAGCACCTGGAAGGCCAACCCGCAGGCGGTCGTGTACCGCGGCGCGGGGTCGGAGAACTACCCCACCCAGTACCACGACATCCACGCCGCCTACCAGAACGCCCTGCGCTGGAGGATCACCGGCGAGACCGCCCACGCCGACGCGGCCCGCGACATCCTCAACGCCTGGTCGGCGAAGCTCACGAAGCTCGACGGCAGTGCCGACAGGTTCATCCTGGCCGGCATCCACGGCTACCAGTTCGCCAACGCGGCCGAACTGATGCGTGACTACCCCGGCTTCGACCTCGCCCGCTTCCAGCGGATGATGCTCCACGTCTTCTACCCGGTCAACGACTCGTTCCTGACGGACCACAACGGCGCGTACATCACCAATTACTGGGCCAGTTGGGACCTGCTCAGCGTGGCCTCCGTCCTGGCCATCGGCATCCTCTGCGACGACCGGGCCAAGGTCGACCAGGCTGTCACCTACTTCAGGAACGGGGCGGGCAACGGCTCCGTCCGGCACGCCATTCCGGTCATCCATCCCGGCGGACTCGGACAGGTCACCGAGGTGGGCCGCGACCAGGGCCACGCGCTGCTGAGCATCGGCCTGATGGCCACGATCTGCGAGATGGCCTGGAACCAGGGTGTCGACCTGTACGGCTACGACGACAACCGCTTCCTCAAGGGAGCGGAGTACGCGGCCAAATGGAACCTCGGGCAGAACGTGCCGTACACGCCCTACACCTGGCACAAGGGTGCGCCCTCCGTCTGGTCCGGGACGGACACCTTCACCGCGGCGTCCCCGGACAGCCGGGGCCAGATTCGCCCGATCTGGGAAGGCATCTACCACCACTACGTCAACCGGCGGGGCCTGACCGCGCCGTATGTGACCGCCATGGCCTCCAGGGTCCGTCCCGAGGGCGGCGGAGGCGACTACGGCCCCAACAGCGGCGGTTTCGACCACCTCGGGTTCGGCACCCTCGTCTTCACCAGGGAGCGGGCCGGCGGGCCCGCGGCCGCTCACCCCACTGCGGCGGCGAGCCCTTCGGACGTCCCGACCGCGCACAGGACCGGGACCACGGCAGGCGGTGCGGCGCCCCAGGGCGGCGGACGAGGGCTCGCGGCGACCGGAGCGGGGGGCCTGAGTGCCATCGCGGGCACCGGTGTCCTCGCGACCGCGGTCGGCTTCCTCGCCCTGCGCCGCCGGCGGCACCAAGCCTCCCGGTGAGACAGGCGGATGCCTCGCCGCCCCGCAAGGGCGGCGAGGCATGCCGATGTTCGGAGAGTGCCTGGTCAGCCGATGCCTTGCAGACGCCAGATCTGGTTCTTCTTGGTGCTGAGGGTGCCGGCCGGGTCGCAGGTCCACTGGTGGATCAAGGCGTGCGGTGCGGTGGAGACGCCGGTGACGTCGACGCACTTGCCGCTGTGGACGGCGACGAGCTGGTAGTCCTGGCTGTTGCCGAGAGCGGTGACCGGGTTGAGGGTGAACTGCTGGTTGGCGGCACCGTTGCAGGTGTACTGGATGACGGCGGCGCCGTCGACGGTGGAGGCGCCGGAGACGTCCAGGCACTTACCGCTGAGTTCGTTGACGACGGTGTACGCGTGGGCCCGGCCGGCGACCGGTTTGAGGTCGAGCATCTGCTGGTAGCCGCCCTCACAGGAGTACTGCTGGTACTGGGTGCCGTTGGCGGTGCTGAGGTTGGTGTCGTCCAGGCACTGGCCGCTGTTCTCGCTGACCGCGACGGTGGAGACCGTCGTGGTGGACGGCGGGAACAGGGTGACGGTGTAGCCGTCCTTGGCGTTGGTGTAGGGGACGGTCAGCGAGGCGGCGTTGGCGCTGACCGTCAGCGTGGTGTCGGAGATGGTGGTGGGTCCGGTGACGGCGGCGCCGTTGTTGTAGGGGATGCGCTGGACGACGGCGCGGACCTTGCCGTTCTCCACGACAGAAGTGGTGTTCAGGCCGGTGAGGTGGACGGTGACGTTGCCGGTGTTGCCGTTGCTGCCGATGAGGATCTTGGCGTTCCTGGCGGCGTTGTCCTTGGTGGACAGGCCGTCGTTGTTGCTGCCGGGGATGTAGTTGACGATGTTCCCGGTCTGCGAGCCGTAGTAGCGGTACATGAACCACTCGCCGAGCGGCAGGTACTGGCTGCCCGATTTGGTGAGCAGATTGGCCTCGTCGTCGTGCAGGTTGGTGCCCGATGCCCAGTTGCCGCGCAAGCCGTCGGCACCGGTGCGCTCCAGGCGGCCGATGAACCAGGCGCCGCCGCCCGGATTCTGCTGGGAGAGCGCGCCGTACTCGTTGATCTGGTAGGGCCGGGTGTTGGCCAGACCGGCGGCGGCGAGGGTGGAGTTGGCGCTCGCGACCCCGGTGACCGGGTCGGCGGGTTCGTCGTGCCAGCTGTAGATGTCGGGAGCGACGTTGTTGGCCTTGACGTAGTTCAGGTAGGTCGTCCACCAGCCGTTCGAGGAGAGGGGCTGGCCGGCAATGCTGGGACCGACGATCAACTGGCCGGGGAACGCCGCCCGGACGCGCGCGGAGAACCGCGACCACATCTGCAGATACTGGCTCTGGGACCGCCCCCAGAAGCCGCTGCCGTCGGGCTCGTTCCACAGATCCCATTCGACGGTCATGTTGTTGGCCTTGACGTCGCCGATGAGCTGGGTGACGAAGTTGTCGAACTGGGTCCAGTCGGCGTTGTCGCCGGGCCAGCCCTGACTGGTGGTGCCGTCGGCGCCCCACAGGTCGTGCGGCAGCAGGACGAAGGTGCCGCCGAGGGCCGCGGTGCGCTTGTACTGAGCCAAAGTGGCGTTCCACCGGGTCCGGTAGTCCGCGAGGCTCGTGGCGTAGCCACCGCTGTTGAGCTGCGCGCCGCCGGCACGCATGAAGTGCCACTTGATGTCCGTGAAGAAGTGGTCCTGCGGCAGCGAGCCGTCCGGTGTCATCCCGTAGATCATGCCCGAGGCGTGGTAGGTGGGGGCGCCTCCGGCGGTTGCGAAGTCCACCGTGACACTGGTGTCAGCGGCGTGCGCCGCGGTACCGGGCAGGGTGATGGTGCCGATCGAGGCACAGAGCACGGCGAGCGCCGTGGCTGTGCGGCGGCTGCGGCGTACTGCCGAGCCTGGTCTGCCGGTGCGCCCGGCCGGTGGGAGATTGCGCATCGAGGGCCTCCAAGGTTGGCGTACGGGCGCGATCGCCCAACGTGTCTCCCGGCCCCTGTTCTTGGGCACGCGGCGGCCTCTGCGGGCGCGGGACCAGGCGGGGGCGGCCGGGTGGAGAGGAGCAGGAGCCAGATAGTCGAATCGGTTCGACACAAGGAAGCTAGGAGGAAGCCCAGGCGGGTGTCAATGCTTCGCGCAGATCCATGCCCCCCGCAATTGTTAGCGCTAATATTCTGTCACCCGTCTGCCCCACCACGGGCAACACCGGCGTGCCTGTGCCCGGGCTCCGCGGAGCCCGGGCGGCACTGCCGGCGAATCAGCCCCAGCCGAGGCTGTAGCTGTTGCTGACGAAGTTCATCCCGCCGGAGGAGGAGGTGATCTCGTAACCGAACTGGACGCTGCCCAGGTTGACGTTGCCGAACCAGCCCTCGCTGTACTCCATCCACTTCAGCACGGCCAGGATGTCGACCGCGCCGGCGCTGGTGTTGCCGTTGCGGACCAGGGAGAAGACGGCGTTCGAGCCGTTGCTGCCCTTGTACGCGCTCCAGGTGTGTCCGCCGACCGAGACCGTGCCCTGGTAGCTGCCCAGCGGACCGACAGGGCCCGTCTTGTTCATCCAGAGCATGATCTCGTTGTGGTACCCGCTGTCCCAGATGTCGTACGCCGTCTCGTAGGCGCCGCCGCCAGGTACCGAGACGTTGAAGGAACTACTCACCCAGGACAGGGAGTTGACGGGAGTGCCGACCGTGCGGGCGACGTGCGGGTAGGACTTGATCCCACCGGTGTCGGGGTGGTTCGCCCAGACGCCCCAGTTGCCGTACGAGTTGGCCCAGATGGTCTGGGGGCCCGCGCCGCCGCCCCAGACGTCGTTGTTGAGTTCGTAGCCGCCGTTCGACCAGGTGCCGAACGCGTCGGTCGACGACCAGGTGGCGGCCTGCGCGGGCGCCACGGACATCACGAAGGCGACCGCGCCGGCCAGCAGCGGCGCCGGCCAGAGCTTCTTCAGTACTCGTGCCATGAGGGTTCTCCTCGCGTGGGGGGTTCTGTGGGAGCCTGGACCGTGGGGGTCCAGGGCTCCACGACCGCCACGGTAGGGGCGCCCGTCGCTCGGCAAGGTGGGTCGCGTTCACCCTCAACTGGTCCATTCTCACCTCGCCCGGTACGGCCTCGGATGCGCACGCCCCTCTCCCGCCGACGCCCTGACAACCCAATACATCCCATGTCAAGCCACACCAGCGTGACAACTCAGCCAGGATTACCGCAGGATTTCAGGAATCCTCGACCGCAACCCTAGACACAGGCCCCACGAGTGTTCCTTAATTCATCCAATGTCTTCGGCTGCAGCGGGCATGCACCGCACGTCTCCGGACACGGCCCGGGCCACCGGCCGAACCGCGCTGCCCCGAGCCCGAGGTGACCGGCCCAGGGCGCTCTTCTGCCGACCAACAGGAGGAACCACGTTGCCCGAATCCATCTCCCGCAGGTCGATCCTCGTCGGCATCGCGGCCACGACGGCGGCCGCCGCGGTGGGTTCCGTCGCTGTGGCGACGACCGCTCACGCCGCCACGACGCCCGCCCCTCTGCCGCTGCCGCTGCCGCCCCTGCGGATCCCGAAGACGGACATGGGCGTGGAACAGCAGCCTGACAACAAGGTCCAGTGGCTGCAGGACGCCAAGCTGGGCATGTTCATCCACTGGGGCGTCTACGCCGGCCCCGCCCAGGGCGAGTGGTACATGCACAGCGCCGCCGTCACGCCGAGCGACTACCGGAAGTACGTCACCGACGCCACCGGTCAGCAGTTCACCGCGGACGCCTACAACCCGGCGGCCTGGGCGCAGTTGGCGAAGGACTTCGGGGCGAAGTACACGACACTGACCACCCGTCACCACGACGGGTTCGCCCTGTGGCCGCTGAACCACCCCAACGCCTGGAGCTCCGGCCAGGCGCCGCTGAGCCGTGACTTCGTCAAGGACTACGTCGCCGCCGTGCGGGCGGCCGGGCTCAAGGTGGGCCTGTACTACTCGCCGATCGACTGGCGCTACCCCGGCTACTACGACGTGTACGGCACCAACTGCGCCCCCAACCCGTGGAACTACACGACCGATCCGGCCCACAAGGAGAACGCGCGGATCATGAAGACCGAGGTGTACGAGTCCGTCAAGGAGCTCGTCACCCAGTACGGCGTGATCGACGACCTGTGGTGGGACGGCGGCTGGGTCGCGGAGCAGGGCACCGACGCCGACGGCGCGTTCTTCTGGGAACCGGGCCAGTTCCGCGACCCCGCCAACCAGTGGCCGGTGGACGCCGCGTACGGCGAGACGGACGCCAGTGGCAAGCCGCTGGGACTGATGGGCATGGTCCGCAAGCACCAGCCCGACATCGTCGCCACCTCACGATCCGGCTGGAAGGGCGACTACGACAGCGACGAAGGCCCCTCGGTCCCGAGCGGGGCGATCCGCACCGGCAGGCTCGTCGAGAAGGTGTTCAGTGTCATCGGCACGTGGGGTTACTCCAACACCGCTGTCATGAGCTACGGCACGGCCATGAACATCCTGGTCAACTGCTGGGTGCGGAACATGACCGTGATGGTCAACGTCGGCCCGGACCGGCACGGCACCGTCTCCGACGCCCAGGCCGGCCTGCTCCGGCAGATCGGCGGCTTCATGACCGCCTGCGGCCAGTCCGTCTACGGCACCCGCGGCGGCCCGTGGAACCCGGTCGACGGCCAGTACGGGTACACGTACAAGGACAGCACCTTCTACGCCCACCTGCTGCCCGGCTACAGCGGCACCTCCTTCACCACCGAGCCGGTCGGCGACGCTCAGGTCACCCGCGTGTTCGACGTACGTTCAGGAAAGAACCTGCCGTACACCCTCGGCAGTGACGGCCGGGTCACCGTCACCGGCATCGACCGCACCACCCACCCCCAGGACAGCGTCGTCGGTGTCACGCTCGACCGGTCAGTACAGCCCGCTGACATCGCCGCGGGCAGGACGGCCACCGCCGACAGCGAGGAGACGTCCAAGGGCAACACCGCCGCGAAGGGCGTGGACGGGTCCACCGCCACCCGCTGGTGCGCGAACGACGGCAACACGGGCCACTGGCTCAAGGTCGACCTCGGCTCGACCCGCTCCCTGACCGGCACCCGCATCGCGTGGGAGCTGGACGCCGCCAACTACCGTTACAGGATCGAGGGTTCCACCGACGACACCACCTGGACCACGCTCGCCGACAGCACCGCCACGACCAGCACCAGCCAGGTGCAGGTGGCCGCGTTCCGGGCCCAGGCAAGGTACGTGCGCGTCACCGTCACCGGACTGCCTTCCGGAGTCTGGGCATCCATCCGCGGCCTGGAGGTCTACGACCGGCCCTTCGGCGCGGACGCGGGAAGCTACAAGCTGATCAACCGCAACAGCGGCAAGGCACTGGACGTCAGCGACTCCTCGGGCGCCGATGGCGCCGGCGTCATCCAGTGGCCGTGGAACGGCGGCACCAACCAGCAGTGGAAGCTGCTGCCCAACAGCGACGGCTCCTACCGGCTGGCCAACGGCCACAGCGGCAAGGTCCTGGAGAGCCCCGGGAGTTCCGCCCAGGGCGCCGCCCTGGACCAGTGGGGCGACAACGGCGGCGACAACCAGTGGTGGAAGCTCGTCCCGTCCAGTGCGAGCGGCTACTACCGGCTCGTCAACGTCCGCAACGGATGGTGCGCCGACGTCAGGGACGCCTCCTCCGCCGACGGCGCCGCCGTCATCCAGTGGCCCACCACCAGCGGCCCCAACCAGGACTGGCAACTCATCGCCCTGTGAACCGCCGCCCGGGGGCCACTCCCGGGCACCAGGCTCCGACTCCCGGCCCCATGAGAACGGATGTACATGCACACGACGAGGACGGCCGCCCGGCAGCAACGGCGCAGGCGCAGGATCGTTCGCCGATGGCTGCCGCTGGCGCTGGCCGTGACAGCCTGTGGCGCGTACCTGCTCGTCCCCGACCGGGACGCGGGCGCCGGGCACGTCACGGTCACCTCCGCCACCGACGGCCGAGCGACCGTCCTCGTCACCAAGACTCCTCCGGCTTCGTCGACGTCCCCGGCCGCGACACGGACGCCGCCCCCGGAGGGCCCTTCGTCCCCGTCAGCGGGGACGGCCACCGCATCACCCCGGCCGTCCGCCACGGGCGACCCCGGGGCACGGTCCGCCCGGGCGCCCCTGGCGGGGCGGATTCGGCCGCACGTCACCTACCCGGGGGTCGCCACCGCCTACGACGCCCGTGACGGCGACGGCGCATGCCTGTTCGGTCCGAGCCCCGACCTCATGATCGCGGCGATGAACACCACCGACTACGAGTCCTCCAAGGCGTGCGGTGCCTATGTGCTCGTCCACGCCGCCAACGGCGCATCCGTCACGGTCCGCATCACCAATGAGTGCCCGCGGCCCTGCGCACCGGGGCAACTCGACCTGAGCGGGCCCGCGTTCGCCAAGCTCGCCGACCCTTCGCTCGGCCGGATCCCGATCACGTGGCAGCTGCTGAGCCCGGCTGCCACCGGCACCGTGTCGATCCGGTACAAGACCGGATCCACCCGGTGGTGGTGCGGCATTCAGGTGCTCGGCCACCGGAACCCGGTGGCGCGGCTGGAGGTTCGCACCTCCGGCGGCTGGCGGACTCTGCCCCGTACCGCCTACAACTACTTCCTCTCCGCCGACGGCGCCGGATGCGGGGGCGCGATCAGGATGACCGACATCTACGGAGAGCGGTTGTCGGTCAGCGGGATCACGCTACGGCCGAACGTCGCGCAGCCGACCCGGGTGCAGTTCGCCGAGCACTGACTCAGAGCGGGAACCGGCCGGTTGCTCCCGCAGCGCCGCCGCGGCGGCCCGCTCGGCCACGACGCGCAGGGGCAGTCCCAGCCGGGCGGCGGCCGCGGCGACGTCGTCGTGTTCGGGCTTGGCCCGGTGGGGCCCGAACTTGACACGCACCGCGACACCGTCGACGTCCACGGTCCCGGTACGCCTCGGCAGGACGGTGCGGACGGCGTCATGGCGGCGTACCCCCAGCGACCCGGTCTCGGCGCACAGCAGGTCCAGGAGCTCTTCCGCCCGGCCGGGGGGTGTCAGGCAGTGCAGGACGTGTGCCGGGCGGCCCTTCTTCATCACCGCGGGGGTCACCCAGGCGTCCAGGGCGCCGATGTCCAGGGCGCGTTGCACCACGTGCGCGAGTGTCTCGCCTGTGACGTCGTCGAGGTTGGTCTCCAGGACGGTCACGGCTTCCCCTCCCCCGCGAGCAGGGACGGCCAGGGTCACGCCGCAGACGTTGGGCCGGTCGGTGAGGGTACGGGTGCCGGCGCCGTATCCGGTGCGTCCCAGCGTCACCGTGGGCAGCGGCTGGTAGCGGGCACCCGCGGCGGTCAGCAGCGCCGCCGCGGTGGGGGTGACCGTCTCGCCCGGCACGTCGGTGCCGGTAACGGCCGCGCCTTGGAGGAGTGCCGCAGTGGCCGGGGCGGGGACGGGGATGATGCCGTGTGCGGAACGGGTGTGGCCGGTACCCAGCGGCAGGGGGCCGCACACGACCTCGGTGACACCGAGCAGGTGCAACGCGGCCGCCACACCGACGAGGTCGACGATCGTGTCATGACCGCCGAGTTCGTGCAGGTGCACCTCGCGCGGGTCGACGCCGTGCAGCTTTCCCTCGACGGTGGAGATGGCGGTGAGTGCGGCGACCGCGAGAGCGGCGACGGGCTCGGGGCGGGCCCGGCCGGCCATCTCCAGCAGTTCGGCCGCCGCCCTTTCGGTGGCCGTGTCGCCGACCTCGACGTACAGCCGCGTCGCGGCCAGCCCATGGGTGGTGACCTGGTGTGCCGACAGCTCCCAGCCGGTCAGACCGGTGGACCGGATCGCGTCCCTGATCCCGTCGAGAGGCGCGCCGGCGTCGATGAGCGCGGCCAGCAGCATGTCGCCGGCGAGGCCGGTGAACGGGTTGATCCAGCAGATCATGAGCGGTTTCCTCCGCAGGCCCTGGCGATGCGGTGGGCGGCCATGGCGGCACCGAAACCGGAGTCGATGTTGACCACGGTGATGCCGGCGGCGCAGGAGGCGTGCATGGCCAGCAGGGCGGTGACCCCTTCGAGTGACGCGCCGTATCCGGTGGAGGTGGGCACGGCCACCACCGGGCAGGCGACCAGCCCGCCGACGACGCTGGCCAGGGCTCCTTCCATTCCCGCCACCACGATCACGGCGTCCTGTTCCCGCAGAAGGTCCCTGACCGCCAGGATCCGGTCCAGACCGGCGACGCCGACGTCGTGCACGGCGGTGGTGGCCAGCCCGACGCCGGTGGCGACCGCGCACGCCTCGGCCGCCACCGGCCGGTCGGAGGTCCCGGCGGCCACGACGGCGACGCCGAAGCTCGCCTGCGCGGCCGGGCGCCACGTCAGCAGCCGTGCCTCGCTGTCGTAGTGGCCACCGGGCACGTCACGGACGACCGCCTCGGCGAGGCCGGGATCCACGCGGGTGACCAGCACCGGCCCGGTGTTGTGGACCAGGAGCTGCTCGGCGATGGCGGTGATCTGCTCGCGGGTCTTGCCCGGGGCGTAGACCACTTCCGGTACGCCCTGCCGGGCCTCGCGGGCGATGTCGAGCCGCGCGAAACCGAGATCGAGTATGGCTGGGCTGTCCATCGGGAGCCTCTCTCCTGGTCAGGTGGCGGACCGCACGTACGGGATGGTCTGGGGTCCTTCGGGCAGGACGCACAGCCGGGCGTGCGGGCCGGCCGCGGCGAGGGCCCGGGCGACGGTGGAGGAGATGTCGGCGGTCTGTTCCAGATGGGCGGCGGCGAGTTCCTCGTCGCTGAGGTGGGAGGTGTGCATCACCACCCGGCATCCGCTCTGGATGCGGGCCTGGATCTGGACCTGCCACTGGTCGGGTACGGTCTCGGCCGCGGACCTGGCCGCTATGGCGCTGAGCAGGTGCTCCGGCGACGCCGCCGAGGACAGGACCTGCCGGTAGGAGCCGTGGTCGGGAAAGCCGTCGCGGCATTCGGCGGCGCACACGATCGTCCCGCCCGGCCGTGTCACCTGGTAGGCGGCGGACATGCCCTTCACGGACTGGTAGAGGTTCTGGTCCAGCGGGAAGCCGGAGTTCGTCGTGACGACCACGTCGAACGGCGCCGGTACCGGGCGCATGGCCAGCCGCCGGGCCGTCGCGGTGGCGGCCGCGTGCATGGGCAGCAGGTCTCCGCCGAAGGCGGCGACGATGTCCTTGTCCCGGTTGAGGACCACGTCGAGGGCGAAGGTCACTCCGGTCGCCTCCGCGATGGCGCGTACGTCGTCGTGGACCGGATTGCCCCGCGTGATGCCCCAGGTGGCCTGCGGACTGCCGATCCGGGCGGCGTCGTGCAGGACCAGTACGGTCTCCACCGCCGCCAGACCGGGAGCCACGAGCTTGGGGCCGCCGGAGAACCCCGCGAAGAAGTGCGGTTCGACGAACCCGGTGGTGATCCGCACATCCGCCTGCGCCCATTCCTGGTTCAGCCACACGGGCACCTTGTCGCCGAAGGTGCCCATCCAGGTCAGCTGCTGCCGGTCCCGCGCGTCGTGGTTGACCACACGGACGTGATCCACGATCTCGTCGCCGAGCATCTGCCGCAGTTCGCTCTCGCTGTTGCCACGGTGGGTGCCGGTGGCGACCAGGACGACGATGTCCTCCAGGCGTACGATCCCGTCGAGTTCGGCCAGAACGGCGGGGATCATGAGGCGCCTGGGCTGCGGGCGGGTGCCGTCGCACACGGAGATCGCCACGGTCTGCCCGGGGCGCACTCTGTCGCGCAGCGGCGGCCCGGCCACCGGCGAGCGCAGCGCGGCGGCCAGGACGGCGCCCTGGTCGGGTGCGGCCTGGTGCCGTACCGGTTCGACGACTGTCGTCACCGCCGGGTCGACGTCGATGTCCAGGCCGGCGTCACCGTAGGAGAGGCGCACTTTCACGGTCGTCGTCCTTCCAGTTGGTACGCGCGGGTGGCCGACCCGCCGAAGACGGCGTCCCGCTCGGCGCCGGACAGGCCCGCGGTCAACTCCCTGGCGGCGGTCCACACCCGGTCGTACGAGTCGGCCAGCAGGCACACCGGCCAGTCGGAGCCGAACATCACCCGCGACGCACCGAAGGCGTCGAGCACGACCTCCGCGTAGGGGCGCAGGCCGTCGACCGTCCAGGTCTGCGGATCGGCCTCGGTGACCAGCCCGGAGAGCTTGCAGAACACGTTGGGCTCAGCGGCGAGTTCGCCGAGCAGTGACGCCCACGCCAGCAGTGATCCGGACGCGATCGGCGGTTTGCCGGCGTGGTCGAGGACGAAGGTCAACTCGGGTACGGCCCGTACCGCCGCGATGGCCGCGGGCAGTTGGCGCGGGCGTACCAACAGGTCGTAGGTGAGGTGCTGGGAGGCGACGGTCCGCAGGCCGGCGATCACGTCCGTCCTGGTCAACCAGCCCGGGTCCGGCTCGCTCTGGACGAGGTGGCGGATCCCGGCCAGCAGATGTCCTCCACGGCCTTCGCGCAACCGCTGCAGGTCCTCGGCGAGACGCGGGGACGTCAGATCGGCCCAGCCCACGACCGCGGCGAGGAGGTCGCACGTGTCGCCCAGCGCCAGGAACTCCTCTGTCTCGGCGATGTCGGCCAGGACCTGCACCAGGACCGTCCGGCCGATCCCCGTGCCGGCCACCGCGCCGGCCAGGTCGGACACGGTGAAGTCCCGCCGGATCGGGGCCGTTTCCGGTCCCGCCAGCCAGGACTGCTCACGCCGGGACAGATCCCAGAGGTGGTGGTGTGCGTCGATCGCGGTCAGTGACATCGATGGGACCACTCCTCCTTGCCGGGGCGGCAACAGCGTAACAGGCCATCCCATGTCTCGACAGCGATGGCGACCTCACTGCGGATCGACTTCCCTGCAGCACGGGACCAACTGCGGTATCTAGCTGGGAATACGCGATGCATCCCGGCGCACCCTCTAGACACCCCTCATCCACCGCCGTATAAATCCATCCCATGTCCAGGTGTGGTGTTCCCGGCGTGGGCCTGCCACCGGTATCTGTGAGGAGCTCCTGATGAGCGAAGGACGCGCACGCCTGTGCGGTCGGCAGGCCCGAAGGGGCCTTTGCGCATGACCGAGCTGATCACCGCCGTGGAGACGGTCGACGTGCGTTTCCCCACCTCCGCCGACCTCGACGGCTCGGACGCGATGAATCCCGAGCCCGACTACTCGGGCGCCTACGTGACGATCCGCACCAACCGGGGGGCGGCGGGACACGGGCTGGCCTTCACCGTGGGGCGCGGAAACGACGTCCAGGTCGCCGCGGTGCACGCGTTGGCCGAACTGGTGGTCGGACAGCCGGTCGAGGAGATCCTGAGCGACCTCGGCGGCTTCTCCCGTCGACTGACCGGCGACAGCCAACTGCGCTGGCTCGGACCGGAGAAGGGCGTCATCCACATGGCCGCCGCCGCGATCGTCAACGCCATGTGGGACCTGTACGGCCGCAGGGAAGGCAAGCCCGTCTGGCGGCTGCTGTCGGAGATGACCCCGGAACAGCTCGTGGACCTGGTGGACTTCCGGTACCTGGAGGACGCCCTCACCCGGCAGGAGGCCCTGGACATCCTGCGCCGCTCCGAACCGGGGCGTGCGGAGCGCACCTCGCGGCTGCTGAGGGAGGGGTTTCCCGCCTACACCACCACCCCGGGCTGGCTGGGCTACTCCGACGAGAAGCTCGTGAGGCTGTCGAGGCAGGCCGTGGCCGACGGCTTCCCGCAGATCAAGCTCAAGGTCGGCGCCAGCATCGAGGACGACGTGCGCCGGATGCGCCTCGCGCGCGAGGCGGTCGGTCCCGACATCCGCATCGCCGTCGACGCCAACCAGGCGTGGGGTGTGCCTCAGGCGATCGCCTGGATGAAGCGGCTCGCGTCGTACGACCCGTACTGGATCGAGGAACCCACCTCGCCCGACGACATCCTCGGACACGCCTTGATCCGGGAGATGGTGGCACCGATCAAGGTGGCCACCGGCGAGCACACCCACAACCAGGTGATGTTCAAGCAGCTCCTGCAAGCCGGCTCGCTGGACATCCTCCAGATGGACGCCAGCCGCACCGCGGGGGTCACGGAGAACGTCGCGATCCTGCTGCTGGCCGCCAAGTTCGGCATACCGGTGTGCCCGCACGCCGGCGGACTCGGACTGTGCGAGATGGTCCAGCATCTGGCGATGTTCGACTACGTGGCGGTCGCCGGCACCCATGAGGACCGCGTCATCGAGTACGTCGACCACCTGCACGAGCATTTCACCGACCCGGTACGCCTCCGGGGAGGTCGCTATCTGGCACCGACGGCCGCGGGCCTGAGCGCCGAGCTCCGCCCGGAGTCCCTCGCCGCCCACACCTTCCCCACCGGCGCGGTATGGGACCGAAAGGTGCCGGCATGAGCGCGGGAGAACTGGAGGGCATGCGCGCCGTCGTCACCGGCGGCGCCTCCGGGATAGGTCTGGCCACCGCCTCCCTCCTGGCCTCCCGCGGCGCCGTGGTCGCCTGCCTCGACCTGGCCGCCGACACCGTGCCCAGTCCGTTGATCGGGGTGAGAGCCGACGTCGCCGAGACCGGGGTGGAGGCCGCGGTACGACAGGCCGCGGCGCGACTGGGCGGCATCGACGTCCTGGTGAACAACGCCGGCATCGGCGCGCAGGGCGGCATCGAGGACAACGACGACGACGAATGGCGCCGGGTCTTCGAGATCAACGTCTTCGGGATCGTGCGGGTGACGCGTGCCGCCCTTCCCTTCCTGCGCCTGTCCGGCAGCGCCTCCGTGGTGAACACCTGCTCCATCGCCGCGACCGCGGGTCTGCCCCAACGGGTGCTGTACTCCGCCACCAAGGGAGCGGTGCTGGCGCTGACCAGGGCCGCGGCGGCCGACCTGGTCGCGGAGGGAATCCGGGTCAACTGCGTCAACCCCGGCACCGTCGACACCCCGTGGATCGGCCGTCTCCTCGAACGGACCGCCGATCCCGAGGCGGAACGCGCCGCGCTGTCCGCCCGGCAGCCCACCGGCCGTCTCGTCCGTCCGGACGAGGTCGCCGCCGCCATCGCCTACCTGGCCGGTCCGCTCTCCGGCTCGACCACCGGAACCGCGCTCGAAGTCGACGGCGGCATGAGCGGGCTGCGCCTGCGTCCCCGCGCCTGACTCCCGTCCCACCCACCGCAACGCCCCCTGAAGGAGAAGAGCAATGAAGCTCGGACTCACCAGAGGCGCGGCCCTCGCCGCATCGCTGGCCGCCCTCGCCCTCCCCTCGCTGAGCGCCTGCCACAGCGGCTCGGCCTCCGCCTCCGGGGGATCCGGGGCGGTCGGCGTCGACTACCCCCGATCCGACACCGACTTCTGGAACTCGTACATCAAGTACACGCCGCAGTACGCCAAGCAGCTGGGGCTGGCGCTGAAGACGACCAACTCCCAGAACGACGTGGCAAAACTGACGTCCGACGTGCAGACGTTCATCAGTCAGGGCGTCAAGGGGGTGGCGATGGCCCCGCAGGACACCGCCGCCATCGCCCCGACACTCCAGCAGCTGGCCAACAAGAAGATCCCCGTGGTCACCGTCGACACACGCCCCGACACCGGCGACGTGTTCATGGTGGTCCGCGCCGACAACCGGGCGTACGGCGAGAAGGCCTGCCAGTTCCTCGGCGCCAAGCTCGGCGGCAAGGGCGAGGCGGTCATGCTGGAGGGCGACCTGGCCTCCATCAACGGCCGTGACCGTACCGAGGCGTTCAACTCCTGCATGAAGCAGAGCTTCCCCGGCATCAAGGTCTACGGGGAGGCCACCAACTGGGACGGGGCGACTGCGGCGCAGAAGCTCCAGACGGACCTGACGGCCCACCCGGGCATCAAGGGCGTCTACATGGAGTCCAGCTTCGCGCTGTCCGGCACGCTGCAGGTCCTCAAGCAGAAGGGGCTGCTGACCGCGCCGAACGATCCCCGGCATGTCTTCGTCGTCTCCAACGACGGCATCCCCGAAGAGCTCAAGGACATCGCCGCGGGCAAGATCGACGCCACCGTGTCCCAGCCGGCCGACCAGTACGCGAAGTACGCCCTCTACTACCTCAAGGCCGCCCTCGACGGGAAGACGTTCCAGCCCGGCCCCACCGACCACGACAGCGAGATCATCCAGGTCCGGCCCGGTGTCATGGAAGACCAGCTCTCGGCACCGCTCGTCACCGCCGACGGTGCGGCCTTCGGCCCGGTGACCAGCGTCAAGAGCACCGACGCCGCCCTGTGGGGAAACCACCTCACCTGACCGGGAAGGCAGCAGCAGTCATGGGTACGGCTCCGCCCGTCGCCGAGGCGTCGGGCATCGTCAAGCGATTCGATTCCACCGTGGCGCTCCACCACGCCGGGATCACCGTCCACCAGGGACAGACCCACGCGCTCGTCGGCCGCAACGGCGCCGGCAAGTCCACGCTGGTGTCCATCCTGACCGGTCTGCAGGCACCCGACGAGGGGACCGTCGCGTTCTCCGGCGTGCCCGCCCCGCGGCTGTCCCACCGCGACGCGTGGCGGCAGCGGGTGGCGTGCGTCTACCAGAAGTCGACCATCATCCCGGAACTCACCGTCGCGGAGAACCTGTTCCTGCACCGCCTCGACCGCACGTCCCTGGGACTCGTCAGATGGGGCGGCGTCCGGCGCAAGGCGCGTGAACTGCTGGAGAAGTGGTCGGTGGACGTCGACGTCCGCCGCCCGGCAGGTGAACTGAACGTCGAGCAGCGGCAGTTCCTGGAGATCGCCCGCGCACTG
Organism: Streptomyces sp. NPDC051976; assembly: GCF_040680795.1. Classification (NCBI taxonomy): domain Bacteria; kingdom Bacillati; phylum Actinomycetota; class Actinomycetes; order Kitasatosporales; family Streptomycetaceae; genus Streptomyces; species Streptomyces sp. NPDC051976. Next base: position 19,335 of record NZ_JBFAXL010000006.1, read on the forward strand.
TCCTTCGGCGCGCGGTTCATCATCCTCGACGAGCCCACGGCGCAACTGGACGCCGCCGCCATCAACCGGCTGTTCACCCGCATCCGCGACCTCCAGCAGCAGGACGTGACCTTTCTGTTCATCAGTCACCACCTGCAAGAGGTCTACGACATCTGCGACACGGTGACGGTGTTCCGCGACGCACGCCACATCGTCACCGCGCCGGTGAACGAGCTGCCGCGCGCGGAGCTGGTGGCCGCCATGACCGGCGAGGCGGCCGCCGCCGGCCGTGCCGCCGTCCGCCCGGCTCCCCCCGGCGAGGCGCCCGATGTGCTGACCGTCAGCGGCCTGGGTCTGAACGGGTACTACCAGGACGTCACCTTCCGGATCAGGGCGGGCGAGATCGTCGGCCTCGCCGGGGCCGCCAGCAGCGGCCGCACCGAGGTGGCCGAGACCGCGGCGGGACTGCACCACGCCGACAGCGGCACGGTGGAGATCGCGGGCACCCGGCCGCGCCCGGGCAGCGTCCCGGCCGCCCTGGCGGCAGGCGTCGGATTCGTGCCGCAGGACCGCCACTACCAGGGGTACGTCGGCCAGATGTCCATCGCCGACAACAGCACCCTCACCATTCCGCGGCGGATCGGCACCCGTGGGTTCATCCGCACACGACGCAAGAACGACATCGCCAGATCCATGATCGACAACCTGGCCATCAAGACCCCGGGCCCCGAGCTGCCCGTCGCCGGTCTGTCGGGCGGCAACCAGCAGAAGGTCGTCATGGCCCGTGCCCTGGCCGGCAATCCCGAACTCCTGGTCCTCATCACGCCGACGGCCGGTGTCGACGTGCGGTCCAAGGAGTTCCTCCTGGGCAAGGCGGAGGAGACCTCCGCCACCGGCACCGCCGTCCTGCTGGCCTCCGACGAGCTCGACGACCTGCGCATCTGCGACCGCGTCCTGGTGATGGTCCAGGGCCGCGTCGTCGCCGAAATGCCCCGCGGATGGAACGACCACGAACTCGTGGCCGCCATGGAAGGAGTCGACCTCAATGCCTGAGACCGTGGCCATGGGAGAGGCGACCGATCCCACGCAGACCGCCGTGCCGGCGGTCGTGGCCGAGCGGCGCATCGCGTTCGCCCGTCTGCGCGATCTCGCCCTGATACCCGCGATCGTCGTGATCGCCGTCGTCGGGCAGATGGTCAACTCCGTCTTCCTGCAGACGGACAACCTCATCAACGTCCTCCAGACGATGTCGGAGATCGCCGTCCTGGTGCTGGCCGAGACCATGGTCCTCATCGTCAAGAAGATGGACCTGTCGCTGGAGTCGACGATGGGTCTCGCGCCGGGAGTGGCGGCGTGGCTGACCGTTCCCACCGGCACCGGCCACGGTCTGGGCCTGGTTCCGGGCGCATGGGCCGTGCCCCTCGCCCTCGCCGTCGGGCTGGCCGTCGGTGCCTTCAACGCCCTGTTCATCATCCGCTTCGGCCTCAACGGCTTCATCGTCACCCTCGGCATGCTGATCGTGCTGCGCGGCATCCTCACCGGCATCTCCGGCGGCCAGACCTTCTTCCAGCTGCCCGGCTCGATGCTCTACCTCGGCACCACCGAGTGGCTCGGGCTGCCCGCGTCGGTGTGGGTGTGCCTGATCCTCTTCGCCGTCGGCATCGTGGTCCTGGGCTTCACCAGCTTCGGCCGCTCCCTGTACGCCATCGGCGGGAACATCGACGCCGCGAGGGCCGCCGGAATCCGCACCGACCGGGTTCTGTGGATCGTGATGATCACCGCGGGCGGGCTGGCGGCGCTCAGCGGGGTGATGCTCTCCGGACGCCTGGCGTCGGTCGCCTCCGCCCAGGGCAACGGCTACATCTTCACCGTGTTCGCCGCCGCCGTCATCGGCGGCATCAGTCTCAACGGTGGCAAGGGCAGCGTGTTCGGGGCCTTCACCGGCATCCTGCTGCTCTACCTGATCCAGAACGTCCTCACCCTCGGCGGCGTACCCGCACAGTGGATCGGCGCCCTCAACGGCGGCATCATCCTGATCGCCCTCGCCCTGTCCCGCCTCACGGGAGGCAAGGCCCAGGAATAGCTCCGCCCTCTCGTAGGTCCCCCCACCCCTTCCATGGGAGAGCAGTCCAATGACGATCAGCAGGCGTGTCTTCCTGGCTTCGGCCACCGGTGTCGCGGCCGCGGCCACGGTGAATCTGGCGTTCGGGGCCGCGGCCGCCTCCGCGGCCCCCACCTCGTACACCCCGACGTGGGCCTCGGTGGACCAGCACCCGCCGGCCCCGGAGTGGTTCCAGGACGCGAAGTTCGGCATCTACTTCCACTGGGGCGTCTTCAGCGTTCCGGCGTACGACAGCGAGTGGTACCCGCGGAACATGTACATCGCCGGCAGCAACGCGAACAAGCACCACGTCGCGACCTACGGCGATCCCTCGGCATGGCCGTACAACAACTTCATCGACGGCGCCCGCGACAAGGCGGGCAACTTCGTGCAGTTCGCGCCGAAGCTGGTGTCCCAGGGCGGCAGCTTCGACCCCGACGCGTGGGCGCAGCTCTTCGTGGACGCGGGCGCGAAGTTCGCCGGTCCGGTGGCCGAGCACCACGACGGCTTCTCGATGTGGAACAGCTCCGTGAACGAGTGGAACTCCGCGCAGCGCGGCCCCCGCCTGAACCTCCTGCAGCTCTTCCGGGACGCCATCCGGGGCAAGAACCTCAAGCTGCTGGTGGCCATGCACCACGCGTACAACTACAACGGCTACTACGACCATGTGCCCGCGCAACCGACCGCCAGCCTGAAGAAGCTCTTCGGCCAGCTCGACACGGCCGCGGAGAACCAACTCTGGTACGACAAGCTCAAGGAGGTCGTGGACCTGGCCCAACCCGACATCCTGTGGGAGGACTTCGACCTGACCAAGGTCGACGAGACCCAGCGGCTGAACTTCCTGTCGTACTACTACAACCAGGCCGTCGGCTGGGGCAAGGAGGTCGTGGCCACGTACAAGGACGGCTACGACAACAAGGGCGAGGTCTTCGACTACGAGCGCGGCGGTCCGGCCGACATCACCACCCCGTACTGGCTGACCGACGACAGCATCAGCAGTTCGAGTTGGTGCTACACCCAGGGCATCGGCTACTACTCCACCACGCAGATGGTGCACGCGCTGATCGACCGGATCAGCAAGAACGGCAACATGCTGCTGAACATCGCTCCGATGGCCGACGGCACGATCCCGCAGGGCCAGCGCGATGTGCTGCTGGGAATCGGCGACCACCTCAAGCGCTTCGGGCAGTCCCTCTACGCCACCCGCGCCTGGAGCGTCTACGGCGAGGGCCCGACCAAGATGGGCGGCGGCTCGTTCACCACACCCGTCGCGGGTACGAACAAGGACTTCCGCTTCACCCGCGACAAGGCGGGCACCGTGCTGTACGCGACCGTTCTGGGCTGGCCCGGCAGCAGCACCACCCTCACCACTCTGGCGGGCGGGCGCATCGACCTCGGTTCGCTGACCTCGCTGCAACTGCTCGGCTCGAGCGCGGGCACCTACATCGATCTGCCCACCCCCACCCAGACCAGTGACGGGCTGCACGTGGCACTGCCGTCCTCCAGCGCGCCCTTCAGCGCACTGGCCTACGTACTGAAGTTCACCTTCTCCGGCCAGATCCCCCCGCTCGGCCCCGGCGGCAGCGGAGTCATCACCGCGTACAGCGACGTCTCCTACGCCGGCACCGCGGCCGGCTTGGTGCTGGGCGGCTACACCGCCGCCCAGTTGCAGTCCCTGGGTCTCGCGGCTCGTACGATCTCCTCGCTGCGGATACCCGCCGGCTACCAGGTGGTCGGCTACTCCGGCGACAACTTCTCCGGGACGGCCTGGACCTTCAGCGCGGACAACGCCGATCTGCGCACCACCGGCAACAACGACGCCATCACCTCACTGAAGGTGATCTTCAACCCGTCCACGTACTTCCGGGTCACCAACGTGACCGACGGCCTCGCCCTGGACAGCGGCGGCGGCGTCGCCAGCGGCAGCAACCTCAAGCAGTGGACCTGGAACGGGAGCACCAACCTGCAGTGGCAGGCGGTCGACCTCGGCAACGGCTACTACCGACTGGTCAACCGCACCAACGGCATGGTCGCCGACGGCTGGGGCTCCACCTCCAACGGAGCACCCGCCCAGCAGGCCCCGTGGAACGGCGGCAACAACCAGCAGTGGCAGATCACCGACCGCGGCAACGGCCAGTACTCCCTCGCCAACCGCACCACCGGACTGGTCCTGGACGGCGGCGGCCAGGTCGCCTCCGGCTCGGTCACCAAGCAGTGGACGTGGGACGGCAGCACCAATCTCCAGTGGACCTTCAGCGCGCAGTAGTAGACGCCGAGGGGGGCCGCGCCGCTGTGCGACGCGGCCCCTCGCGCTGTTCTCGGTTTCGGAGCGCCAGCCATGTGAACGTTGAGAGTTGTTCGGTCTCGATGGATTTCGTTGAGCAGTAGCTCGCGGAGTCTTGACAACCTCGCGTGGACACGCGGTACAACTACGGCACTGGGCGCGGGTGGAGAACAGGGAAGCGCGAGACCGGAGTCGCGTGAACCCTCGCAGTGGCACATTGCCGTTCGCCCGGCCCGGGGCGTACCCCCACATCACGCAACTCCCTTTGCACACACGGTGGTTCGCTGCGCCGTCACGGCACCCACCTGCTGACCGTATCCGGCCGTGCCCTCGGCGACCCCGGATTCTCCGTCCAACCTCCGCTCGACACCTGGAAGAGGGTTCCCATGCGAATGTCCCGACGTCTCGCGGCGCCGGTCGGCCTGGGCCTCGCGGCCTGCGCCCTGACCGGAAGCACCGCTACCGCCCACGCGGCTTCGGCGACCCCCGCCTCCGGCGGCGTCTACACCCTGACGAACGCCGCGAGCAGCATGCTGATGGACGTCAAGTACGGCTCGACCACCCCCGGCGCACCCGTCATCCAGTGGAAGCCGACCGGCGGGGCCAACCAGGAATGGTCCCTGACCCAGACCAGCTCCGGCGCCTACACCGTCAGGAGCGCCAACAGCGGCTTGTGCCTGGACATCCCGGCGCCGAACGCCACACCGCCCCAGCTCGTGACGAACACCTGCAACGGCTCCGGCGGCCAACAATGGAGGATCCAGCCCGTCGGCGAAGGCACCTACGCCCTTGCCAACGTCGCCAACGGCCTGCTCGCCGACGACTCCGGTGCCTCCATGGCCGAAGGCACCGAGATCATCCAGTGGCCTTCCAACAACGGCGCCAACCAGCACTGGAGGCTCACCCAGCTCACACGGGTCGGCGCCTACACCGCCGGCCTGATGAACAACGGGCCCTCCTTCACCAACCAGAGCATCCGCATGGCCGCCCACACCACGGTGGCGGGGTCCATGGTCCGCGTGCGGCTCAGCAACCTCTACGGCACCCAGCCGCTGACCGTCGACGCCGTCGACCTCGCCCAGCAGAGCAGCACCCCCGGCACCGCCGTGGCAGGCACCCATCGCACCGTCACCTTCAACGGCAGCTCCTCCGTCACCATCCCCGCCGGGCAGGACGTCGCCAGCGACCCGGTCCCGATGGCCGTGGCCGCGAACACCACCCAGCTCGTGAGCATCCACGTGCCTGGCACGCCCGGCGGAACCACGTGGCACGCCGAGGCACAGCAGGTCGCGTGGATCTCCGCGGCCGGCAATCACGTCACCGACGACGGTACCGGCAACTACCCGGACACCAGCAGGGCATCCTGGTTCTTCCTCGACGGCCTGGACGTCGTCTCCCCGACCGCCACCGGAACCCTCGTCTGCGTCGGCGACTCCATCACCGACGGTGTGGGTTCCACGTGGGGCGCCAACCGCCGCTGGCCGGACGACCTGGCTCAGCGCATGAACTCCGCCGCCGGCGGCCCCGGCCTCGGTGTCGTGGACGCCGGCATCGGCTCCAACCGCGTGCTGACCGCAGCCAACGGCAACAACCCCAGCCTTCTGACCCGATTCGCCCACGACGTGCTCGGCCAGCCGGGCGTCAAGGACGTGATCATGCTGGAGGGCACCAACGACATCGGCAACAACGTCGGCCCGAACGGCTCCAGCCCCGTGACCGCCGCGGACCTGGAGAACGGCATACAGACGGTGATCAACCAAGCCCACGCCGCAGGCGTGAAGATCTTCGGCGGCACGATCCTGCCCTACCAGGGGGCCAGTTACTACACCGACAACGGCGAGAAGGTCCGCGAAGCCGTCAACGCGTGGATCCGCGCCGGTGGTGCCTTCGACGGCGTCGTCGACTTCGACCAGGCAATGCGGGACCCCGGCAACGCCAAGGCCGTCAACCCCGCCTACGTCAACGGCGACCACCTGCACCCCAACGACGCCGGCTACCAGGTGATGGCCAACGCCGTGAACCTCGCCCTGCTCACGCCGTAACGCCGCTGTGGGCGGGAAGGGGCCGATCCGGGAATCGCCCGGGTGTGGGCCGGAGTCGACGGTCCGCAGCCGTGTCGGTCACTTGAGGGTGAAGCGCTGGTCGGCGGAGCCGGTGTAGGCGCCGTAGACGATGAATGTGGTCGGCGGGCGCCGACTGAAAGTCTTGCCGATCGACAGCGCTCCGTGCGTCGTGTCGTTGACGAGACGCGTCACCTGGTCGGAGAACCCCGGGACCGACCAGGTGTCGGCCGTGGTGCACGAGGAGAGCCGCACCGACCAGATCCCGCCGCCGTTGAACGACGTGCGGTCGTAGTGGTCGGCAGTGGTCAGGCACTGTCCGCTCACCTTGCCGGCGAGCCGGAAATGGTCGCCGCCGATCCGTCGCCAGGCCGTCCTGGGGTCGTCGCACGACAGCGCGACCACCTGGTCGCCGTCGGCTCCGACGCAGGTTCCCCAGGCCGCGCTTCTGATCCGGGTGCCCGTGACCAGCCGCGGCGCCGGGCTCTTCGGCGGTGGTGGTGCGGCCGCCGACGACGGCGGGATCGTGGCGGCAGGCGGGGCCGCGGCGGACGTGGACGCGGCCTTCGATCCGGGTCCGGACGGCGCTGTCGGCCCGGACCACAGAGTGAGTCCCACGACCACCGCGCCCGCGACGGCGACGGCGCCCGCGGCGACGCCGCCCATGCCCTTGGCTCCCAGCCCCTTGGCCGCGACACCCGCGCTCTTCCCGCTCACGGCGTTGACCGTGGCGCCGGACACGGACGTCACACCGAGGGTCACGCTGTGCGCGACGGCGGGAAAGACGAGGGCGAAGGGGGCCAGGGTCTGGAGGCGGGTGTTGAGGTGCTCGAGATCCGCGAAGGCTGTCGAGCACCGGTCGCACCGGTCCAGGTGGCGGGCCAGAGCAGGGCTGCGTTTGCTCTCGCTGCGCACCGCCGAGCCCAACTGACCCGCGTAGTACTGGCATTCGGCATCACCGCCGTGCTGGACATGTGCCTGGAGATAGGCGCCGCGCAGCCCCTCCTGGGCGCGGGCGAGCAGGGAGGTCACACCGTTGGGCGTCAGACCGAGCGAGCGGGCCACCTCCGTGGTGGGGCGATCGTTGAGCAGACGCTGCCAGAGAACGTCCTGCCACCGGTCCGGGAGCGAACGGAAGCTGCGCACGAGCAGGCGCGTCTGTTCGCTGTGCAGGACAGCCCCCTCCGGGTCCGCGGCCTCGGGCAGGGACTCGCACCAGGCCTGGAAATCGGCCAGCGGAACCTGCGCGCGCTCGACTCTCGCGTATTCGGCGGCGGCGTGACGCACGACGGCATACAGGTACGGACGCCAGGACGCGGTCGGGCCGGCACCTTGGCGTACCGCGCGCACCGTGCGCAGGAACGCCTCCGACGCGAGGTCTTCGGCGCTGTGAAATCCCGTGAAGCTTCTGGCCGTTGCCAGAACAGCGGCCCCGTGACGCCGGTAGAGCTCAGCCAGCGCCCGTGCGCCCTCCTCCGCCATGCCCGGATGCGCTGCCCGCTCGTCCTGGGTCGTCGGGTCCTGAGCGGAGCGCCGGAGCGCGGCCGTCAGCTCCTCGTCGGACATGCTGGTGAGTTCGTCGTGGCGTGCGGACACAACAGACTCCCTTGTCCGTACGGAGGTCGGGGCAGGCGGCAAGTACCGCTGGGGGACGGGAAATCGCTCAAGCGCGCGATCCGCGTAACGAAGTTATCACGGAGCGAGGGAGTGGGCCGATGCCGGGCTCTTGAAGGGCGACCGGCCGTTCCGGAACCACGGCCGCTCGCTTCCCCCCGCACGCACGCACAGATTCGGAGCACCACGTGTCGAAGGTCAGGACCGTCCAGCGAAGTGCCATCGCCGCATTGGCGGCAGGGTTGTTGACGGTGATACCCCAGTCGGCGTCCGCGTCGGTCGGGGGCGGGAACGTCAGCGTCAGCTGGTCGATTCCCGGCACCCCGTCGGCGGGGCTCACCAACGTCACCTTCCCCGTCACCGTGAACAAGGCCACCGCTCACCAGAGCGGTCTGTACTTCGCCCAGCAGTACAGCTTCACGCACGACGCCATGGGCTACACCGGCCTGCAGCCGCGAGAGGACAGCAAGGGCCGCGAGCGGCTGTCGGCACGCTTCTCGACCTTCACCGGCGGCTCGACCACCACCGACCCGAACTGCCACCAGGGAGCCGACGGCGGCGCCGGTGTCACCTGCGCCGTCGACTTCGACGCCGTGTACGGCCACCGTTACGACATCACCGTCGCCCTGACCGGTACCGACACCTGGACCGGAACGGCACGGGACACGGTCACGGGGGCATCGACCCACCTCGGGACCTGGACGCTGCCGAGCGGCAGCGGGAAGCTCAAGGGATCCCAGGTCGGATTCGTCGAGTACTACGCCGGTGTCCCCAGTTGCGCGACCATGCCCAGGACCGATGTGGTCTTCGGCGGACCCACCAGCACCGACGCGGGCGGCCTGACCGGCGCCACCCGGGCCGGCTACGAGTACAGCGACTGCGTCGGCAAGGCCGACTACCACGCCGAGAACACCGGGACGGGGACACACGTCACCCGCGGGGCGGTCGCCGCGGACAAGGCTGCGCCGACGCCGGCCGTCACCGCGACCACCGCACCGGCCGGACAGGCCCCGCAGACCACCACGTCCCCGAGCCACACCTCGCGGACCACCCCCACCCCGACACCGACACCCGGGCAGGCACTGGCCCGCACCGGAAGCCGGCCCGTCCTCCCGCTCGCAGGGACAGGAGTCGGCGTACTCGCCATCGGCGCGTGGGTGCTGTGGGCGACCCGCAGGCGCAGGCACCCAGGGGCCCGCGCATAACCCGACCGTCGCCGACCCTGGTCAGGGCCCATCACCCTCCCGGGGTGGGGACGGCGAGACGGTCGGCGGAGTTCGCGCCAGGGAGAGCGCTCAGCCACCGACCAGTGCATGGACGGAGGCCCGTACCCGAGCGTCGACCGCGTCCGGGGCATCGGCGGGGAGCTTGCCGTCCAGGTGCAGGAAAGCCAGCCCGTGCACGAGGCCCCAGGCGGCGGTGGCGAGGACCTCCGGATCCATGCCAGGACAGGAGCGCTCCGCCGCGGCGCGCACGAAACCGTTCAGTTCGGCGGCGGCTGCGGCGCGTTCGGAGGAGGTCCGGTCGCAGACCGTCGTGAACATCACCCGGAACAGCGCCGGGCGCGTCAGCGCAAAACGGACGTAGGCGACGGCCACTTCGGCGAAGTCCGCGGGTACGGCGGGCGCCGGACTGGCGGCCGCCAGGCGTTCACCCAGGTCGCGGTAGCCCTGCGCGGCGATCGCTGACAGCAGTTCGTCCTTGTCCGCGAAGTGCCGGTAGGGCGCTCCCGTGGATACCCCGGCGCGGCGGGCGACCGCGCGCAGAGACAGTTCGGCGTCCTCCTCCAGCAGTTCGAGCGCGGCTGCGATGCAGGCGCTGCGCAGATCGCCGTGGTGATAGTGGTCGCGGGCCGGTGCCGCCCCCGTGGTCGTCATGAGTGCTCCTCTCGCCCTCCATCATCGCAGTCGCCACCAGGAATGTTGACACTGCTTACTCTGCCCTCTAATGTGAGCACTGCATACATCGATGGTGGGGTCTCCCACCCGCCTCTCCCGAAAGTCTTCGCATGACCGACCTCTTCGAGCCACTGCACCTCGCTAGCGGCTCCGTCCTCCCCAACCGGCTGGCCAAGGCCGCCATGAACGAGAACCTGTCCGGGCCCGGACAGGTCCCCTCCGACGAGATGACCGCTCTCTACCGGCGCTGGGCCCAGGGCGGCAGCGGCCTGCTCATCACCGGCAACGTCATGGTCGACGCCCGCGCGCTCACCGGCCCAGGCGGCGTCGTACTCGACGAAGCCAGTCATCTGGAGCCGTTCCGCCGCTGGGCCGAGGCCGCCAAGAGCGCCGGCGGGCAGGTCTGGATGCAGATCAACCACCCCGGCCGTCAAGTCGAGTCCGACATGCCCGGCGTCGCGTGGTCGCCGTCCGGCATCGGCGTCGACGTGGGCAAGCACACCAAACGGTTCGCCCGGCCGGTGGCCATGTCCGAGGCGCAGATCCGGGCCACGATCGCACGGTTCGCCACCACCGCCGCGCTCGCCGAGAAGACCGGATTCGACGGAGTCGAGATCCACGCCGCCCACGGCTACCTGCTCTCCCAGTTCCTTTCCCCGCTGGCCAACGTCCGCGACGACGTCTGGGGCGGGCCGCTGGAGAACCGCGCCCGGTTGCTGCTGGAGGTCGTCCGGGCGATCCGCGCCGCCGTCTCTCCCGGCTTCGCGGTCGCGGTCAAGCTCAACTCCGCCGACTTCCAGCGCGGCGGGTTCGATGAGAACGACGCGCAGGCGGTGGTCCGGATGCTCGGCGGGCTCGCCGTGGACCTGGTCGAGCTGTCCGGTGGGTCCATCGAGAAGCCGGCCATGACCGGCTCCGAGGTCGCCTCGTCCACACGCGCCCGCGAGGCGTACTTCCTGGAACTCTCGCGCGAGTTGATCCGCACCGCGCCCATGCCGGTGATGCTGACCGGCGGCGTCACCCACCTGCGGATCGCGCGAGCCGCGCTCGACGCGGGCGTGGCCGTCGTCGGCCTGGGCACCGCCCTGGCTTTCGACCCGGACCTGCCCGGCCGCTGGAAGCAAGGCGAGCAGGCCGAGGTCGCGCTCGCCCCGGTGGCCTGGAAGGACCGGACGATGGCCGCGGCGGCGGGCATGGCCCGGGTCACGCGCCAGTTCCCCCGCTTGGCGGCGGGCCGCGGCGCCCGGCCCGGCACCCCACCGCTGCTCGCGCTGGTCGCGCAGAACCGGGCCCGGGGCCGTGCCCTGCGCCGCTACCGCGCTTGGCTGCCGACCCGCGACCTCGCCGTCTGAGCGATGCGCCCGCCCTCACCAACGAGGAGGAGGTCCAGGGCGGACTGGAGAACAGGGCGGAGTCGCCGCTGCAGGACGTCTGACCGAGGCAGGCGTGCAGGTCCAGGTGGGCGACCCCTGGCTCCCGAACATCGTCACCGACCGTAACCTGGTGATGGGTCGGAACCCGTCCTCCTCCGCCCCTCGGCGGCGGAGCTGTCGAGCAAGCCGGCCTGGCCCGCGCATCGCCGATCGGCGCCGGAAGAGACCCGACGCCGCCGTCCGCGGCCGGGCCGGGTACATCGGAAGGACACACACATGAGCAGGATCCTCGCCGTTGTCACCAACCAGGCGACCTACGGGCCGGACCCCCACCCGACCGGACTGTGGCTCGCGGAACTCGTCCACTTCTACGCCAGGGTCCGCCGGGCCGGCTTCGAGGTCGACATCGTCAGTCCGGCGGGCGGACAGGTGCCGCTGGATCCACGCAGCACCAGATTCGCCGACAAGGAGGTGCGTCAGTACATGAACGACCGCGCCTTCATGTCGAGCCTGAACAGCACGAGCAGCGCGGCCGACATCGACCCGGCCCAGTATGCCGCGATCTTCTACACCGGCGGGCACGGCGTCCTGTGGGACTTCCCCGACAACCCCGCGCTCCAGCAGGCCGCACGGCAGATCTACGAGAACGGCGGCGTGGTCTCGTCGGTCTGCCACGGGGCCGGCGGACTGCTGAACATCACGCTCTCCGACGGCTCCCTGCTCGTGGACGGCCGCACGGTCACCGGGTTCTCCACCGCGGAGGAGCGCGTCGCCATGGTGAAGAAGCGGGTGCCGTTCCTGCTGGAGGACGAGCTCCGCGGCCGGGGTGCGCACTACGTCAGGAACACCATCCCCATGACCCCCTTCGCCACTGCTGACGGCAGGCTCGTCACCGGGCAGAACCCCTACTCCACCAAGGTCGTCACCGCGAAGATCATCGAGACGCTGCGCAACCAGTGACCAGCGCTGCTCCCCGTCGCATCCGCGACGAGCCGTAGCCCGACGCTCCAGGATCTCGCCCACACGAACGGCTCGCCCGCTCGCCGCGCCCGCAGGAACGGCCCGGCCTCGGACCACCGTCGCGACCGTCGTGCGTGAGCGCTACTGCGTCGCGGTCGCCGCTGAACTCCTCGCGGACAGGGCCCGGCCGATTTTCTGCTGGTCGCAGGTGGTGACGACGACGCGATGTCGCCGTAGGCCGACGCGGGTTCAAGTATATGAAGCTGAACGGGCGGAATCGGGCAATAGGAGGCGCGCTTCAGGCCGGGCCGTCGCCGCGCACGCGCTGTAGAACTTTCCGTATGAGCCCTGCCGGGCGTGGCCGAGTGATGCGCTTCGGGTGCCGCGGGGGTGAGCGGGCGGCGCGGTGCGTTCCCCCTCCGGTTGGCCGCCGGTGGGGTATCCCACAAACGGGCCACTCGCTTGGCGCGCGGGCGGCAGGGAGCTATCGTGGAGAGGTAGAACGACCGGTCTTCCTACCTATCGAGCCGCCGCACTCCCCGGAGCGGTGTGCCGACCGGGCAGGCAACTGCCCGGGGGCTCCGGTGCACGTCGCAGAGAGATCAGAAGGTTCCATGAGAGCAACCCGCGCCCCGGCCTGGCCGGGGCCCCCTGCAGGGCCGGCGCCTTCCGCTGCTCCGACGGGGTCAGCCGTCCGATCGGATCAGCCGGACCGCGTTCAGCAGGGTCCGGTGGGCGGCTGTCGAATCGTCCAGGTAGCCGGCCGCCATCGCGCCGTCGTACAGCATCAGCAGCGCGCCGGCGGCCGACTCCGGGTCGGCGTGGCCGAGCCGGGTGAGCAGGTCCTGGAAGAGACCGCGGATCCAGTCCCGGTGGGTCGCCACCAGGGCGCGAACAGGGTGGTCGGCGTCGGGGTACTCGGCGGCCGCGTTCAGGAACGGCGACCCGCGGAAGCCGCGCTCACGGGCGTGCTCGGCGATCGCCTCGAAGATCCGGTCGATCGCCTCGCCGGGCGGGTACCCGGCGGCCAGCGGTTCCGCCACCGACTTGTAGTAGGTGTCCTTGGTCAGCAGATAGGCCACGACCAAGTCGTCCTTGGAGGCGAAGTGCCGGTAGAAGGTCGCCTTGGTCACTCCGGCTTCGGCGATCAGCCGCTCCACACCGATGGCGCGTACACCCTCGTAGTAGAACAGCCGCGACGCGGCCCGGACCAGGCGTTCGCGAGGCGGCAGGTCCGCCACAACGGCGGTCTGCGGATGGTTGGCATGGATCGGCTTCTGCCCAGCGGTGCTCACTTCCCCATTCTGCCCCTCACCCGGCACTGAGCGCCCTCACCCCCTCGTACCGCCCTCACCAGCATGACCTCTCCCCCTGTCCCGCACGGCCACAGCAGGTGACCGTGCCGCGCATCGAAAGGCTTTGACATCATGACTCGTCGACTCGAAGGAACCGTCGCCCTGGTCACCGGCGCCTCCAGCGGTATCGGCCACGCCACCGCGCTGGAGCTCGCCCGCGAGGGCGCCTCCGTGGCCCTGGTCGGCCGGCGGGAGGACCGGCTCACCGGCCTTGCCGCGGAGATCTCCGACGCCGGTGGCAGGGCCCTGGTCGTGCCCGCCGACATCACCACCGCCCAGGCTGCCGCGGAAGCCGTCGAACGGACCGTCGAGGGCCTGGGCCGCCTGGACACACTGGTCAACAACGCCGGCCTCATGCTGCTCGGACCTACCCCCGGCGCGGACCTGGACGAATGGCGACGCATGATCGACATCAACCTCATGGGCCTGGTGTACAGCACCCACGCGGCCATTCCTCACCTGGTGAAGGCTGCCGCCGAGGGACCGCGTCAGGTCGCCGACATCGTCAACATCAGCTCCCTGAACGGCCGCACCGCCTTCGCCATGTCCGCCGTGTACAGCGCCACCAAGTTCGGCGTCGGGGGGTTCAGCGAGGCGGTACGCCAGGAACTGGCACGCCAGCATGTCCGCGTGTCCGTCGTCGAGCCGGGCAGCGTCGAAACCGAGCTGCGCACCCACAACTCGGAGGTCGTCCAGCAGCTGATCGTCGCCGGCCTGGGCGACATCGAGCGGCTCCAGAGCGAAGACGTCGCCGACGCGATCGGCTACATCGTCACCCGTCCCCGGCACGTGGCCGTCGGCGAACTCCTCGTACGCCCCACAGAACAGGCCTGACAGGGACGACACGCTGCTGGGTCGGCTCGGCGCCGACAAGTACCTGCTGGTCACCAGGAGACCAGCGCCCGCTACCGCTCACTCAAGACGGCCGCGGGCAGCCGTTCGAAGACCGTGCCCCGTCCGCCCGCCCCGGTTCAGCGGTAGCCTGCCGCGATGATGTCGGCCTGGACCGCGTTGTCGGTCGCGTCGGACGGGTAGCCGGAGACGATGGCTCCCTCGTAGAAGGTTCCCGCGCTCAGGTTGGCACCGCCGCCCGGCTTGCAGCAGTCGCCGCCGCTGCCCAGGACGATGGCTCCCTGCTTCTTCATGGGGCTGTATCCGTTGGGGAGGCCGCCGTCCCACAGGGTGGTCAGCGCGCCGGACTGCGCGTCGGCGCCCTTGAGCGCGAATCTCGAGGTCCCGTTGTTCTTGAGCATGGCGGTGACGAACTTGCCGCTGAACGCACGCTGGTTGGTGTTCCATGACTGGCTTCCGCCGGAGTACAGACCCCATTCGAGGTCGGCCTGGACCCACGGTCCGCTGCCGGAACAGCCGCCGAACCAGCACTGGGTGCCGAAGTTGATCGCGTCCATCGCGCCCGCGGCGTCCGCCTTCCGGTCCGTCTCGCTGTTGCCGTAGTCGAAGCAGCAGCCGCCGTTGACGTGCGTGCCGCTGGTCACCATGTACGCGCCTTCAGGCGCCGTGCCGGTGGGCACGCCCGACAGGTGGCCGTCGCGCCAGTAGCTGTTCCCGGGGGTGAGGTAGAGCGAGTACGCCTTGCTGCCCCCGGCGGTCAGCGATTCGGACGTCGCCTTGGCCGGGCTGCTCTGGCTCGATCCCGGGACCTGGGCCGATCCCTGGTACCACAGGTCGTTTCCCCTGCCGGACTGGTCGTAGACGACGGTGATCACGCAGGAGGTGCCCGCGCAGAACGCGTCCTGGGCGCCGGCGTCGGCGGTTCCTCCCCGCGCCAGCAGGCCGATGTCCCTGGTGGTGTTGTCGGACGAGCGCCTGACTTGGTACAGCTTGCCCTCGTACATGCTGGAGAGCGCACGGACGGTGCTGTGCGCGGCCACGCACGGCGTACCGCCCGCGGCGTAGATGTCGCAGGGGGCCGAGCCACCGGACGGCGGCGTCGCGCCGCTCCACCGCTGGTTGCTCTGGCCGTTGCAGGTCCACAGGATGACAGCGGTGCCGTTGGCCGTGCCGCTCCCGCTCGCGTCGAGGCACAGCCCGGACTGCGTGCCGGTGATGGACCCGTCGGCGTTCTGCCGCCACTTCTGGTTCGCCTGGCCGTTGCACGACCAGATGATCACCGGGGTCCCCGGAGAGGTCTGGTTGCCGGAGGCGTCCACGCACCGGGTGCCGTTCAGCGTCCGCAGCTCGCCGGCCGAGGTGAACGCGAACGCCTGGTTCGCCTGGCTGTTGCAGTCCCAGATCTCCACGGCCGTTCCCGGAGTGTCGACGTTGCCCTTGACGTCCAGGCAACGCCCCGACGCCGAGTTCACCAGCGGGGCCGTCGCCGCCGACGCGGGCGCGGACAGCGTCAGGGCGGTCGCGAGCATCGCGGCCAGCAGTGCCATCGCGCACATCACGGCCGCCATCGGCGAGTGGTGTCCGCGCTGGGCGGGGTAGCGGAACATGACCGGAGAAGGCCGCATGTTGGGGTTCCTTGGGGTGGGGGGTTGACGCCCCCGGCTCCGCGCCGGTGCGGGGCCGGAGGCTCGTGCCGTGCCGTGCCTGGATCTGCTCGCCCGGATCAGCTCACCGGAAGCTCCAGTGCTGGTTGCTTCCGCCCGCGGCATCCCATATCTGGACGGCGGTGCCGTTGGCGGTCTGCCCGCCGGGGATCTCCAGCACCCGGCCGGAGGCGACGTTGGTCAAGGTGTAGGAGCCGTCGCTGTTCTGGGCGGCGCGCCAGTGCTGGTTGGCGCCGCCGTTGGCGTCCCAGATCTCCATCCGGGTGCCGTTCGCCGTCTGGCTGCCCGGTTCGTCCAGGACCCGGTTGGTCGCGACATTGGTCAAGGTGTACGAGCCGTCGCTGTTCTGGGCGGCGCGCCACTGCTGGTTCGTACCGCCGTTGGCGTCCCACACCTCCAGTGGCGTCCCGTTGCCCGTCTGACCACCGGGCACGTCGAGGACCCGGCCGCCCGCAGCGTTGCCCAGTGTGTAGACCGTGCCGGAGACGATGCCGCCACCGCCGCCGCCGCTGCCACCGAGGGCGGAGAGCACCGCGCTGTAGGCGGCCTTCTTGTTCCCGTTGCCGTCGAAGAGCAGCGGGGTGTCGCCGCTGCGCCAGGAGTCGCTGTCGCGGATGCCCCAGACCGTCATGCCGGTGCACCGGGAGACGCTCATGCAGGCGTTGACGGTGTTGGCGTAGGCGGTGGACGGCGCCTGGGCGATGTCCAGTTCGGTGATCTGCACGTCCACGCCGAGCGCGGCGAAGTTGGACAGGGTGGTCTGGAAGCTGGAGGGCGGGCCGCCGTTGCCGAAGTGGCTCTGGAAGCCGACACAGTCGATGGGCACACCGCGGGACTTGAAGTCCTTGACCATGTTGTAGACGCCCTGGGTCTTGGCGTCCGTCCAGTTCTCGATGTTGTAGTCGTTGTAGCAGAGCTTCGCCGAGGGGTCGACGGACCGCGCGGTGCGGAACGCCTCCTCGATGAAGCCGTTGCCCAGCACGTTGTGGAACACCGAACTGCGCTGCTGGCCGCTGCCGCCGTCGGCGAACGCCTCGTTCACCACGTCCCAGGCGTAGATCTTGCCCTTGAAGTGCGCCATCTCCTGGGTGATGTGATTGTCCATCACACTGCGCAGGGTGTTGGCGTCGGTGATCGAGCTGACCCACCCGGGGAGCTGGGAGTGCCACACCAGGGTGTGGCCGCGCATCCGCTGCCCGTGGCCGGTGGCGTGGCTGACGATCTGGTCCGCGGGCCCGAAGTTGAAGTTGCCGCGGGAGGGTTCGGTGGTGTCCCACTTCATCTCGTTCTCCGGGGTGATCATGTTGAAATCCCGGTCGAGAAT
The DNA here is from genome assembly GCF_040680795.1 of Streptomyces sp. NPDC051976. NCBI lineage: Bacteria > Bacillati > Actinomycetota > Actinomycetes > Kitasatosporales > Streptomycetaceae > Streptomyces > Streptomyces sp. NPDC051976. The sequence continues at coordinate 36,799 of NZ_JBFAXL010000006.1, forward strand.
CGTGGAGTACGTCGCGTCACCGAGCTTGCCCGCGGCCACAGCCGTACCGAAATAGCGGCCGCTGCCGGACGCCGCCGAGCCGAGCGTGCTTCCGGCGGCGTGCGCCCCGGAGCTCCCGGTCAGGGCCAGGACCGTGCTGGCGGTCAAGGCGGTGGCGGCCGTCACGGCCGTGCGCAGTGGGGGCCCTTCTTTGAGCCAGGACATGAGAGATGTTCCTCCTTGTGGGGGGTGCGCGGAGCCCGTGGCAGGGCCCCGCGATCATGCGTACGGACTGCGGGAGCGACAGGGCCCTAGGTGACCGGGAGGGCGGTCCACTTCTGGTTGGCGCCGCCGTTGCAGTCCCACAGGATCAGCTGCGTGCCGTCTGCGGTCGACGCGTTGGGGTCGTCGAGGCAGCGGCCGGAGAGCGGATTGCGGTAGCCGCCGTTGTACGCCTGCCACTGCTGGTTGGCTCCGCCGTTGCAGTCCCAGATCTCGATCTTGGTGCCGTTGGCCGTGCCGCGCCCGGTGGCGTCCAGGCACTTTCCGACAGCTCGCAGGGTGCCGTCGGAGCGAGCGGACCAGGTCTGCGCGGCGGTGCCGTCGCAGGACCATATCTCCGCGGGCGTCCCGCTGACGTCGCTCCCGGAGCTGACGGCGAGGCACTTGCCCGCGATCCCGGAGCGCACCTGGCCGCCGTTCGCCGAGTCCGGGGGGTTGATCCAGCCCGCCGCGTCGGCCGCCTGGACACCGGCGTGGAACGCGGCCGCCATCTTGCTGTACCCGGTGTCGTTGGGGTGCAGGGAGTCGGACAGGTCCGCGGCGCTGAGGGCGCTCATGTCCACCAGCCGGACGTGTTCGCCCGCGGCCTGCTTGGCCTGGACGATGCCTGGCAGCTTGGCGTTGAAGGCAGGCCGGTTCGCCTCCTCCGTACCGCTGGTGGAGACGATCACCGTACCGACGAGCACGGTCGCGTCGGGCAGGTCGCCGGTGATCTGGTCGATGAGCGCGCTGAGCCGGTCGGGAGCGGTCGCGACCTGGTAGTTGCCGTTGAGGTCGTTGGTGCCGATCTCCAGGGTGATCACATCGGGCCGGTAGCCCGCGAGGACGGAGTTCGCGATGCCGGCGATCTGGTCGATCCGCCAGCCGGAGTGGCCTTCGTTGTCCGGGTCGGGCATGGTGCCGTTCCGGAGCGAACCGACGAAGTCCAGGGGGTGACCCTCGGCGGTGAGTTGGTTTCCGAGGAAGCCCCGGTAGCCGTTCCCCGACGAGCTTCCGATCCCCCAGGTGATCGAGTCACCCAGCGGCATCAGCCGCAACGCGGTCGGAGCCGTGGTGGCGCGCGAGGTGGGGGGCGTCGCGGCCGCCGCGGTGGGCAGCAGCACGGCGCTCGTCCCGAGCGCGGCTGCCACGACCGTGACCACGGGTGCCGTGTACTTCTTCATGGCGTTCCTCACTGGTGGGGACAGTGGGTGTGGGGCGAACCGGAGCGCCGGACCGCGCCGGGAGGAGGGCGGAGGGCGTGACCGCTGCCGTCCGGCGGGCGCGGCGCAGGCCGGGCGCGGTCCGGTTCAGCTCAGTTGAGCGACCACTGCTGGTTGCTCTGGCCGTTGCAGGTCCACAGTTCGGCGAGCGCGCCGTTGGCGGTCGATGCCCCGGTGACGTCCAGGCACAGGCCCGACTGGACGCCGGTGACCGTGCCGTTCGCGTTGACCTGCCACTGCTGGTTGGCGCCTCCGTTGCACGGCCAGGTCTCGACCTTCGTTCCCGGGCTGGTCTGCTTGTTGTACGCGTCCAGACAGAGCTGCGCACCACCCGAGTAGACGGTCAGCTCGTTCGCGGACGTGCGTGTCCAGGTCTGGTTGGCGCCCCCGCTGCAGTCCCAGATCTGCAGTTGCGTACCGGCCGTGGTCGACGCGTTCGGCACGTCCAGGCACTTGCCCGCGCCCACCGCGTGCAGCGCGCCCGTCGTGCCACCACCGCCGGAGGAGTTGCTGTAGCCGGCCGCGGTGATGTTGTCCTGGACGGCGTTCTCGGTCGCGTCCGACGGGTAGCCGGAGGTCATGACGCCTTCGTAGAAGGTGCCTTGGGCGCCCTTGCTGTTGTCGCCGCCGGTGCCGAGGATGATGGCCCCTTGCTTGCGCATGGGGTTGTAGCCGGAGACGTTGGGCCGCGCTCCGTCGTAGAAGGTGGACAGGCTGCCGGACTGGGCGTTGCCGCCGCGGATGGCCCAGTGGTTGGGGCCGCCCTTGATGATGGCGGTGGTGTAGCGGTAGTTGATGGTCGGGTCGTTGGCGTTGTAGTGCTGGTTGACGCCGGAGAACAGGCCGTTCTCCAGATCCGCCATGATCCACGGGCCGTTGCCGGCGCCGTAGCCCCAGACCTTGATGTTGCCGAAGTAGATGGCCTCCATCGTGCCGTTGCCGTCGTCGTTGCTGTCGGTCTCGGCGTTGCCGTAGTCGAAGCAGCAGCCGCCGTTGTAGTGCGAGCCGTCGAAGATGGCGTACATGCCCTCGGGGTTGTCACCTGTGGCGATGCCATTGGTGTGGTTGTTGCGGTAGCCGGTGCCCGGGGGGATGTAGACGCCGTATGCCTTGTGGCCGCCGACGGTGGTGGGGGCGGCCGTGGCGTTGGCGAGGTTGTCGGGGCCGCCGGCCGCGCCGCCGCCGGGTGCCTGGGTGAGGTTGTTGTTTCGGCCGGACTGGTCGTAGATGATCGTGATGACGCAGCTCGTGCCCGCGCAGAAGCTGTCCTGGGCGGCGGCGTCGGCGTATCCGCCGGCGCTGAGCAGGCCGATGTCCCGGGTGGTGTTGTCCGAGCCGCGCCTGACCTGGTAGAGCGGGCCGTTGTACGTGGCGTACAGCGCGCGCGTGGTGCTGTGCGCCGCCACACAGGGCGTACCACCCGACGCGTAGATGTCACACGGCTCCGACGTGGCGGCCCCGGCGGTGCCCGCTGTGGCCGTGACGCCGATCAGGGCGCCCGCGACGAGGGTCGCGGCCGCCGTCGCACGGGCAAACAGCTTGAGCCGTTCGCGCGGCGAACCTGGGTTCTTCATGCGGTCTCCCTCTGAGGCGATTGTGTTAGCGCTAACAATTCCTGGACTCCCGACGGACTCTCCGGAGAGGGGATTGGTTGAGGGGCTTGTCGAGAGGAGACGGTGCTCCCCCGCCTGAGGACCTGTCAAGACCGGCGCAAGGGGCGAGATTCCCGGCCGATCGCGGCCCATGCTCCTGAGACCACGTCTGAGCAGGGACGCAGTCGTCGGCCCTGTGAGCCACAGGAAACCGGCCGACGTACCGCCGTCACAGCCGCTCCACCCCACACATTGACCTCACCGCCCGTCAGCCGTAGCGTCGTGGGTCGAACCGATTGCCGGGAATCGATTCGACCGCATGCACGGCTTTCCTCGGGTCGTCGAGAGCCTGACGGCGCCGGCGGCCTACGGTCATACCGCGCGGATCAGGGCACTGGGCATCCACCGATCCCGACCGCTCCTGCCGTGACCCCCATCGGGGCCGCACCTCACCTCGCGCGGAACAGTTCCGTCGGTCCGTTCACCAGCCCTCAGGCGACGCCGTGCGGAGATTTCTGCCCGTGGCAGCCGCCCGTTGGAGCCGGACGTTCACGCTCGCCACCGCCTTGCCTCCACCCCACACCGCAAGGAGATCTCGTGCACAAGGATGCGTCACGCCCTGCCGGCCGTCGGAACCGCGCGGCCGCCCGCCGCCCTCCGGTGTCCGGCTCACGACATCAGGGCGCCCTGGACAACTCCGGCCGTGAAGTGTGGAAACGCCTGATCGCCGGTGTCGCAGCCACCGCGCTGATGCTCCTGGGCGTGCTGACCGGCGGCACCGCGCACGCGGACGTGCCGTCGGCGCAGACCACCACCAGCCGGTTCCACGGAGTGAACTGGGCGGACCCCGACGACAACTTCATCACCGGCCCGAACGTCCCCGTGGGCTTGTCGACGTCCGACGACTACGCGACCACCTACACGAAGTCGACCGCCATCCTCAAAGGCTTCCAGAACCTGGGAGCCAACACCGTTCGCATGGGATTCAACGCGGCGACCACGTCCGGAGCCTGGTGGTACAGCTACACCGCCGCCCTCGACGCCGCCACCGCACTGGGCCTGAACGTCATCGTCGCCCCCTGGCTGCAGGGCGGGAAGGTCAGTGACACCGCGTCCTTCTACCGGATGTGGGACACGATGATCAGCAAGTACGGCGGTCGCGGCAACTTCTCCTTCGACATCATGAACGAGCCATACGCGTACAGCGCCACCGACCTCACCGACTTCGAGGCCGCCTGGCTGGCACGTTATCCCAGCCTCCCCCGCGGCCAGGTGATCGTGCCCGGCCTGTGGTCGGACGGAAACCTGTGCGCCGTCGGCTCGGACTCCCGGCTGGCCGGAACCCTGCTGTCGATCCACATCTACGGCATGTTCGGCGACTCCCACACCACCGAGACCGCCTGGGTCAACGACTTCACCGGCAACCTGTGCGGCCACGCCGACCGCGCCGTCCTCACCGAGTTCGGCGTCCCCATGAACACCGGCGTCAACTACAACGGCCCCAAGGACGGCACCAACGACCTGTCCTACCTCTACGCCATCACCGACACCGTACGAAGCCTCGGCATGGGTTCCGTGCTGTGGACCGGCGTCAAGCAGGCCACCCAGACCCAGGGGCCCGGCCCCTGCGAGAACGCCTCCTGCGCCATCACCACCCTCGGCGGCACCGGCACGAACCTGTCCCTGACCGTCACCAACCAATCCGGTCTCGACCGCCTCCAGTGGGGCTGGGGAACCGGTACCAACCCCGGAGGCGGCGGGTCAGGCGACGGCACGGTACTGCGCGGCGCCGGCTCCAACCGTTGCCTCGATGTGCCGGGCGCGGCCACCGCCAACGGCACCCAGACCGAGATCTGGGACTGCAACAGCGGCTCCAACCAGTCCTGGACCCTCAACTCCGCCAAGGAACTGGTCGTGTACGGCGGCAAGTGCCTCGACGCGTCCGGCGCGGGCACCACGGCGGGCACCCGGGTGATCATCTACGACTGCCACGGCGGGACCAACCAGCAGTGGAACCTCAACAGCGACGGCTCCGTCACCAACGTGAACTCCGGCCTGTGCCTTGACGTCACCGGAGCTGCCACCACGGCCGGGACGCCGGTCGAGCTGTGGAACTGCACGGGCGGCAGCAACCAGCAGTGGTCCCGCCGCTGAGGTGAGCGTCGTGTCCCCGGGTGGGCCACTCGCGCCTCGCCGGAGCGCCGCCTCGGTCGCGTCACTCGCGGCCGGGGCGGCGCCGCACGGTCCCCGGTGCGGTGTCAGCCGAACACGCGGCGCTGGATCTCCCGGCGGTAGTCCTCAAGCGTCTTGTCCAGGTGGGTGGTGGCCGCGACCGCCGCGGCTTCCGGGTCGCCCTCCCTGATCGCCCGGAGGATCGCCGCGTGCTCGGCCACGGCCTCCTCGGCGTGTCCGCCCACCGTGCCGTGCAACCCGATGGTGCTGGACTGCCGCTGCAGGCGGCGCGCCTCACGCACCGCGTCGACGAGGAACGGGTTCTGCGAGGCGGTGGCGACGCTGACATGGAAGTCGTCGTCGCCGCGGTCGAACAGTTCCAGGCGACCCGTCACATGACCTTCCCGGCACATCTCGGCCGCGGCCTCGATCGCCCGCAGATCCGCCGGCGTGGCCCGGGTAGCCGCCAGCTGACTGGCCGCGACCTCCTGCACCCTGCGGAACTCGAACAGTCGGTAGACGTGGTCCAGGTCGGTGGGGAGGAAGAAGCTGCCCCAGCGGGAAGACCCCATCATGCCCGCGTCGTTGGCGACGAACAGCCCTCGACCCTTCTGGGCCCGGATCCGGCCGATGGCCGAAAGGATCTTGACGGCTTCGCGAACCACGGTGCGGCTGGTGCCCAGACGCGAGGCCAACTGGTTCTCGGTCGGCATCCGGTCTCCGGGCTGCAACTTCAGCTCCGCGATGAGACGGAGGATCTCCTCGGCGACCAGCTCGTAGCCGGGCCGGTACACCTCGGCCTCCTGGCCTTCGGCCTGCGTCGATGGGGCTGCACCCGTCGCGGCCGGTACGGGATCGCCGTCCACTCGGCCCGCCCTCCTTCATCTCCGTGTGATGCCGGGAGGCACGCGACACGGCCCCCGCGACATCTCGCGCAGCATACACCCGCCTCGGGGCGACCATATATGTACGACTCATTTTTGACTCACACCCGGTACATACCCTTGTAAATGCGGTGATAAATGCCTCATGAGCAGGGAGGTAGAGGAGAAATCCCCGAAATAAACACGCTCATCATGTTGACGCCGACCGACCAGAGCCCTTCTTATGTGTGACCAAAGCGCAGACCTTCCGGCCCACGTCCCGGTGACGGACGGGCGGGGTGCCACGACGTAGTGGAGTTGCTCATGACAGCGAAGGGCAGTGCCGTCGCCGCGGCCGGCGCGCACACACCGCACAGGACCCGCAGACGCACCGGCCCGCTGGCCGCGGTCGGCGCCCTCGTACTGGCCACTCTCGCCGCATGCGGCGGCGGCACCTCCGGCACCACCAAGGAAGGGTTCCACCCGGTGAAGCAGACCGCCGGCGCCCTCACCGTGTGGGTGGACTCCTCACGCCTGGCGGCCGCGAAGCTGTACCAGCAGCGCCACCCCGAGGTGAAGATGGACATCGTCACCTACGACGGCGACGCCAACGGCTCCAACTACCTGCGCACCAAGGTGAGTCTGTTCAACCGCACCCGCAAGGGCTGGCCGGACGTGGTCTTCAGCAGCCAGAACAACGAGACCACCTGGGCCGTGGACGACGGTTTCGCCGCCCCGCTGGACAAGGGCCTGGTCCCCGCCTCGACCCTGGCGGGATGGGCAAAGGGCGCCAACGACCCCTGCACCGTCAACGGCACCCTGTACTGTCTGCGCAACGACCTGGCCCAGACGGTGCTCTGGTACGACGCGCCCTTGATGAAGCAGTGGGGCTACTCGGTCCCGCGGACCTGGGAGGAGTACCAGGCCCTCGGGCAGAAGGTGGCCGCCGAGCACCCTGGCTACCTGGTGGGCTCGGCAGGCGACTCCTTCGCACCCGAGATCTACATGTGGGCGAGCAAGTGCGGGGCCAACGGGACCACGGGCCCCAAGGCCGTGACGGTCAACACCACCGGGCCCGGCTGCACCCGCATGGCCGCGCTGCTCGACACTCTGATCCAGAACAAGACCATGTCGCTGAGCAGCGTGTTCAGCTCCGAGTTCGACAAGAACCAGGCCGGCAGGATCCTGATGATGCCGGGCCCTTCGTGGTACGGAGGAGCCCTGTTCCAGGGCTCGTTCAAGACGCCGGCGCACCGGATAGCCATCGCGCCGATGCCCAGGTGGTCGAACGAGTCCGCCACCACGGCGGGCAACGTGGGCGGGGGGACCTGGTTGCTCTCGGCCCACAGTGCCCACCTCAAGGCCGCGACCGCCTTCATGACATGGGTGACGACCTCGGGTGACTACCAGGGGGCAATCGCTCCCGGGTACCCGGCGTACGCACCGGTGGCGAAGGCATGGCTGGCCAAGCAGGCGTCGTCGGGATACTTCGCCGACGACATCACCGCACCACTGCAGGCCGCGGCCGACCAGGTCTGGACCGGCTGGGGATACGGCCAGTTCAGCCAGGAGGCCGTCTGGGCGGCCACGGTGACCCCCAAACTGACCGCGGGGAAGACCATCTCCTCACTCCTGCCGGACTGGAAGAGCGCGATCGCCAACTACGCCCGCGCCGACGGGTACAAGGTGACGCAGTGACCGCGCCCCCGGCCGGAGCAGTCCGGGGCGCGGCGCCGGACATCCGCAGAACGCGATGGCCGGGCCGGGCCGGTCACGGCTTCGTCGCCGCCTATGTCGTCCTGCTGGTCGCCTTCGGTGTCGTACCGACCGGATACGCCATCTACTTCGCCTTCACGAACGGCGGGGGCTCCCTCAACGGCCTGGCCAACTTCCGCGGCGCCGCCGACGACTTCCGGTTCCTGCCCGCGATCGAACACGTGGCCCTGTACCTGGCGTGGTGGCTGGTGTCGCTGGTCATGTTCGTCGTGGGGCTCGCTCTTCTGCTGCACCGCATGGCGCTGAAGGGTGTGAGCAGGGCCCTGCGGTTCCTGTACTACGTACCCGGCGCCCTGGCCGGTGCGGCCAGTGTGCTGGTGTGGCTGTTCGTGCTGGACCCCGCGGTCAGTCCGATCGGATTCCTCCTGCGTGCCCTCGGCTACCACTCCTTCGGGGAGGTCATCGCCCCCGGGCACCTGCCGATCCTCTTCACCCTCATCGCCTTCTGGACCGGCGCGGGCGGCTGGATCGTGGTGATGTACGGGGCACTGAATAACATCTCGCCCGACATCCTGGAGGCCGCGCGGATCGACGGCGCGGGGGCCTGGCAGACGGCTCGCCGGATCCAGATCCCGCTGCTGCGCAAGTGGATCGTCTACATGGTCATCCTCGCCTTCGCGGGCGGCACCCAGCTCTTCGTCGAACCGCAGCTCCTGTCCCAGGCGAGCGTCGGCGTCGCCGGACGGGACTACTCGCTCAACCAGCTCGCCTACGACTTCGCGTTCCAGAACAACGACGTCAACACCGCGGCCGCCGTCTCGGTGGAACTGCTGGTCGTCGGGCTGGTGGTGGCAGGAGTCTTCGTGGCCAGATCGGGGTTCTTCGATGCGGACTGACGCGCGGCCGGGCGCCGCCGCCACGACCCGCGGCGCGCCCGGCGCCCCGCCGGCACCGGACCGCCCAGGACGAGGACGGTCCGGCCGCTCCGGGCGAAGGACCCCCAACCCCCTGCCGGTCCTGGTGCTCGCCCTGTTCGTCGTCTTCTTCGTCCTGCCGGTGCTGTGGCTGCTGCTGGCGGCCACCAAGACCGACGACCAGCTCGTGCACGGCAATCCCCTGTCGTTCGGGTCCCTCCACGCCCTGCGCGCCAACTGGAACGCACTGACCGCCTACCAGGGCGACGCGATGTTCCTGTGGCTGCGCAACTCAGCGGTGTACGCGTTCCTCGCGCTGGTGATCACCTTGTGCGTGGCCGTGCCGGCCGGCTACGCGCTGGCCATGACGGAGTTCCGTGGCCGGCGCACGCTGCTGGTGGCCACCCTCGTCGTGATGCTGATGCCGAACGCCACCCTGGTCGTGCCGCTGTTCCTGGAGGTCAACGCGGTCCACCTGATCGGCTCCATGTGGTCGATCGTTCTCCCCTACGCGTTCTACCCGTTCGGGGTGTACCTGACGTACATCTACTTCAGCACCGCGCTCCCCCGCGAACTGCTGGACGCCGCCCGGCTCGACGGCTGCTCGGAGTTCGGCGTGTTCCGGCGCGTGGCGCTCCCCCTGGCCGCCCCCGTGGTGGCGCTGGTCGGATTCTTCAGCTTCGTCGCCAACTGGACCAACTACTACCTGCCGTACGTGATGCTGCCGCAGAGCGACCAGTTCCCCGTCCAGGTGGGCCTGGGAACGCTGCTGGACTCCGTGCCGCAGTTCAACCCGACAGCCGGCGCCCTCGACGTCCAGCGCCCCGAACTCGCCCTGGCCACACTCCTGGCGATCACCCCCGTTCTGGTCGTCTTCCTGTTCTCCCAGCGCTTCCTCGTCGCCGGCATGCTCGCCGGCGCGAGCAAGAACTGAACTCCGGCACCCGATTGGAGCTCTCCCTCCGATGCATCCCGTCATCACCGCCTCGGTGCCGCTGCTCGAACCGCCAGGCTGGGCGACCGCGCAACGCGCCCTGTTCGACCTGCTCGACCACGCCTGGCGCAGGTTCGCCCGCGACTTCACCGGCCCCGACGGACGGCTGCGCTACACCGGTGCGCTCACTTCCCGCGACGGCGTCGACGACTTCTACGAGGTGTTCTTCAACTGGCCCCAGCTCTACCTGCTCGGCGGTGCCGACGACCTGCTCCCCCAGGCCGAGCTCCACTGGGAGGGAGTCACCCGCCAGCTCACCGAACTGGGCATGCTCACAGACGAGTACGAGCGCGGGTACGACTGGTTCCACCAGGGCGAGAGCCTGCTGCTCCTGTACTTCCTGTGCATGGCCGCTCCCGAGCGGTGGGCCGCGAGGGCACTGCGCTTCGCCGACCTGTACGTGGACCCGAAGCACGGGAACTACGACCCGGCGCACCGCGTCATCCGTCGCTCGCACAACGGCAGCGACCCGCGGCGGGAGGGCCTGTTCGACGGTGCCGCCTATCCGTGGCTGCCGAAGGAAGCGCGGTCGTACGGCTTCCCGCTGGACTGGATCCTCCCCGCGGGCGCGGAGCAGCCTCCCCTCGACGACGACCCGCGTCTCGGCGAGGAGATGCGCCGCAGGCTCGGCGCCGGTGACACCGCGGTCAATCTCGCCGCCGCCGGACTCGTCCTCAACGCCTGGCTGCTCTCCGGCGAGCGGCGCTACCGGGACTGGATCGCCGAGTACGTCGGCGCCTGGCGGGAGCGCGCGGCCGCCAACGGCGGCGTCCTGCCCGACAACGTCGCCCCGGACGGTACGGTGGGCGGCCTCCTGGAGGGCCGCTGGTACGGCGGACACTACGGGTGGTCCTGGCCACACGGCTGGTACAGCGTGGGGCACGCCGCGATCGTCGCCGCTCTGGCGGCGGCCGCCGCGACCGACGACGACGGGTACCTGGACCTGGTACGCCCGGCGCTGGACGAGATCATCTCCCGCGGCAAGGTGATGCCCTTCACCGAGTCGGACTCCAGCATCCCGTCCAAGTGGACCGCCCAACTGGCCGAGGAGGTGCACACCCCCACCTTCCACGTGCCCTACCGGTACAAGGACGGAGGCTGGTTCGACCACAACCCCCTGCTGATGGCGGTCCCCACCGCCTTGTGGCACCACACGGCCTCCGACGCCGACCGGCAGCGGATCGAGCGGCTGCGCGCCGCCGGCGGCCACGACTGGCGGACGGTCCGGTCCTTCCGCAGCAAGGAGGAAGCGGGCCACGAGGAGCCCTGGCTCGCGTTCCTCGCGGGTGACGACCCGGACTATCCGGAGAAGATCCTGGCCGCCGCCCAGGCTCAGGTGCGCCACCGCCTGACCCGCATGGAGCGGTACCGCGACAGGGACGTACCCGAGGAGGACATCCACCTGTGGCAGCAGTCCAACCCCGTGGTCACCGAGGCTCTCGTCCAGCTCACCTGGGGAGGGCCGCAGGTCGTCTACAACGGCGGCCTGCAGCAGGCCCGGCTGCGCTACTACGACGCCGCCGCGCGCAGACCGGGACTGCCGCCCCAGGTCGCGGCCCTGGTCTCCGCCATCGATCCCGACGCCACCGTCGTCGACCTCGTCAACCTCGACCCCGAGAGCGCCCGTTCCGTGATCGTCCAGGCGGGCGCGTTCGCCGAGCACACCATCCGCTCGGTGGACCACACCGTCTGCGACGACCCCTCCTGGATCGGCGACCTGTACGACTACGGCCACAAGGCGCCGAAGGTGACCACCGTCTCGGCCACGGTCGACAGCCCCTGGCTTCAGGTGGAACTCCCCCCGTCCACGACCGTCCGCCTCACGCTCCGGCTCGGCCTGCGCACCCAACCGCCCTCCTACCGGACGCCGTTCGACGAGTGACGCGCGCAGGGACCTGACGACACGGGAATGCCCCGGACCCGGGCCGGCTCCGCTGCCACCATGCGGGCCGGCCCGGGCACCTCACGGGCGTTCCGTCACCGTCAAGGAATCACCCCAGGCTCCACTGCTGGTTGCTCTGGCCGTTGCAGCTCCACAGCTCGACCAGGGCGCCGTCACTCGTGGACGCCCCGGTCACGTCCAGGCACAGACCCGACTGGACTCCGGTGACCGTGCCGTTGGCATTGAGTGTCCACTGCTGGTTGCTCTGGCCGTTGCAGGTCCACAGGACCGCCTTCGTACCGGAGCTGGTGCCCTGGCCGCTGGCGTCGAGACACAGCTGGCTGCCGCCGCTGTAGACGGTCAGTTGACCGCTGGACGTCCGGGTGAAGGTCTGGTTCGCCCCACCTGAGCAACTCCAGATGTCGGCCTGGATTCCGGGCATGGTGGACGCGTTGGGGACGTCCAGGCACTTGCCCGCACCCACCGCGTGCAGTTCCCCCGAAGTTCCGCCGCCGCTCGTCACACCCGCCTGGGAGATGACCTGCTGGGCGCCCGACGGCCAGTTGGTTCCGCTGACCTGGACGTTCCCCGTCAGAACGTTGTTGTGCGGGGAACCGGTCGCCACCTGGGTCGCCCCGGAGTTGTACCAGTTGTTCGCGAAGGTGCTGTCGTTGGTGTTGTTGGTGCCGCTTGCGTTGGTGAAGGCCCACACACCGGAATCCTGGACGACGTTGCTGCCGAGGGTCACGTAGCGGGAACCCTCGTCGAGGTAGAGGCCGACGGTGTGCTGGTTGTCGTAGATGTAGTTGTGGTCGATGCTGGCACCGGGGTTGGCGGACAGGTTGTAGATGCTGCCGCCGTCGTGGAAGACCTTCTTGGTCCCGTGGACGGCGTTGTAGCTGACGACGGTGTTCTTCAGTGTCGTCGGTGTGGTGTAGACGGGCTGGTAGTTGTACAGGCCGCGGTTGCGGTAGTCCTGGCTGCCGCCGGGGTCGTTGGCTCCCCAGCCCCAACCGACGTCGATGCCGTCGTAGGCGAGGTCGGAGACCTCGTTGTGGGTGATGACGGCGTGGGTGACGTAGGTCGACAGGATCCCGGCCATGTCCTTGTAGTCCTTGGCGACACCGCTGATCCTGTTGCCCTGGATGGTGATGTTCTGGTCGGTCATCGCCGGATCGGACGGGTGGTGGGCGTCCGGCTGGACCCCGCCGACGACGATGCCGGCGCCGGAGTCGTCAGTGAACGTACTCCCCGAGACCGCGATGTTCGAGGCACCCAGGCCGACGCCGGAGGCGTGTGCGTCGCCGTCGTTGCCGATGCCGAGTCCGACCTGGCCGAGGTGCGCGAAGGTGTCCCCGGAGAAGGTGATGCCGTTGGCCGCGGAGACCTGCACCGCCGCGGGGACCTGCTCCCAGCCGTTGCGCGCCGCCTCGAAGAGCTGGCAGCCCGACTGGCAGGACGTCAGGAAGTCCGAGGGCTGGGTGAACGGCCTCCCGAGAAAGGCGCCGCTTTGCTGGTCGGCGTATCCGACGGAGGTACTGGGCCGCAGCCACGTGCTGTGCTCGAAGGCGATGCCCTGGAAGGAGATGTCGTGGGCGGGACTGGCATAACTGCCGCCGACCTGCAGCAAGGAGGTGAGCTGGGGCAGTTCGATGTCATGGGCGGTGGAGGACCAACCGGCCGGCGCCTTGTAGTAGAGCTGGCCCGCCGCCGGGTCGAGATACCACTGCCCGGGGGTCTTCAGGAACGAGTAGGAGTTCTCCAGCAGCAGGGTTCCGCCGGCGAAGGGGCTGGCGAGCGTGTCGTAGCCCCAGTTGTTGTTGTTCCAGGCCGGCTGCTGCATGGTGACGGCGGTGCCGTTGATGGACTGCACGGGTGCATAGCGGTCGGTGAAGGAGTTCTGGCTCTCGACCTCGATCCGGTTCTGCTGCGGCAGCGTGGCCAGGTAGTTCAGCGCCGGGTTGGCGATCGTCATCCCGCCTGCGGTGACCTTCACGTCGCTGCGGGAGATCGTGATGGCCGCGCGCGGCGCCAGGGCGCCGTCGACGTACAACTGGCGCGAGTCGGCACCGGTGGGTACCGGCGCGGCGTAGATGTTGTTCGCGGCGTCCTTCAGCGTCCACCCCGTCACCTGGCGCCCGCCTGACAGCACGGGGCTCTGGCCCGCCTGAGCCTGCCACACCACCTGGTGACCGTTGCTGCCCGAGTCCGCGCCGCCGAGAGACAAGGGCGACGACATCCGGTAGGTGCCGCCGGCCAGTTGCACGGCGATGTCCCCGCTCATGTTCGCGTCAATGGCCTCGACGGCGGACTTCACCTGGGTCAGGGAGCAGGGCGCCGAGGCGGAGCAGGCGGTGCCGCTCCCGCTGGGCGAGGCGTAGAGGGTGGTCATGGTCGCCGCATGGGAGGTGACGGCCGGTGCCGCGACGACCGCGGCGGCGGCCAGGGCCGCGACGAGAGCCGCGGCCCGTGGTCGTCCCGTGCTCGAGCGGGCGCGTACGAGGAAGGTCATTTTCGCTCTTTCCGAGGGGAGATGAGTGCTGATCGAGGGCGTTCCCGGGCGGGCGCCCCCGGCCGCTGCCGGGCGGTCGGGAGCGCCCTGAGAGGGCGGCGAGCCGGTCAGCCGCTCAACCGCGGTTCCACTTCTGGTTGCTGGCTCCGGTGCACTGCCACAGCTGCACGAGGGTGCCGTTGGTGGTTCCGTACGCGCTGGCGTCCAGGCAGAGGCCGGACTGGGCGCTGGTGATGCTTCCGTCGGAGTTGACGTTCCACTGCTGGTTGGTTCCGCCGTTGCAGTCCCAGATGATCGCCCGGGTGCCGTTGGCCGTGCCCTTCGCCTCGTCGTCCAGGCACTTGCCGCCGAAGACCCTCAGTTCCTTGGCGGAGGTCAGGGTCCACTGCTGGTTCGCACCGCCGTTGCAGTCCCAGAGCTCCGCCTGTGTGCCGTTGGTCTGCGAGGAGTTGGGGACATCGAGGCAGCGACCGCCGTTGGCGCTGGAGACTGCCTGGGGCGTGCCGCCTCCGCCGCCGGTGGAGCCGCCGTAGCCGGCAGCGGTGATGCCGGCCTGCACGGCGTTCTCGGTGGCGTCCGACGGGAAGCCGGCCGTCAGCGCGCCCTCGAAGAACTCGCCCTGGCCGGTCGGGCTGTTGTCGCCGCCCGTGCCGAGGAGGATGGAGCTGTCGGTCTTCATCGGTGAGTAGCCGCCTGGAAGTCCGCCCGAGTATGTGGTGGTCAGTCCTCCACCACCTGCGCTTCCGTATTTCAACGTGAAGTTGCTGGTGCCGTTGTTCTTCTCCCAGGCACTGACGAAGGGGTAGTGGACGCCCTGGTTGTTCGGGTCCTTGTTCGATCCCGAACCGGTGTGGAACATCCCGTTCTCCAGGTCGGCCTCGACCCACGGGCCGCCGCCGACGCAGCCGCCGAACCAGCAGGCGTTGCCCCAGTAGATGGCGTTCATCGTGGCGTTGCCGGTGTCGGTGTGCGAGTTCTCGCCGCTGCCGTAGTCGAAGCAGCACCACTGGTCGGTGTAGTTGGACGACGTCACCATGTAGATGCCCTCGGGCTGCGCTCCCGTGGGTGCTCCGTTCGCGTGGTCGACGCGGTAGCCCACACCCGGCGTGACCTTGACGCCGTAGACCTGGTGCCCAGCCGCTGTCACGGGCAGGGCCATGGCGTCCGCGCCGACATCCGCCCCGTTGGCCCCCGGGCCCTTCCAGTAGCCGCCCCAGGAGATCGGCATGTCGTTGTGCTTGGACGTCTGGTCGTAGATCTTGGTGATGGTGCACGAGGTGCCCGCGCAGAACGAGACCTGCGAGGCTCCGTCGGCGTATCCGCCGGTGGAGAGCAGGCCGATGTCCCGGTAGCTTTGATCGGACGCGCGCTGGATCTGGTACAACGGGCCGCTGTACGAGGCGAGCAGAGCCCGGGTGGTGCTGTGCGCGGCGACGCACGGGGTGCCCCCGGCGGCGTAGAGGTCGCACGGGAGCGACGAGGCGGCCGCTGCCGCCGGAACCGCCGCCTGGACCGCGCCGCGGACCGCGGCGTGATCCTCGGGACCGGTGGCCGCCGCCCGGCCGCCGAACATGGCCGCGGCCATGGCGAGCGCCGCCAGGAACACGGCGATCGGTCTGGCACGGCGCCGACCGGTGAGCGGGAAGGACATCAGGACAGACATCAATGACTCCTTCGGGGTGAGCGTGCCGCTGGGCAGGCTTGGGGCGCCAAGACCGCCCCATGGATCAGTCTTATCTGCCACCGCCAGAGCGACGGGCCGTCAGAAGGCCGTCCACCTGTTCCTTGTTCCACGGGACACTCCTGGGGAAGGAATGTACGCGTCCACGCGAGTTGTGAGCGCTCACACTTCCTGTGGGGGGACTGTTGCGCCATGAACTGACTCTCGGACTGCAGTCATCGATCCGAAATGAGACTGACACATATTGGGGCTGGGCCTCAAGAGGTATGGCACACAAGGATGAACGGGGCGGTGCCGGGCGGTGGCCTACCCCAGCGTCCACTGCTGGTTGGGCTGGCCGTTGCACATCCAGAGCTCGGCCAGGGCGCCATTGGCCGTCGAGGCGCCGGTGACGTCGAGGCAGAGCCCCGACTGGACTCCGGTGACCGTGCCGTTGGAGTTCAGCGTCCACTGCTGGTTGGGCTGGCCGTTGCACGTCCAGACCTCGACCTTCGTTCCTGGCGACGTCTGGTTGTCGTAGGCGTCCAGGCACATCTGGCTGCTCCCCCCGTAGACGGTGAGCTGGTTGGCAGACGTGTGGGTTGTCCATGTCTGGTTGGGCCCGGCCGCGCAGGTCCAGATGTCGACCTGGGTGCCCGGGGTCGTGGCGGAGTCGGGTAGGTCGAGGCACTTGCCGGCGCCCACCGCGTGCAGCTCACCGGTGGTGCTTCCGCCGCCCCCACCGCTCGTTCCGCCCGCTACCCGGTACATCACGGTGCCGTGAGCGGGCACGGACGCGCTGATCGTGCCCGACGTCGAGGAGGTGGCCCCCGACCACAGGTCGGTCAGGGCGTAGCCGGCCGCGCCGGTCTTGCCGATCGCCGACGCGCTGGTGGTGATGGTGGCCGTCGACCCGGTCTCGTTGAACAGGGCGACCGACACGTCGCCGTTCGCCAGCGGCTTGGCCATGACATCGAGGCCGCCCGAGGACGACACGAGCGTGCCCTGCCTGCCCAGCGCGTCCTGGTCGACCGCGATCACCCGGGAGTTCGTCAGCGTGGACAGGGTCGTGGAGCCGGCCGAGGCGATGTTGGTGCCGGCGATCAGGGGCGCCGCCATCTCCGCCCACAGACTGAACTCGCTACGGCTCTCCGTCACGGACAGCGAGCCGTTGCCGACCTCCAGCATGTCCGGGTCGTTCCAGTGACCAGGGCCCGCGGAGGAGGCCAGCCCCACGTTGCTGTGGAAGATGGACAGCATGCTGGAGTAGCTCGCGTTGATGTCGCCCGTGGTCCGCCAGCTGTTGCCGACGCCCGCTCCCCATGTCCACACGCTGTCCTCGCCCCAGCTGCACAGGCTGAACAGGATCGGTCGGCCCGTCGCGGACAGCGCGTCCCGCATGACCTGGTAGCGGGTCTCGGCCGGCTGCTTGCTTCCGTTGGGGCAGCTGTTGAGCGCGCAGCCGGGGCCGGCGTAGCAGTTGTCGTACTTCAGGTAGTCGACACCCCAGGACGCGAACGACTGCGCGTCGGCGCTCTCGTGGCCCAGACTGCCGGGGAAGCCGCCACAGGTCTGCAGGCCCGCGTCCTCGTAGATGCCCAGCTTCAGGCCCAGGGAGTGGACATAATCGGCGGTGCCCTTGATCCCGTCGGGGAACTTCGACGGATCGGGGACGAGCCGGCCGCCGCCGTCCCGCGCATGCGTCATCCAGCAGTCGTCGATGTTGACATACGTGTAGCCGGCCGCCTGCATGCCGTTGTCGTGCATCGCCAGCGCGGTGGACTTGATCAGCGATTCGGAGACGTTGCAGCCATAGGCGTTCCAGTCGTTGAAGCCCATCTGCGGGGTGAGGGCCAGGCCGTTGCCGAGGGCGGCGGCGGGCGGGGCGGCGGCGAGAGTGAGCAGCGGTGCCGCCGCCGAGAGGAGCACCGCGGCGAACAGCAGCGCCAGGATTCTCCGAAGGGTGGATCGCGAGGAAGAGGGGGAACGCGTGGTGCTCACGGTCGTGACGGGCATGGTTCGGCGACCTCCTTGCCGACTCGGATTCGGGACTGGGCCGACGGCTGCGCCGCCGCCGGGATCAGCCGGACGTGCAGGGCGTGCCGTTGAGGGCGAAGGCGGCCGGGGCGGAGGTGTTGCCGGTGTGGTCGGCCTGGAGGCCGAAGCTGGTGGAGGCGCCGGGTGCGAGCGAGGCGTTGTAGCTGAGGTTGGTGGCTGTCACCGCTCCGCTGGACGGGCTGACCGCCGCGTTCCAGGCGGAGACGACCGTCTGACCGCCTGGCAGCGTGAAGCCGAGCTTCCAGCCGTTGATCGTGCTGCTACCGGTGTTGGTGAGCGTGACCTGCTCGGTCAGGCCGGTGTTCCACGCGTCCACGGTGGTGGACACCTTGCACGGCGCCGAACCGGTCGGCGGCGGTGAGGAGGGCGGCGTGCTCGACGGCGGGGTGCTGCTCGGCGGCGGGGTCGCACCGCTTCCGAGTGCCGTGGCGGTGGCGGCGTAGGCGGGCTTGGGCTGGAAGGTGCTGTCGTACATGGTGGCGGCGCCCCAGCCGGGGAAGGTGCCGGGAATCCACGAGTTGCCGTCGTCGACGCCCCATTGCGAGATGCCGACGCAGCGCGAGACCGCCAGGCAGTCCTTGACGACGTTGCCGTAGTCGGTGGCCTGTTGCTGCAGGGCGGCGTTCGACGCGGGCAGCTGGATGCGGTCGTCCAGCTCGGTGACGGCCACATCCAGGCCGAGGGCGGCGAAGCGCTGCATGTTGGCCTGGAAGTCGGAGGGGACCTGGCCGACGATGAAGTGACTTTCGAAACCGATGCCGCCCAGGGGCACACCCTGGGCAAGGAGGGTCTTGGCAAGGTTGTACAACGCGTTGCTCTTGGCGTTCTGCCCCTCGATGTTGTAGTCGTTGATGTAGAGCTTGGCGTTCGGGTCGGCCGCGTGAGC
Organism: Streptomyces sp. NPDC051976; assembly: GCF_040680795.1. Classification (NCBI taxonomy): domain Bacteria; kingdom Bacillati; phylum Actinomycetota; class Actinomycetes; order Kitasatosporales; family Streptomycetaceae; genus Streptomyces; species Streptomyces sp. NPDC051976. Next base: position 55,511 of record NZ_JBFAXL010000006.1, read on the forward strand.
GGTACGGAGAGCCTCGGCGAAGTAGGTGGACCCCATCGCCCTGGAGAACACGTCGTTGACGAACGAACCGTCGCCGTTGAACGGCTCGTTGACCACGTCCCAGGCGTAGATCTGCCCCTTGTAGTGGTTCACCTCGGTCGTGATGTGGGCGTCCATCGCGCCCTGCACCTGACTGAGCGGCAGGTTGTTCACCCAGGAGGGCAGTTGGTTCTGCCAGACGAGGTTGTGGCCGCGCAAGCGCATGCCGTGTGACCTGGCGTAGGAGGCGATCTGATCGCCGGGGCCGAAGTTGTACTGCCCGTTGCCGGGTTCGACGGCGTCCCACTTCATCTCGTTGCCCGGTGTGACGGCGTCGAACTGGGCGTTGGAGATGCTGATCTCGTTGCTGTTGCTGAGGTCGGAGTCCGTCAGGGCGGTGCCGAAGTACCGCCCCTGCGCCTCCGCGAGCGTGCGCAGCGAGGTGGCCGCGGCGGCCGGTCCTGCCGCGCTCATGGCGAGAAAGGGCACGCCGGCCACGGCGACCGCCAGCCCGGCACCGACAGCGCGGAGCCTTGGCTTTCCTGAAAAGGGCAGCCGGAATTTCGGGGTCATGTGACCTCCAGAGATGACGAGGCACCAAGTGCCCGAGGTGGGGGGACGAGCTGTGGGGCGGAGCGATCCGATGCGCGCGAACAGCGGAGCGTGCCAGCGGTGCCCGTCCGGGAGCTTTCGCCCCCGCGCATCACCCGATCCGGCAATCGGGGAGGCCGACATGGGCCGCGGTGGGTCAGGTAAGCAGACACAGCGGGCAGCGTCAACAACACATGCAACAGCCGCAGGCCAGACGCCCCACGACGGGTAGCAGCCGCCGCGCTCCGCACGGACCGAGTGGCTTCGAAACTTTCGACATCGCTGTCCTCACACGCCTTTCACGGTGCGTCAGGCGCAGCCGATCCATGAGTTCACGGATTGGCACCGCCTCCCGACCAGCCCGGACATGGGCCATGGAACCCTTTCCCGGAAGCGAATTTTTCGAAAGTTGCCACGAAACTATTGACTCCTCTTGGGCTCGAATCAACACTGTCGGCAACAGCGCCGCCCGGACGAGAGACGCATGTTAGCGCTCACATTACTTCCCTCATGTCCCCCCACAGAGGAAGAAGAGCCATGAGAATCAGATCCTTACTCGTTCCCGTTGTGACCGCGGTCGTCCTCATCATGGCCGCAGCTGGCGCGACGATGAGCACCCACTTCGGCGCCACCGCCTGGTCCGCCCCCGCCGGCGCCGCGGCGGGGACCAGTGGCTGCGGCAAGGCGCCCTCGCTGTCGAGCGGTTCGCACACGATCACGAGCAGCGGCCAGAACCGCGGCTACATCCTGCGGGTGCCCGCCAACTACGACGTGAACCACCCCTACCGGTTGGTCTTCGGATTCCACTGGGTGGGCGGCACCGCGAACGACGTCGACTCCGGCGGCACCGACGGATACAACTGGTCCTACTACGGGCTCAGGCGCCTGGCGGACAGCGCGAACAACGGCACCATCTTCGTCGCACCCCAGGGCATCAACAACGGCTGGGGCAACACCAACGGCCAGGACGTCACCTTCGTCGACGACATGACCAGGCAGCTCGAGGCGGCCCTGTGCGTCGACACGACACAGGTGTTCTCCGCCGGTTTCAGCTACGGCGGCGCGATGACCTACGCCCTCGCCTGCGCCCGGCCGACGGTCTTCCGCGCGGTCGCCGTCTACTCCGGCGCGAACCTCAGCGGGTGCAGCGGCGGCACCCAGCCCGTCGCGTACATGGGGCTCCACGGCCTCCGGGACAACGTCCTGCCCATCGCCGGTGGCCGTGCGCTGCGTGACACGTTCGTCAGAAACAACGGCTGCACCCCGCAGAACCCGCCCGAGCCGGCGTACGGCAGCCTGACACACATCATCACCGCCTACTCCGGGTGCAAGCCCGGCTATCCGGTCGTGTGGGCGGCGTTCGACGGCGCGGGGCACGACCCCGGCCCGATCGACGGGTCCACCGGCGACGGCTGGCACACATGGACGTCGGGCGAGGTCTGGAAGTTCTTCACCCAGTTCGACTCCAACCCGCCCACGAGCACGCCGCCGACCACCACCCCGCCCACCAGCCCCCCGCCCGGCAGCCAGGAGATCGTCGGCCGGCAGTCGGGCCGCTGCGTGGACATCAACAACTCCACGACGGTCAACGGCACGCAGGCCGCGCTGTGGGACTGCAACGGCGGGGCCAACCAGCGGTGGACGTACACCGCGAGCAAGCAGCTCATGGTCTACGGCAACAAGTGCCTTGACGCTTCGGGTCAGGGAACCGGCAACGGCACCGCGGCGGTGATCTGGGACTGCAACGGGCAGGCGAACCAGCAGTGGAACGTCAACACCGACGGCACGATCACCGGGGTGCAGTCGGGCCTGTGCCTCGACGCCGCGGGCACCTCCACTGCGAACGGAACGAAGATCCAGCTCTGGAACTGCACGGGCGGGTCGAACCAGCAGTGGGACCTGCGGAGTTGAACAGGACTCCGGGGCCGGACGCCGCGCCGCGTCCGGCCCCGATTCTGTGCTCAGAGGGTGATGCGTGCACGCCTCTTGACCCGGAAGCAGCCCTCTGACTAGCTTCGCTTTCGCGAAAGTATTGCGGCTTGATAGAGAAACTTTCTACATTCGTCCGCCTCCAGGGCGCTCGCGACACCGCACCTCACAGCAGCCCGGCTCGTCGAGCCGAGCGCCGCGCTCGCCCACTGGCCTCGTCCCGGAGGAGCTACATGCGCACAGCCATCCGCGCGTTGCGGTCCCGCCCGCTCGCCTGGGCCGCAACCATGCTGCTCGCCGCGGTGGGAGCCGCCGTGGCAGACGCACCCGCCGCCACCGCCGCCACCACCGCCTCGGTGTCGATCGACGCCGGACAGAGACTGGCGACGATCCCGGCCGGCGGCGTCGGCACGAACGTCGCCGTCTACGACCCCAACATGAACAGCGCGCCCATACCCGGCTTGCTCAACGCCGCCGGCATCAACTCCGTCCGGTACCCCGGCGGGTCGTACGCGGACGGCTACCACTGGCAGACCCACACCGTCGAGGGCGGCGGCTTCGTCGCGCCCAACACCGACTTCGACACCTACATGAGCACTCTGAGGACCGCCGGAGCGCAGCCGGTCATCACCGCGAACTACGGCAGCGGCACGCCGCAGGAAGCGGCGGGCTGGGTGAAGTACGCCAACGTGACCAAGGGATACGGCGTCAAGTACTGGGAGGTCGGCAACGAGGTCTACGGCAACGGCGAGTACGGGTCCAAGTGGGAGACCGACAACCACTCCAGCCACAGCGCCACGACCTACGCGAACAACCTGGTGCAGTACGTCTCGGCGATGAAGGCCGTCGACCCCGGCATCAAGATCGGCGCGGTGCTCACCACCCCGGGAGCCTGGCCCGACGGCATCACCGGTCCCGGCGACACCCAGGACTGGAACCACACGGTGATGTCGATCGCCGGATCGAAGATCGACTTCGTGATCGTGCACCAGTACCCCAACAGCACCGGCGAGGCCGACATGCTCGGCAAGCCGCAGGCCGAGATTCCCGGCGTGGCGAGTGCGCTACATTCGCTGATCAACCAGTACGCCGGTGCCAACGCGGCGAATGTGGGCATCGCGGTCACCGAGGCCAACGGCAACGCCTACAAGAACACCGCCCCCAGCGGCCTGTTCGCCCCGGACAACTACCTGACCTGGATGGAGAACGGCGCCTTCAACGTCGACTGGTGGGCCCTGCACAACGGCACCGACTGCAGCAAGGTCACCAGTGTCGACGGTGCCACCGACTACGACGACTTCGGCGTCCTCTCCAGCGGCGCCTCCTGCGAACCGGCCCTCAACACACCGTTCGCCCCGTACTACGGCACCGAGATGATCACCAAGCTCGGCGCGCCCGGCGACGCGCTGGTCAAAGCGAGCAGCTCCACTGCCCTCGTCTCCGCGCACGCGGTCAAGCGGGCCAACGGCGACGTGGACGTCATGCTCATCAACAAGGACCCCAGCAACGCCGCCAATGTGTCGTTGAACTACGCCGGCTTCACACCGTCCTCGTCCACGCCGACGGTGTACACGTACGCCAAGAACGCCGCGTCGATCACCTCGGCGTCGTCAGGCAGCGCGACAAGCCAGACCGTACCGGCGTACTCGATCGCGGTCGTCCAACTGCATCCCGGCAGCGGCGGCACGACAGGCTCGTCAGGCCCACTGCACGCGGTGGGCGCGGCCAAGTGCCTGGATGTGAACGGTTTCAGCACGACCGCGGGCACCCAGCTCCAGACCTGGGACTGCAACGGCCAGGCCAACCAGTACTGGACGCGCACCGCAGCGAACCAGCTGACCGTTTACAGCGGTAGCAGTCAGATGTGTCTGGACGCGTACGGCGGCGGGACCAGTCCCGGCACGAAGGTCGTCATCTGGCAGTGCAGCGGCTCCGCCAACCAGCAGTGGAGCCTCAATTCCGACGGCACGATCACCGGCGTCCCCTCAGGGCTCTGCCTCGATGTGAGCGGAGCGTCCACGGCCAACGGCGCCCTGGTCGAACTGTGGACGTGCAACGGCCAGTCCAACCAGCGGTGGACCCTCGGATAGCCCCACCGCGCGACGCGGGCGGACCGGGGTCCTGCATGGGGGTCGCGGTCCGTCCGCCGTGCTGATGTACGGGTACGGGCTACAAGGGGGCGTCAGCGGCGGTGAGTTGGTCGTTGAGCGCACCGGAGCGGAAAGGCAGCAGCTCGACCGCGTCCGCGTCGAACCCGACGGCCGCGAGGTCGTCGAGGAGTCCCGAAACCCTGCCCACCGCGGGAAGGACACCCGCGGGAACCTCGATACGTGCCCGGCCCCCGCCCAGGTCCCGTACCCGCAGGTCCCCTGCCTCGATCCCCGCCGCGGCGAGCCGGGCCCGCACGGCGGTCTCCGCCCGGTCGATCCTGGCCAGCCGGGGACCGGAGATCCGCAGACCGTAGGCGATACGGCTGGCCAGGCAGGGCATGGCCGGTCTGTCCCAAGTGGGCAGGGACCAGTGGCGGCTGAGCCGGCGCACCTGCTGCTTGCTCAGGCCGGCGCCCAGCAGCGGGGTCAGGACGCCGCGTTCCTTGCCGGCCCGTATGCCCGGCCGGAAGGGGTCGGTCGCGTCGTCGGCGTTGGTGCCGGTGGCCACCTGGCCGAAGCCCTCTTCGGCCGCGAGCGCGACGATCGCGTCCAGGACCTCCGACTTGCAGAAGTAGCAGCGGTCCGCGCCGTTCGCCCGGTAGCCGGCGCGGTCCAGCTCCCTCGTCCTGGGCGTGAGGTGGGCGACGCCCAGAGAGGCGGCCAGTTCCGCGGCCCGCTCCAGCTCTCCCGACGCGAGGCTCTCGGAGACGGCCGTGACCGCCAGGACGTTCAATGGCCCCAGAGCCCGTACCGCGGCAGCCAGCACCAGCGCGGAGTCCGCGCCGCCGGAGAACGCGACGGCCAACCGACCCCCGCCGTCGAACTGTTCCAGCAGCGCCACCGCGTCGCGTTCCACACCGCTCATGTCTCGTCCTCCTCCCACCACGCCACGCCGATGGCCACGGGGCGGCGGCGTCACCCCGCACTAGCCGTTCGCGGGCCCGCCCGTGCCGGTTGCCTCCTGGTCGAAGTGCTCGCGCAGCCACAGCTCGGTCGTACTCACGTGGATCAGGGCCGCGGCTTCGGCCAGGGCACTGTCCCGGGCGGCCAAGGCGTCGTAGATCGCCCGGTGTTCCGCGATGGTCCGATCCCCGGCGTTGTCGTCGACCAGACCGCGCCAGATCCGGGCGCGCAAGGTGGGACTGGAGATGCCCTCGATCAGCGTGGCCAGCGTGCTGTTCCCCGCGGCCGCGATCACCGCGCGATGGAAGGCCGCGTCGTGCTCGTTGAGCCGTTCGATGTCATCGCTGGCGAGGGTCATCGCGTCCAGGTGGTGCTTGATCTCGGCGAGGTGCTCCTCGGTGATCCTGCTGGCGGCCAGTCCGGTGGCGATCGGCTCGAAGAGCCTGCGGACCTCGGTCAGTTCCAGCAGCTTGTCGCCGCGCAGGAGTTCCACGGCCGCGCCGAGGCCCTCCAGCAGCAGCTCAGGACCCAGGCTCGTCACATAGGTGCCGTCCCCCCGCCGGATCTCCAGAACACGTGCGACGACCAGGGCCTTGACCGCTTCGCGCATCAGGTTGCGCGAGAGCCCGAGATCAGCGGCCAACTGCTGTTCCGGGGGCAGCTTCTCCCCGGGAAGCAGCTCACCGGACTGGATGAGCTCCCTGATACGTGCGATGGCTTTGTCGGTCAGCGACATCGATCGATCCCCACTCCCTGCAGGTGCCAGGCGAGCCTAGCAGGACATCCCATGTCTGTGCCTCATCTACGCATCCCACCGCGCAACCCACCAAGAGCTGGAGGAAGAGACGTGAGGAGCGGGGCCCACTCATCCCATGTCATGGCCACCGGGAGCGGTGGCCGGGTCGGGTACGCGGGTCGCCTACGCCCGGCGGTGCGCGGGGGCGGCGCCGGTGCTGGAGCGCAGCGAGATCGGTGGCGCGAGCAGGATGTGGCGCGGCGGCGTGAGCGGCGCGGCGATGCGCTCGACCAGCAGGGCCACCGCCTGCCCGCCCATCTCGACAGCGGGCACATCCGCCGCGGTGAGCGGCGGACGGAAGTCCTCCGCCCACAACTGGGCCGCCACACCGGTGAGGGAGAAGTCCCGCGGCACGGTCAGTCCGGCGTCGGCGAGCGCCCGCTGGATGCCGGGCAGCGCGGCCTCGTTGATGGTGGTGACGGCGGTGAGGTCCGGATGCGTCCGCAGGAGTTCTTCGATGGTTTCCTGGCCGGAGCGCGCGTCGTCCCCGCACGTCACCTCGAGGCCCGTCATACCGCGCTCACCGACGGCCGCGAGGAATCCCTCCCGCGCCCTGACCGCGGGGCCGTAGCCCGCCGCGACGAGTTCCGGGGAACGGGTGATGAGCGCGATCTCGCGGTGGCCGAGGTCGGCGAGGTGCCGGACCGTATGGCCGATGAGACCGGCGTAGTCGATGTCGATCCAGCACATCGCCTGATCCCCGGCGGTGTGCCCGATACCGACGAAGGGCAGTCCGGCCTCCTGGAGCCGGCCGACGCGGGCGTCCTCCAGCCGGATCTCCATGAGGATCACTCCGTCGACGCGGCTCTCCGACACCAGCCGTTCGAAAGAACGGTCGTGGTCGCCGCCGGACGGGGAGAGCAGCACGTCCAGGTCGGCGCGGGCGGCCGCGTCGACGACGCTGGCGACGAAGTCCAGCTGCATGTGGGTGAGCCGGTTGCCGGCAGGCGGGATGACCAGGCCGACCGTGCGGGTACGGCCTTCCTTGAGCGCCCTCGCGGTCGCGTTGGGCCGATATCCGAGTTCGTCGATCACGTCCTGGATGCGTTTACGGGTACCGGCCGCGACGGGGCGCTTGCCACTGAGCGCGTACGACACCGTGCTGCGCGACACTCCCGCTCGCCGCGCGATCTCACCGATGTTCATGCCGCTCCCTAAGTACATCCGCAGACGTGATCATACCGCCTGCGAATCGATTCGGACGCGGCACGGACGAATCCTCAGTATGAGGGTGTCCGCGCCCGGCTCGGAGGAGCTCAAGAAGCGGGTACAGCACTATTGACGGGTGTGGGTGAGCGTCCTACGTTCGCTGTCGAATCGATTCGCTAAATCACCGAACGCAAGGGGCAGGTGCCATGAGCAGATCCGCAGGGCGGCGGCTCGCCGTCGCATCGCTGGCCGCCGTCACGGCGGCCGGCGCGATCACCGCGTGCGGGTCGTCGTCCTCCCCGGGCGACGGGTCCTCGTCGTCCGCGGCGGGAGGGACGTACACGGTCTGGGACCCGTACCCGCAGTTCGACGGCTCCTCGGCCTGGGCCAAACTGCTGGCCGACTGCGGCACCCGGGCCGGGGTGAAGGTCAAGCGCACGGCATTCGACACCACCGATCTGACCAACAAGACGCTGCTGGCCGCTCAGCAGGGCAGCGCTCCGGACGTGCTCATCGTCGACAACCCCGTCGTGTCCACCCTGGCGGACGGCGGGGTGCTCACCAGCACCCAGGAGAACGGGATCGACACCGCGCAGGCGGAGCCGAACCTGCTGGCGGCGGGTCAGAGCGGGGGCAAGACCTACGGCACACCCATCGGCTCCAACACGCTGGCCCTTTACTACAACGCGAAGATCTTGAAGGCCGCCGGCGTCGATCCTGCGTCGATCAAGGACTGGGCGACGCTGAACGCGGCGCTGGCCAAGGTGAAGGCAGCGGGCAAGAAGGGCATCACCTTCTCCGCGATCGGTACCGAGGAGGGCAGTTTCCAGTTCCTTCCCTGGTTCTGGGGAGCCGGGGCCCAGTTGACCGATCTCGGCTCCGCGAAGGCGGTCTCCGCCGTCACGCTGTGGAAGGACTGGCTGAAGCAGGGGTACGCGCCGAACTCGGTGATCAACAACACGCAGACCACGAGCTGGCAGGAGTTCGCCACCGGCGACTTCGCCTTCGCCGAGAACGGCACCTGGCAGCTGGCCAACGCCAAGAAGGCCGGCTTCGCGTACGGCACGATCCCGATCCCGGCGACCTCCGGTGGTACCGCCCCCGCTCCCACCGGTGGCGAGTTCGTGACCGTGCCGGTGCAGCGGGACACCGGCCGCTACAAGGCGTCGGAAAAGCTCGTGACATGCCTGACCGACGCCGAGAACCTGCTGGCGACCGACACCACCCTGTCGTATGTGGCGCCGACCGACGCGGTGCAGAACCAGCAGGTGGCCGCGGCCCCGGAGTTGAAGGTGTGGGTTCAGGCAGTGCGCGGGGCCAAGGGACGCACCAGCGACGACCTGGGCACCAAGTACCCCAGGATCTCGGAGCAACTGTGGGGTGCCGTGCAGGCGGCACTGACCGGTGCGAAGTCGCCGGCGGACGCACTGTCCGCGGCGCAGTCCGCCGCATCCAAGTAGTACCTAACTTGTCAGGATCGAGCCCCCACCGATGACCGTCTCCCCCGACAGCTCCGCCTTCGCGATTGAGGAGATACCGTTCAGCCGCCAGGGATCATGGTTCAACATCTCCCCGGTCATCGCCCAGCACAGCCTCACCCGGGACCTGCATCTGGTCTCCCACCAGAACGGCATGCATGCCGTTCTGCGCTTCGTGCCGCTCCACACCTCCGGCGGCGAGCGGGCAGAGACCAATTGGAACGTCACACCGGCCCGACTGATCTGGGAGGCGGAGGCCGGCCGGATCGAGCTGGTCTACGAGAGCGCTGACACCGTCCGGCTGCGCGGGCGCGACCTCGATCTGATGATCACGCCCGCGACCCCCGAACTGACGCCGTTCAGCGGCACGTACTTCTACCGCGACCCCGTGGACGGGTCCTACCACTTCACCTCCTACGAGACGGGCCGCCGCTACCGGATCACCCTTCTGGAAGGCGCGGTCGCCACCTCGGCTGGACTGGAGGACCTGGGGGGCGCCGACCGCCGGGTCGTCCTGTCCGGCGCGCAGGGCTGGGAAGCCGCCGTCGAGGAGATGGACAGCGCGCGTCCGCCCTACACCGCTCCTGGTGACTTCGACACCGCGGCGGCATCGCACCACAGGGCGTTCCGCGACTTCGCCGACGCGGTGACCCCGCGGACGGCCGGCCATGCGCCGGCCGCGGACCTCGCCGCCTACGTCCTGTGGTCGGCCACTGTGCGTCCCGCCGGATTCGTACGCCGTCCCGCCGTCCTGATGTCCAAGCACTGGATGGACAAGGTGTGGAGCTGGGACCACTGCTTCAACGCCCTCGCGCTGGCGGCGGGCCTGCCGGACCTGGCCTGGGACCAGTTCCAGCTCCCGTTCGACCACCAGGACGAGACCGGCGCCCTGCCGGACTCGGTCACCCATTCCGAGGTCCTGTACAACTTCGTCAAACCGCCCATCCACGGCTGGGCCCTGCGCCGAATGCGCGAACGCCTGCCCCGCCCGCTGGGGACGCACCAACTCATCCAGGTCTACACCCGGTTGACGCGCTGGACGGACTTCTGGCTCACCGCTCGCATCGCGCCCGGCCAGAAACTGCCCCACTACCAGCACGGCAACGACAGCGGCTGGGACAACGCCACCACCTTCGATGCCCACAGGGTGACGCTCACCGCGGACCTCGCCGCCTTCCTCGTACTCCAGCTGGCCGAACTGGCGGAGCTTGCCCGGCTGTTGGGGAACAAGAAGGGGGCCGCGCAATGGCTGCGCACCGCGGACTCACTCCAGGAATCCCTTGTGGAGCAACTGTGGGCGGGCGACGGCTTCCGCACCGGTTCCCCGCACGGCGGCGGGCTCAGGGCGAGCCGCAGCCTGCTGGACCTGATGCCGATCGTGCTGGGTGAGCGGTTGCCGCGCGAGATCGGCGACCGGCTCGCCGAGCGGATCGCCTCCCATCTCACGCCGTACGGCCTGGCCACCGAACACCCCGACTCGCCGCACTACGAGCCCGACGGCTACTGGCGCGGCCCGATATGGGCTCCGCCCACCGTGCTCATCGAGGACGGCCTGCGCCGCGCCGGTCACACCGGCCTCGCGGACGACATCAGCCGGCGCTTCCGGTCGTTGTGCGAGAAGTCCGGCTTCGCCGAGAACTTCGACGCCCTCAGCGGAGAAGGCTTGCGGGACCGCGCGTACACCTGGACCGCCAGCGGTTATCTGCTGCTGGCCGACGACTGCGCCCGCCGAGGAGTGGCCGGGTAGGGGAATTCGGCCTCCGGGGTGCCGGCGGGGCTGGTGTGGAGGGGGCCGTCCGGTCCGCCGATCCGGAGCCGCCAGGGGTGGGGGCTGTCGGTGGCGACCCGGAGCCAGTCGCCCTCTCGGCGCAGCCGGAAGCGCGCGGTCTCCCCCGGGCCGTCGGTGCTGGGGATCGCCACGTCGCGTTCCCATCCGTCGGGGAAGGCGTGGACCCGCAGCTCGACGCCGTCCGCCCAGGCCGACACGGGGTGCTGGTCGTCGGCGGCGAAAGGGATGACCGAGCCGGGGCGGGCGAGCAGCGGCAGCGTGTGGAAGCCGTGCCGCTCCCGCACCCAGCGGGGGCCGGTGACCCGGTCGCCGGTCAGGATGTTGGTCCAGGTGCCCTCGGGGACGTAGTAGTCGACGGTGCCGTCGTCGGTGAACACCGGGGCGACCAGCAGGTCCTCCCCGAGCACGTACTGCCGGTCGAGCACGGCCGCGGCCGGGTCGTCGGGGAATTCCAGCACCATGGCGCGCATCACCGGGAGGCCGGTGGTGTGCGCCTGCTGGGCCGCTCTCTGGAGGTACGGCGCGAGGCGGTGCTTGAGGAGGGTGAACTCACGGGTGACCTCCACCGCCTCCTCGCCGTAGTCCCACGGCACGCGGTAGGACTTGCTGCCGTGCAGGCGGCTGTGGGACGAGAGCAGGCCGAACTGCACCCAGCGCTTGAAGACGGTCGGGGTGGGCGTGCCCTCGAAGCCGCCGATGTCGTGGCTCCAGAAGCCGAAGCCGGACAGCCCGAGGGACAAGCCGCCACGCAACGACTCGGCCATGGCGTTGAAGTGGGACTCGCAGTCGCCGCCCCAGTGGACCGGGTACTGCTGGCCGCCGGCCGTGGCGGAGCGGGCGAACAGCATGGCCTCGCCCTCGCCGCGCTCCTCGCGCAGCAGGTCGAAGACGGCCTGGTTGTACAGGTGGGTGTAGTAGTTGTGCATCCGCTCCGGGTCGGAACCGTCGTGCCAGACCACGTCCGTGGGGATCCGCTCGCCGAAGTCGGTCTTGAAGCAGTCCACGCCCTGGTCCAGCAGGACCCGCAACTGCCCGGCGTACCACTCACGCGCGGCGGGGTTGGTGAAGTCGACCAGCGCCATGCCGGGCTGCCACAGGTCCCACTGCCATACGCCGCCGTCGCTGCGGCGTACCAGGTAGCCCTCGCGCAAGCCTTCCTCGAACAGGTGCGACTTCTGCGCGATGTAGGGATTGATCCACGCGCAGACCCGCAGCCCACGCTCCTTGAGCCGGGCCAGCATGCCCACCGGGTCGGGGAAGGTCTCCGCGTCCCATGTGAAGTCGGACCACTGGTACGCGCGCATCCAGAAGCAGTCGAAGTGGAAGACGCTCAGCGGGATGCCGCGCTGGGCCATACCGTCGACGAAGCTGTTGACGGTGGCCTCGTCGTAGTCGGTGGTGAAGGACGTCGTCAGCCACAGCCCCAGCGCCCAGGCCGGCGGCAGGGCGGGGCGCCCGGTGAGCGCGGTGTAGCGGGACAGGATCTCCTTCGGCGTCGGGCCGTGGACGACGAAGTACTCCAGCGACTGGTCCTCGACGCTGAACTGCACCTGGCCTACGGACTCGGAGCCGACCTCGTAGCTGACCTTGCCGGGGTGGTTGACGAAGACGCCGTATCCCCGGTTGGTGAGGTGGAAGGGAATGTTCTTGTACGCCTGCTCACTGCTGGTGCCGCCGTCGGCCTGCCAGATGTCCACCGTCTGGCCGTTCCTGACGAACGGGGTGAACCGTTCGCCGAGACCGTAGACCAGCTCGCCGACACCCAGGGAGAGCTGTCCCAGCATGTGGTGCCTACCGTCGGCGTCCGTGACGAAGCCGGTGCCGCGCGCCCCCGCGGACGTCAGCACCCGCCCGTCGGCGGTGAACTCCAGCCGCCACGGCTGGGAGGTGTCCACCCGCAGCGTCAGCTCACCGGAGCTGAGTTCCACGACCTCGCCGTGCCGGTGCACCTTACCGGCGCCCTCCCCCGCACCGGACAGCGCGAACTGCGGCCCGCGGCCCACCGATCCGGCGTGGTGGGTGGTGCGCACACCGATGACGCCCTCGGCAGGCGACCAGCATTCGACGGTCAGCAGCGGGCTGTTGAGCGTGCCGCCACGGCCGGTCACGTGCTGCACGGGCGCGTAGAGCGTCAGCCGGTGCTCGTCGGCCCGGACGTCCGCGACCTCGGCGGCGTAGCGCGCGGTACAGCCGGGGCGCATCAGCCAGTAGCCGTCGGTGAACTTCATCAGGCAGGTTCCTCACGTTCGTGCGTGGTGCGTGATCCCGCGTTCCGCGAGCCATGCGAGTCGGACCGGAGGCTGGGAGCCGTAGCCGCCTCCGTGGTCGGCGAAGGGCCAGACGGTCATGGTGCGGTCCTCGCCGGCGTAGTGGTTGAAGGCGGCGTAGACCGTGGAGGGCGGGCAGACCGGGTCCATCAGGCCGACGCTGAACAGGGCCGGCGCAGTGGCGCGCTGTGCGAAGTGGACGCCGTCGAAGTAGTCGAGGGTCGCGAAGGTCGGCTCCACGCGGTGGCGGCTGTGCCATCGCAGGTACTTGGCGAGTTCCTGGTAGGGCCCGTCACCGCTGATCTGGGCCGCGCGGCGGAACTGGCACAGGAAGGGCACGTCGGGCAGCGCCGCCGCCACCCGGTCCCCCAGGAGTCCGGCCACGGCGACGGCCAGTCCGCCGCCCTGACTGCCACCCGCCACCACCACCCTGCCGGCATCGAGTCCGGGAAGGTCCGTGACAGCGTCGACCGCACGTACGCAGTCGGTGATCAGGCGGCGGTAGTAGTACGTTTCGGGAGTCTCGATGCCGCGGGTCATGAAGCCTCCGGCCCACTGGGTCCCCGCTCCCGCGCTCAGGTCCGGGGTGTCGTGTCCCTGGCCGCGGCTGTCGACGACCAGCTGGGCGTACCCGGCGGCGGACCAGAGCAGGTGCTCGGTGGGCAGGCCGCGGCCGCCGCTGTAGCCGAGGTAGGTCACGACGACGGGCAGCGGGCCCTCGGTGACGCGCGGGCGCACCAGCCAGGCGGCCACCGGCTCGCCGTTCCAGCCGGGGAAGCGGACGTCCTCCACCTCGACGGTGTGCAGCCGGAAGCGGCCCGTGACGTCCTCGGCCTTCACCGCGACCGCGTGGGAGCGAGCTTCCTCGAGGGTGCGCTGCCAGAACGCGTCGAAGTCGTGCGGCGCGGTCGGCTCCGGCCGGTAGCCGACGAGTTCCTCGAGGCCGAAGTCTGTCAGCGGCACAGGGGTTCCTCCGGAGGGCGCGAGGGGCGGGACGGGGGGCGATGGAGAGCGGACGGCCGTACGCGCCCGACTGGCCCCCATGACCGTCACGCTAGCCGCATCAGCGGTGCCGGCCGTGGGCCGCGTTCACCCTCTGCTGGTCGATTCTCACCCTGGTCAACGGCCCGCACGGCCTGGGCACCGGCGCCGAACGGTCGGCCCGCCCATGCCCCTCCGGCGTGACGGCGAAGGGTGCCAGAATGACCCCGTCAGGCGGGCTGGGCCGACTCCTGGACAAGGCCCGCCCCACGATGGCGAACTCGACGAGCCGCCATGGAGCGGGAGAGCGAACATGGCACACCAGGCAACGGACGGGACACCGGACGAGTCGGCGGCCGAGGAGAGGGCCGCGCAGGACGACGGGCTGACCTCGGTCACGATCGCGTACGTCGCCGACGCCGCACGGAACCCGATCCCCTCCGCACCGTCGGCGCCGGGAGGCCACCCGAGTGTGTCGGAGCGGACCCGTGCCTGCATCGAGGAGCTGCTCAGCCACCACGGGTACGGCGAGTCGGACGACAGCGGCGCCGATCTCGTCGCACTCGTCTTCCACGAGCTGGCGAACATGTGGGGTGAGGAGATCCTGCGCGGGGTCGAGGAAGTGGCCCGGCGGCACGGGGTCGCGGTGGCGGCTTTCGACATCGGGCAGCACCAGGGCCGGTCTCAGCCCGTCGACGACACCCCTGGGGGCCGCCCGGACCGCTACCTGTCGGTGCAACGGCTGACGTCGGCGGAGCGCGAGCGGCTGACGGCGCGGGGTGTCCCGTTCGTGGTCTACGACCCCATCAGCGAACTGCCGGACGACACCCCCTTCGTCGGGGCCACCAACTTCCGCGGCGGCCACGCGGCGGTGCGCCACCTGCTCGCACTCGGGCACCGCCGCATCGCGCTGATCAGCGGCCCCGACCACCTGTTCTGCACAGCCCGCAAGGCCGGTTACCGTGCCGCCCTGGCCGAGGCCGGCATCACCGCTGAGCCCGAGTTGCAGCCCTGGGCCCCTCTCACCTTCGAGGACGGCCACGCGGCGGCGCGCGACCTGCTGTCGCTCCCCGACCGGCCCACCGCCGTCTTCGCCGTGACCGACCTCCAGGCGCTCGGCGTCTACCAGGCCGCCCGGGAGCTCGGGCTGTCGATCCCGCGGGACCTGAGCGTGGTGGGCTTCGACGACCTGCCCGTCGCGCCGCTGCTCGCTCCGCCGCTGACCACGGTCCGGCAGCCGCTGAAAGAGATGGCCGCCACCGCGACCGAGCTCGCGCTCGCCCTGGGGCGCGGCGAGCTGGCGCCGCAGGTCGGCCTGGAGATCGCCACGACGCTCACGGTCCGGGAGAGCACGGCTCCCCCGAAGCGCTGAACACGGTCGTCGTCACCTCGCCCCGGTGCCCCCGGGACGGACGGCGACCGTCTGCGCCGCGCGGACGCCCCGTGGGGACGCCCCGAGTTCGCGGCGGCACGCCTTGTTGAACGCCTGGAGGTCGGGGATGCCGACGGAGGCGGCGACAGCGGGGATGGAGAGCGTGGTGGCACGCAGGAAGTGCCGCGCGCGCTCCATCCGGCGGGCGCGGATGTAGCCGACCACGGTCTCCCCCGTGGCGGCGCGGAACAGCCGGGTCAGATGGTTGTGCGAGACACCTGCCGCCTTCGCGATGTCCGCCACGGCCAGCGGCTCCGCCAACCGTGCCTCGATCGCGGCCACCGCCGCCGCCACCGCCGGGTGGATGGTCCGCGCACTGCGCTCCCCGGACGGGCCGAGCTGGGCCACCCGCCACAGCGCGGACCACACCTCGGCCGCCGCCCTCGCCGGGGCGTGCGGCCACGCGGCCAGCGCCTGCTGCAACTGGGCGGTGAGCGCGGCGCGTTCGGGCCCCGCGTGCTGGACGGTGGGCACGCTGCGCACGGCGCCGCCCGAGGCCATCCGCAGGTGGACGTAGAGATGCTCGGAGCGGCCCCGGTAGCGGTAGCGCACGCTCGCGCCGGGCGGCACGAGGCTGACGCTGCCGGGCCGGACGGTGAACG
The DNA here is from genome assembly GCF_040680795.1 of Streptomyces sp. NPDC051976. Lineage (NCBI taxonomy): Bacteria > Bacillati > Actinomycetota > Actinomycetes > Kitasatosporales > Streptomycetaceae > Streptomyces > Streptomyces sp. NPDC051976. The sequence continues at coordinate 71,596 of NZ_JBFAXL010000006.1, forward strand.
CGGCATCGTCCACCGTCAGGTCGGCTTCGTAGCCGTAGAGATGGAACTGCCACAGGTCCGGCAGCCGGAACTCGTCGGTGTGCCCGCCGAGGCCGTGCACACCGATGCCGATGGCGACGGGGACGGGGGGCGTGTCCAGAAGGACGAGAGCCGTGTGCGGGGGCGGGAGTTCGGTCATGGTGCCTCGGCAGGATGTGTGGTGAAAATCGACCAGTGGAGGGTGAACGACGCCCACGCGCCGCCCGTCGGCCGCGGCCTAGCGTGGCGGTCATGGAACAGATCAGAACACTGCTCAGTTCGGTGGAGATGGCGCGCTTCGTGGCGCGCGGCTCGCTGCGGCTGGACGCGGTGGTCCCGGCGGACATGAACGCCGAGGGACTGCGGGTGCTGGCGGGCGGGCTTGCCGACGTGCCGTACGGGACACCGGTGTCCGAGAGCTACCCGGAGGGCTCCTTCGCCCGCAGGCTGCTGGAACTGCCGCAGGTGGCAGGCGCGCTGCACAGCCTGGTGGGTCCGGAGCCGACCGTGGACCACCACGCCGTGCACACCCGCGAAGCGCACGGCGGCGACGCCCAGCCGCTGCACGCGGACGCCATCATCGACGTCCGGCCGGACGCCTTCGACGTGCAACTCATGTACTACCCCCAAGAAGTGTCGCTGGAGATGGGCGGCACGCTCAGCCTGCCCGGCAGCCACCTGCGGCGGATCAACGAGTCCGACACCGGTCGCTACCAGAACCTGCGCGGTCAGGACCGGCTGGTCTGCCCGGCCGGCACCGTGGTGTTTCTGCACCACGGCCTCTGGCACGGGGGCCGGCGCAACGACAGCGACACGACCCGCTACATGTTCAAGATCCGCTTCAACCCGACGGTGCGTCAGCGCCTCCTGTGGGACACCTCGGATCTGGGCGATCCCCGGGTGCGCACCGAGCTCGACCAGGGGTTCCCCTGGTACGAGCAGGCCACGGGACGGCTGGAGCGGTACAACCGCGTCCTGCTGTGGCGCGAACTGACCGGTGACCCCGGCTTCGACCTCGACCACTGGGTGACCAGGGTCTCCAACCGTCCCGAGGGGGCCGCCGTATGACCGTGGAAGCGACAGGCACAGCCCCGCCGGCCGAACGTGGGCCGGTGCTGCGGCAGCAGGTGCTGGTGCTGTACCTGGCCACCTCCGCCCTGGACTCCTGGGTCGTCGGCTGGTCACGGTACGACGGCACCGGTCGCACCCACCCGACCACGGGCGACGGCGACGAGCCGCCGTACGAGTCGGGCACGGCGGCGCTCCGCGACGGCTGGCGGCTGATCCAGGCAGCGCAGCTGATCCCGCCTTCTCCTGGTCATGAGTACGACGTCTCCTTCCTCAAGCACGAGTTCCTCTTCGAACGGCTCGTCGACATCGGCGCGGACACGCGCTGACGCCCCGGTCCGGCACGGCAGCCCTACTGCCGCGCCGGGCCGGAACTCTCCCGGGGCGTCAGCACCGGGGTGAGGAGGGTCACCTCCTCGGTCTCCCGGCCGTCGAGCCGGGACACCACCAGTTCCACCGCCCGGGAGCCGAGTTCTCTCGCCGGGCCGGTGACGGCCGTGAGCCGGGGTGAGTACTGCTCCGCCAGCGGCTCCGGGCAGAGCGCCACCACCGACGCGTCCTCGGGCACCACGCGCCCCGAGGTCCGCAGCAGGGACAGCAGCGGGCCGAGCGCCCCCTCGTTCTGGACCACGAAACCGGTCGTCCCCGGCCGGTCGGCCAGGATGCGCGCCAAAGTGCCCGCCGTGGACTCGTACGTGCCCTCGCAGGGGCGCTGCAGCGCGGACAGCCCGAGGTCCCGGGCAGCCGTCCGGAATCCGTCCAGCGTCCGCTCGGCATAGCCGGCGTGCCGCTCGTAGACGGCCGGCGCGTAGCCGATGAAGGCCACCTCCCGGTGGCCGAGCCCGGCAAGGTGCTCCGCACACAGCGCGCCCGCCCTCGCGAAGTCGTGGTCGACGCAGGCGAGTCCGCGTGGGTCGTCGGGCAGACCGATCAGTGCGGCCTGGGCTCCGGTCTCCCGCAGAACGGCGACCCGCGGGTCGTCGAGCTGGACGTCCATCAGGATCACACCGTCGGCCAGACCGCTCCTGGCCACCCGGCGCACCCCGTCGGGGCCTTCGTCGTTCGTGAGCAGCAGGACGTCGTAGCCGAACTGGCGGGCCGCCGTGGTGACCGCGATGGCGATCTCCATCATGACCGGCACATAGACGTCCGTGCGCAGCGGGACCACCAGCGCGATGATGTGCGACCGCTTCCCGGCCAGCGCCCTGGCGCCGGCGTGGGGGTGGTAGCCGAGTTCGCTGATCGCCTTCTCCACCCGTTCCCGGGTGGGTCCGGAGATCACCCGCTTGCCGCTGAGCACATAGCTCACCGTGCTCGGCGAGACGCCTGCGGCCTTGGCCACCTCGGCCAGTGTCACCATGCCGGTGGTTCCCTCTCTGCTTCCCGCTCTGTTTCCCGCTGTGTTTCGTTCGTCGGCCCCGCTGTCGCCCACGGGCCGCGCGCGTGGGGTCACCCCTTGATGGCGCCGGTGAGCATGCCCGTCTTGAAGTGCTTCTGCATGAACGGGTAGACGAGCAGGATGGGCACCAGGGTCAGCACCACCACCGCCATCTGCAGCGAGAGCGGTGCGATCTGCGAGTGGACCGAGCCGAAGCCGCCGTTCGAGGTGCCGGGGATGTTCATACCGGCGTTGACGTACTGCAGCAGTACGTACTGCAGCGGCCACTTGGTGCTGTCGGTCGGCATGTAGAGCATCACGTTGAAGAACGAGTTCCAGTAGCCGACGGCGTAGAACAGCGCCACGACCGCGGTGACCGCCCGTGAGGTGGGCAGGACCACGGACCACAGGATGCGCCACTCCCCCGCGCCGTCCATCCGGGCGGCGTCGATCAGGTCGGCGGCGGTACCGGAGTAGAAGGCCCTGAGCACCAGGATGTTGAAGACGGACACCGCGCTGGGAAGGATCAGCGCCCAGTACTTGCCGTATCCGCCAAGGCCCGTGACCACGAGGTAGGTCGGGATGAGGCCGCCGCTCACGAACATGGTGACGACGAGCGTCATCAAGATGGTGCGGTGGCCGACCGACCGGGAGCGGGACAGACCGTAGGCGGCCAGCACCGAGACGGCCAGGGAGAGCAGTGTCCCCACGACGGTGACGGCGAGGCTGACCATGATGGCACGGGTGACCGGTCCGTCGGTGAGCATCTCGCGGTAGGCGTCCAGCGTGAACCCGTCCGGCCACACCACCAGACCCCCGGCCCGATTGATGGCGCCCGGCGTGGAGAAGCTGGTCAGGACGATGATCCACAGCGGCACCAGGACCGCGGCGAGCACCAGGAACAGCACTCCGCCTTTGATCGTCTGCCCCGCGACGGTGGGCGGCTCCTCCCATACGGGGCGGCTCCGGTGACGGTCCGGACGGAGGGGAAGGCCGTTGTGCGTGGGTGTCAGCGTCTGGCTCATTTGCGGTACAACCCGTCCTCGCCGAAGGTGTGCGCGAGCTTGTTGGCGCCCCAGATCAGCAGGAGCGAGATGACGCTCTTGAAGAGACCGGCGGCGGCGCCGTAGCTGTAGTTGTTGGTGGCGATGCCGTAGTAGAAGGAGAAGGTGTCCAGTACGTCCGCGGTGTCGTGGCCGACGGCGTTGCGCTGGATCAGGAACTGCTCGAAACCGACGCTGAGCGCGTTGCCCAGCCGAAGTACCAGCATCAAGACGATGACACCGCGCATGCCGGGGAGGGTGATGTGCCACATCCGGCGCCAGCGCCGGGCACCGTCCACCGCCGCCGCCTCGTAGAGGCTCTGGTCGATGGCGGACAGCGCCGCGAGGAAGACGATGATGCCCCAGCCGGCTTCCTTCCAGACCGACTCCGAGCTGATCAGCAGGGAGAACGTGTGCGGGTCGGTCATGATGTTCCAGGGCCCCATGTCGTGCCGGGTCAGGAAGTGGTTGAGCACTCCTGCCCCGCCCAGCATCTGCTGGAAGACGGTGATGGCCAGCACCCAGGAGAAGAAGTGCGGAAGGTACACCACCGACTGGACGAAGTTCCGCAGCCGTTCGTTCATCACCGAGTTGAGCATCAGTGCCAGCGCGATCGGCACCGGGAAGAAGAGGATCAGCTGGACGAAGCTCAGCCACAGGGTGTTGCGCAACGCCTCCCAGAACACCGGGTCGTGGAAGAGCATCCGGAACTGGTCGAGTCCGGCCCAGTCGCTGTGGAGCACGCCGACCAGAGGGTCGTAGTACTCGAACGCGGTGATCAGCCCGAACAGCGGCAGGTAGTTGAACACCAGGAGCAGTACGACCGCCGGGACGGTCATGATGATCAGCGACCGGTCGCGGCGCAGCCGCGCCCGCCAGGGCATTCCCTGGCCGCGGTCCCGCTGGGGCCGCGCCTTCGGGGGGACGTCGCTGCGGGAACCCGATCTGCGGATCTTCTTCGCCTTGGTGGTGAATGTGACGGCCACCGTTCCTCCTCGCTGCGCGGGGGCCGTCGGCCGCGGCCCGCCGCACCGTCGTCTGCTACTGGCCGGTGCCGTGCTTCGCCAGAACCTCCGTCTGGAACCAGTTCCTCAACTGGTCGCCCCCGTTGGACCTCCACGAGGAGACGACGGCCTGGTAGTCGGACACCTTCTTCAGGCCGTGGACGACGTCCTTGATGGCGTCCGTCACCGCTTGCCCGGTGTTCGCGGTGGCCAGGCGCTGCGGCACGGTGATGTTCATGCCGTAGAACAGCGGCTTGTAGACGTGCCGCACGGTGCGGGCCGCCCAGGCGGCGCTGTCCTTGGTGACCTGGTCCGCGCCGGGGTTGCTGTTCACCTGCGGGCCTGCTGCCAGGAACGGGTAGGTCTGCTGCTGGGCGGTCTTCTTGCCCGCGTCGGTGTAGGTGGGCACACCGTTCTTCATGGTGTAGTGGACACCCTCGACCCCGTAGGTGAGCAGGGTGTACTCGACCGAGCCGTAAGGCGCCGCCAGGTAGTTGGCGACGGAGAGCAGTTCCTCGATCTGGGCCGCGCTGAGCCTGGCGTTGAGGTAGCTGACGATGCTGGTCGCCGACCCCAGGAAGATCTGCGGCTTGGACTTGCCGTCGGCGGCGATGACGTCGAAGGCGAGGCGGTGGTAGTGGGGGTCGGCCGCCGTGCCGGACTGGTAGTCGCTGAGGCTGAATCCGCTCGTGCCTCCGCCCTGGATCAGCACCTTGCCCGAGTAGAAGCGGGTGTTGCCCGCGTTGGTGTTGCCGGCCAGGGCGTCAGGGTGCACATAGCCGGCCTTGGCGAGCCGGTAGTGCCAGTCCAGCGCCTCCAGAATCTGCGGCGACTCCCACACATGCGTCAACTTGCCGTTGTCATCGATCCACGCGGGCGGGAGGTTCCAGGCCGGGGACAGATACGTCCACACGTCGTCGAAGGCCCAGACGCCCGCCTTCGCGTTGGTCAGCTCCTTGCCGAGGTTCCACAGGTCGTCGGCGGACGTGACCTGGTCGGCGGTGATGCCCTTCGCGCCCAGGATGTCGGCGCGGTAGTAGAGGGCGCCCGCGAGCGCCATGCCCGTGGAGAAGCAGGGGATGCCGTAGAGCTTGTTCTCCCAGGCCCCGATCTCCCAGGCGGCCGTGGGGAGCGCGGCCAGGTTGGGGTACTTCTTGATCTTGTCCCCGGCCAGATAGGGCGTCAGGTCGGCGAGTTGGGTTCCGGCCAGTTCACCCACGTTGAAGTTGGAGTTCCACCAGGTGGGCATCTGGATCCAGTCGGGCAGCTTCCTCGACGCGGTCATCGTCGGGACGACGGTCGCGTAGTCGTTGCCGTTGGCCGGCTTGATCGTGAGGTCGACGCCCAGGGCCTTGTTGACGGCCTTGGCGTACGCGTTGTTGGCCGCCGGTATCGAACCCCACAAGGGGGTGACGGCCGTGTAGCTGCCGCCCCTGCCGGGCGTGCCCGAGACCGTGCTCACCTGGTGTGCCGGGTAGGTGAGGAACCCGGGGTCGGTGAACGCCCCTGCCGCGCCCGCCACCGAGGGGATGTCCGGCTTGACCGGGGTCGCGGGCTGGTAGGCCGGCAGCGCGGCGGACAGGCCGCTCTTGCTGCTGGTCCCGCCCTTGCTGCGGGAGGACCCGTCGCCGCAGGCGGACAGCAGCGGGGACAGCGCGGCGGCCCCTGCCACGGCGACTGCGCCGTTCACGAAGGCTCTGCGGTTCATTGCGTTGCTCATGGTGGGCGGCCCTTCGCCGTTGAGGTTCCATGTCGAGCGTCTTGTGGGGATGAGCGACGGTGCGGAAGGCGCGCACGAGCGGCTTCACCAGAGGGAGGCACAAGCCCGCCGGGAGTTGTTTCGTTCATGCGGAGCCTTCGAAGCGCTTCAATGTTGCCGAGAGGTTAAAGGCGCCTCCGGGCCGCGCACAAGAGGGTGTTCCAGAAAACTCAAGCCCAATCCGAGCGCAAGTTTCTTGGAAACTTTCTCTTGACACCCCTGTGACCCCATGTCAGCGTCGAAGGGCTTCAACGCCCGGCGGGACGGCCGTCGTCGCTGTCCGCCGGCGCTGATCCCCGTCTGCCATGAACTGCAAGGGACCACCACCTGTGAGCACCGCTGCCGTCACGCTGCCCTATCGCGATGCCGGGCTCCCGCTGGCCGAACGGGTCGAAGACCTGCTCTCCCGGCTCACGCCCGAGGAGCGGATCGCGATGCTGCACCAGTACTCCCCGGCGATCCCCCGCCTCGGCGTCGAGGAGTTCCGTACCGGTACCGAGACCCTGCACGGTGTCGCCTGGCTGGGCGAGGCCACCACCTTCCCGCAGGCCGTCGGCCTGGGCGCGACCTGGGACGAGGCCCTGGTCCACGAGGTCGCCGAGGCGGTCTCCGTCGAACAGCGCGCCTTCCACCACCACAGGCCGCCGGTGACGGGAGCGGGCCGCAACAGCCTCCAGGGCTGGGCCCCGGTGGTGAACCTGCTGCGCGACCCGCGCTGGGGCCGCAACGAAGAGGGGTACTCCGAGGACGCCCTGCTCTCCGCCCGCCTCGGCGACGCCTTCTGCCGCGGTATGTCCGGCGACCACCCGGAATACCTGCGCACCGCGCCGATCCTCAAGCACTTCCTCGCCTACAACAACGAGGACGACCGCTGCACCACCTCCTCGGGCGTGCGCCCCCGGGTACTGCACGAGTACGACCTGGCCACCTTCCGGCTCGCCATCGCCAGCGGCGCCGCCACCGGCGTGATGGCGGCGTACAACCTGGTCAACGGTCGGCCCTGCCATGTCAGCCCGCTGCTCGGGCAGGAGCTGCGCCGCTGGGCGGAGCCCACCGGCCACGAGCTCTTCGTCGTCTCCGACGCGCAGGCTCCCTCCAACCTGGTCGATCCCGAGCACTACTTCGACGACCACGCCGAATCCCACGCCGCGGCCCTCAGGGCGGGCATCGACTCCTTCACCGACAACGACACGGACACGCGGACCACGTTCCAGCGCATCAGCGCGGCACTCGAGCGCGGGATGCTCGCCATGGAGGACGTGGACCGCGCCGTCCGCCGCCAGTTGTCGATACGCTTCCGCCTCGGCGAGTTCGACCCCGAGCGCGACCCCTACGCCGACACCTCGTGGAAGGTCGTCAACTCCCCGGCTCACCAGCGGCTGGCGCTGCGGGCCGCCACGGAGTCGGTCGTGCTGCTCAAGAACGACGGCGTGCTGCCGCTGGCCGCCGAGCGCAGCGTGGCCGTCGTCGGACCGCTGGCCCGCACGCTGTACGAGGACTGGTACAGCGGCACGCACCCGTACCGGATCACGGTCGCCGACGGACTCGGTACCGAGGGCGTCGAGGGTGCGGACCGGATCGTGCTGCGCACCGCCGACGGCCGCGCGCTCGCCGCCGTCGGCCCGGAGGGCCTGCTGGCCCTGACGGACGCGCGGAACGAGGACGCGACCGTCCAGTTCGACGTCTTCGACTGGGACCTGGGCGTTCTCACGCTGCGCTCGGCGGCCACCGGCCGGCACGCCTCGCTGCGCGACGAGGACCAGAGCGTCGCCGCCGACCGCGCCCAGCCCGGCGAGTGGGCCGTCCACGAGACCTTCCATCTCGACCCCGCCGAGGGCGGCGCCGAACTGCTGCGCAGCGCCCTCACCGGCCGCTGGGCACAGTCCGACCCGGACTCCGGCGTCATCACCATGACCGCCGGGAGCGCCGACCGGGCGACCCGGTTCACCCGGGCCGTGGTCCGCGACGGCGTCGCCGCCGCGGTCGCCGCGGCCCGGGCCGCCGACGTCGCCGTGGTCGTCCTCGGCAACGACCCGCACATCAACGGCCGCGAGACCCAGGACCGGGCCGGGCTACGGCTGCCCCCCGCCCAGGATCGGCTGCTGCGCGCGGTCGCCGCCGCACGGCCGGACACCGTCCTGGTCGTGATGTCCAGCTATCCCTACGCCGTGGACTGGGCCGACGCCCATCTGCCCGCCGTCCTGTGGACCTCGCACGGCGGCCAGGAGACGGGGCGCGCCCTGGCGCGGGTGCTGCGCGGCGAGGCCGACGCCTCCGGCCGCCTGCCCCAGACCTGGTACCGCGGCGACGATGAACTGCCCGGCCGCCTCGACTACGACATCATCAAGGCCGGCTGGACGTACCAGTACCACCAGGCGGCCCCGCTCTACCCCTTCGGCCACGGGCTCTCCTACACCTCCTTCGCGTACGGCGAACTCAAGACCGCCGCGAGCGAGCTGGGCCAGGACGGGGAGATCGCCGCGACCGTGACCGTGGCCAACAGCGGCACGCGCGCGGGCGTGGAGACCGTACAGCTGTACGCCAGGGCCCTCGGCGCCCGGTACCAGGCACCGCTGCTGAGGCTGATCGCCTTCCGGAAGCTGCGGTTGGGCGCCGGCCGGACAGCCGAGCTGGAGTTCCGGCTCCCGATCGCCGACGCGCTCAGCCACTGGGACGTGACAACGGGCCGGTTCGCCGTCGACCCCGGACCCTACGACCTGCTGGTCGCCAGGTCCGCGGCGGAGCCGGTCGGCAGCGCCCAGCTGACCGTCACCGGCCCGGCTCCCAGGGCCCGCCAGGTACTCGGCCGCCCGCTGCGTGCCGTCGACTTCGACGACCACCACGGCGTCGTCCTGACCGACGCCACCCGCACCGCCGGTGACGCGGTCACGCCCGACGGCAACCGGGGCGAACTGCTCTTCCGCTCCCTCGACCTCAGCGGCGCGTACACCGTCACGGCCGAGGTCTCCCGCCGCGCTTCCGGCCCGGCCATGCTCGAACTCTGGACGGGAGAGCGCCTGCTGGCGGCCTTCACCATCCCCTCCACCGGGGACCGCTACGCCTGGACGAGGGTGACGTCCGCCCTCGCCGAGCCGCCGGAGGGCGTCCACGACCTCCGGGTCGTGCTCGTCGGGGAGCAGCGGCTGACCACGCTGGCCTTCGCCCCCTGAGACCGGCGGCGGCCGCGCTCCTGCCGAGTCGAAGCGCGGCCGCCGCCCCACGCACAGCCCGCACCGCCATCGGCGTGTGTGCCCGGCGCCGCCCGCGCCTACGTCGCTCCGGTCCCCCAAGACCTCTCTGCCCTAGGACGTCCACCGTGTCCAACCACCCGGCCACCGCGGCCAACCCGGTCATCCCCGGCTTCCACCCGGACCCCAGCATCTGCCGGGTGGGCGAGGACTACTTCCTCGCCTGCTCCAGCTTCGAGTACTTCCCCGGCATCCCCCTCTTCCACAGCCGCGACCTGGTGAACTGGACCCAGATCGGCAACGCCCTCGACCGGCCCAGCCAGCTGAACCTCCCGGCGGGCACCCTGTCCTCCGGCGGCCTGTACGCGCCCACCCTGCGCCATCACGACGGGCTGTTCTGGCTGATCGTCACCAATGTCAGCGGCGGCGGCAACCTGGTGTACACCGCGACGGACCCGGCCGGCCCCTGGTCGGAACCCGTGCCCGCCCCCGGCGTCCCCGGAATCGACCCGGACCTCGCCTGGGACGAGGAGGGCAACTGCTGGTGCACCGTCGCCGGCGTCGCCCAGGTGCGCTTCGACCCCCGTACCGGCGAGACCATCGGTGAGCCGTACCCCGTCTGGTCCGGGACGCCCGGCGCCGCGGCCCCCGAGGCGCCGCACCTCTACCGGATCGGCGGCAACTGGTACCTGATGGTCGCCGAAGGCGGCACCGAGCGCGGCCACGCCGTCTCCATCGCCCGCGGCCCTTCGCCCAGCGGCCCGTTCGAGCCGTGCCCGGCCAATCCGGTCCTCACCCACCGCGGTACGAACCGGCCCGTCCAGAACACCGGCCACGCCGACCTGGTCCAGGCACCGGACGGAAGCTGGTGGATGGTGCTGCTCGCCGTCCGGCCGCAGGGCGGCACGCCCGGCTGGCACGTCCTCGGGCGCGAGACCTTCCTCGCCCCGGTCACCTGGGACGACGGCTGGCCCGTGATCGGCGAGGTCGGTCCCGAACTGCCGGAGCTGCCCTGGGCGCCGGGACCGGGCGAGCCGGAACCGTCCCGCGACGACTTCGGGTCGGGCGGGCTGCGGCCGTACTGGATCTCGCTGCACGACCGACCGGCCGAACTGGTCGACACCCAGGAGCGCGACGGCTGGCTCACCCTGCGGGCCCGCGGCGGCTCACTCGACGCGCCCGACGCGGTCTTCGTGGGACGCCGCCAGCAGCACCTCGCCTTCGAGGCGCGGACCCTGGTCGACCCCGCCGAGGGCAGCGGCGGCCTGGCCGTGCGGCTGGACGAGCGGCACCACTACGGCGTCGAGGTCAGCGCGGACGGGCAGGTCCAGGTGATCGCCCGGATCGGGCCGCTGCGCGTCCTGGCCGCCGAAACCACCGTCCCCGCAGGGCCGTTGGTGCTGTCGGTGCGCACCGCCGCGGCACCCGAGCCGCACGACGCGCGCACCGGCCCCGACTCCCTCGTCTTCGGTGTCGAGACCCCGGACGGGGCCGCCACGGAACTGGCCTCGCTGGACGGGCGCTACCTCTCCACCGAGGTCGCCGGCGGCTTCACCGGCCGCGTCGTCGGCCTCTACGCCGCCTCGGGCACCGTCCGCTTCGACTGGTTCGACTACATACCCGCCTCCCGGTGACACCACCAGCTCCGCTGTCCGCGGCCACGGCCTGACGCAGCGGTTCCCACCCCCCACCCGCCCGAAGGGACAGCACGTTGCACGAGACACCGCGCACCACTGGGCCCGGACAACGCCACCACGACCGCCGGGCCGAGCCCGGCACCCCGCGCTCCCGCCGGATGCGGCAGACCGTCGGTCTGCTGCTCGGGCTGGCCGCGACAAGCCAACTCGCCTGGGGCGGCACCGCGTTCGCGGCACCCGAGCGGCCCACCGTATCCGCGGGCTCCGCGGGCTCCGCGGGCTCCGCCGGAAGCGACCGCATGGCGGTCGTCGCGGCCATGCAGCCGAGCTGGAACCTGGGCAACACCCTGGACGCCATCCCCGACGAGACCTCCTGGGGCAACCCGCTCACCACCAAGGCCACGTTCGACGCCGTCAGGAAGCAGGGCTTCCGGAGCGTCCGCATCCCGGTCACCTGGAGCGACCACCAGTCGGCCACGGCCCCCTACACCATCGACGCCACGTACATGGCGCGGGTCAAGCAGGTCGTCGACTGGGCCATCCAGGACGGACTCTACGTGGACCTGAACGTCCATCACGACTCCTGGCAGTGGATCGCCGCGATACCCACCGACCACGACGGCGTCCTGGACCGCTTCAAGGCGACCTGGACCCAGATCGCGAGCGCCTTCCGCGACGAGCCGCGCAAGCTGCTGTTCGAGAGCGTCAACGAGCCGAGCTTCACCGGCGCCACCGGCGACGCCCAGAAGACCCAGCTGATGAACGAGATCAACACCGCCTTCCACACCGTCGTACGTGCCTCCGGCGGCCGCAACGCCAAACGGCTGCTGATCCTGCCCACCCAGGGCTGTACCGGAACCCAGCCGCTGATGGACGACCTGTCCGCCGAGATGGACTCCCTGCACGACGCCAACCTCGTCGCCACCATCCACTACTACGGCTACTGGCCGTTCAGCGTGAACGTCGCCGGCGGCACCACGTACGACAGCACGTCGCGCAAGGACATGGACACGGTGTTCACGGCCGCGCACGACACCTTCGTCGCCAAGGGCATCCCGGTGTACATGGGCGAGGACGGGCTGCTGAGCTACCCGGACTACACCCATCCGGCCACGGTCGAGCGCGGCGAGGCGCTCAAGTACTACGAGGATCTGGCCTACCACGCACGGGTCGCCGGGGTGACCACCGCGCTGTGGGACCCGTACTCCTACCTCGACCGGGAGACGCTCACCTGGCGCGACCCCGCGCTGTTCTCGTGGATCAAGTCGAGCTGGACCACCCGCTCCGGCACCGCCTCCACCGATGAGCTCTACGTCCCGGCCGGCACGCCGGTGACCGACCGGACGCTCACCCTGAACACCAACGGCCTCCGCTTCCGGTCGCTGCGGGTGAACGGCGAAAGGCTGCGCGCCGGACACGACTACACCGTGGCGGGCGACAAACTCACACTGGCCGCGACCACCGTCGAGCGGCTCACCAAGGGCCACGGCTACGGCACCGCGGCGACGCTGGAGGCCACGTTCTCGGCCGGACAGCCCTGGCAGATCCGGCTGATCGTCTCCGCGCCGCCGGTCCAGGCGAACGCCACCGGGACCACCGACGGGCTGACCGTGCCCACGCGGTTCAACGGTGACGAGCTCGCCACCATGGAATCCACGTACGCCGACGGCAGCGCCGCGGGCGGCATCACCTGGAACACCTATCAGGCGTTCAACACGGCCTTCTCGCCGGACTACCCCCACAACGCCATCACTCTCCAGCCCGACCTGCTCACCCACCTCGCGGACGGCGCACCGGTCACGCTGACCTTCCACTTCTGGAGCGGCACGACCCTCACGTACCACGTCACCCGCGATGGCACGGCGGTCACCGGCTCCGCTTCCTGAGCCGACCCACCGCCCCACCCGGTGCGGAGCCACTCCCCTGGCTCCGCACCGGCCCCTCCCCGCCCCTCGAACTCCCCGGCCCGGAGGCCACACGATGACCGCACTGCCACCACGCGTGCTGTTCGGCGCCGCCTACTACCCCGAGTACCACCGCATGGACCGCGTCGAGGCCGATCTCGACCTCATGGCCGAGGCGGGCTTCACTGTCATCCGCGTCGGCGAGTCGGTCTGGTCCACCTGGGAACCCGAGAACGGCCGCTTCGACCTCGACTGGCTGCAGCCGACCTTGGACGGCGCTCATGCCCGCGGCATCCGCGTGGTGCTGGGCACTCCCACCTACGCCGTGCCGCCATGGCTGGCCCGGCTGTATCCGGAGATCGCCGCCGAGGACGCCGCCGGCCGCCGCGCGGGCTGGGGCGCCCGCCAGGAAATGGACGTCAGCCACCCCGCCTTCCGCTTCCACGCCGAGCGCGTGGTCCGGCGCGTCCTCGCCCGCTACGCCGGTCACCCGGCCGTCATCGGCTACCAGGTCGACAACGAGCCCGGCTGCCGGCTGCCGCACAACCGCGGTGTCTTCCAGCGCTTCGCCGACGACCTGCGCGCCCGCTACGGCGACGTCGAGACGCTCAACCGCGAGTGGGGGCTGGTCCACTGGTCGCACCGGCTGTCGACCTGGGCCGACCTGTGGACCCCCGAGGGGAACGCCCAGCCGCAGTACGACGTGGCCTGGCGCGCCTTCCAGGCCCGGCAGACCACCGAGTTCATCGCCTGGCAGGCCGATATCACCCGCGAGTACGCCCTCCCGGACCAGTTCGTCACCACCTGCCTCGCCTACGGCCTCCCGGCCCTGGACGACGACCGGTTGACGGACAGCCTGGACGTGACGGCCGGCAACCCGTACTACGAAGTGCAGGACGCCCTGGCCCTGCCCGCCGCCGCGGACCGGCCGCCGCACGCCTGGATGGCGAGCGGCGTGTGGGGGCTGCTCCGGAGCGCGGACCGCATCTACTCCTCACGCCAGGAGCCCTTCCTCGTCACGGAGACCAACGCCCAGGCCATCGGCGGTACGTACGACAACCACCCGCCCTACGACGGGCAGTGGCGCCAGGCGGCCTGGGCGCTGGTCGCCCGCGGCGCGCGCATGGTGGAGTACTGGCACTGGCACACCCTGCACTTCGGCGCCGAGACCTACTGGGGAGGCGTGCTGCCGCACAGCGGCCGCCCCGGCCGTGCCTACGCCGAGATCGCGCGTCTGGGAGCGGAGTTCGCGACGGCCGGGGAAGCGGTCGCCGGGCTCGAGCCGGACTCCGACATCGCCATGGTGTACTCGCTGCCGAGCGAGTGGCTGATGCAGAAGTACCCCCCGCTGGCCACCGCGGACGGCAGCCCGGACGGCGGCTCGTACCAGGGGCTGTTCGACCCCTTCTACCGGGGCGCGGTCGAATCGGGGCGTCAGGTGCGGATCCTGCACGCCCGTCAACTGCACGACCCCGCCGACCCGGCCGCGGGCCCGAGCCCCGAACTTGCCGCGCGGCGCCACCCGGTCCTGATCGCCACCGGCCTCTATGCCGCCGACGACGGCATCCTGGACTGGCTCGCCGCCTATGCCGGAGCCGGCGGCCACCTGGTGCTCGGACCGCGTACCGGCTACGCGGACGCCGAGGCGCGGGCGAGGACCGAGCCGGCCCCGGCCCGGCTGACCGCCGCGGCCGGCGTCCGCTACGAGGAGTTCAGCAACCTCTCCGGCGAGCTGCCCCTGCACGCCGCCGGCGGCGGACCGCTGGAGCTGCCCGCCGAGGCCCGTGCCACGCGCTGGGTCGACGCGCTGACGCCGTCCGACGCCGAGGTGCTGGCGGAGTACCGGCACCCGCACTTCGGCCGCTGGCCGGCGGTGACCAGCCGCGCCCACGGGCGCGGCCGGGTGACCTGTGTCGGCACCGTTCCGAACGGGGACGCGACCCGTGCCCTGGTCGCCTGGCTCGTCCCGGAGCCGTGCAGCGGCTGGCAGCACCTGCCCGGCTCGGCCACCGCTCTGACCGGCACCGCTCCGGACGGACGCCGCGTCCACATCCTGCACAACTGGAGCTGGGAACCGGCCGCCGCCGTCGCCCCGTGCGCGCTGCTGGACATCCTCGACGCCGGGCCGGACACGGCGAAGGCGACGGTACCGGCGGGGGCCCCTGTCCCGCTCGGCCCGTGGGACGTGCGCGTCTTCACGGCCGTGCGATGACCCGTCAGCGGCCCGTACGTGGGGGCGGGCCGCTGACGAACCCCTCCAGACCTCCGCGGCCTCCCGCACCCCGTCCCCGCCCGAGGCTTCGCAGCGGTTTCCCCTGACAGGAGATGACATGACGCCCGACCAGTTGACCGGCCGGCTCCGAGGACTGGCCTTCGGCGGGGACTACAACCCCGAGCAGTGGGACGAGGCGGTCTGGAAGGAGGACGACGCGCTGATGCGGCGCGCGAGGGTCAACCTGGCAACCGTCGGTGTCTTCTCCTGGGCGCTGCTGGAGCCGGAGGAAGGCCGCTACGACTTCGCCTGGCTGGACGCCCATCTGGACCGGCTGCACGCCAACGGCGTGGCGGTGGACCTGGCCACGCCGACCGCCTCCCCACCGCCCTGGTTCTCCCTCGCGCACCCCGACGGACTGCCGGTCGGCCCCGACGGGGTCCGGCTGACCCACGGCAGCCGCGACACCTACTGCCTCGCCGCCCCCGCCTACCGCGAGGCCGCGCGCCGCATCGCCGAGGCCCTCGCAGGGCGCTACGGCGATCACCCGGCTGTCGCCCTGTGGCACGTGCACAACGAGTACGCCACGCTGTGCTGGTGCGACCACGCCGCCACCGCCTTCCGCGCGTGGCTGCGCGCCCGGCACGGCTCCCTCGACGCACTCAACGAGGCGTGGGGGACCGCTTTCTGGAGCCAGCGGTACGGCGGTTGGGAGGAGATCCTGCCGCCGCGCGCCACCCAGTGGCACAGGAATCCCGGCCAAGCCCTCGACTTCCGGCGGTTCTGGTCGGACGAGGTGCTGCACGCCTACCGGGAGCAGCGCGACGCCATCCGCGCCCGCAGTGACCGGCCGGTGACCACCAACTTCATGCTCCCCGCCTATCAGAACGTCGACCTGTGGGCGTTCGGCCGCGAGGTGGACCTGGTCACCGTCGACCACTACCCGGTCGCGCCGGGACTGGAGGCCGCGGCCGACTCGGCCTTCGGCGCGGACCGCGCCCGTTCCTTCGGCGGCGGCCGACCGTGGCTGCTGATGGAGCAGGGGACCAACACCGTCTACGACGGGGACCGGGTGCTCGGCAAGGAGCCCGGGGAAATCCTGCGGCACACCCTCGGCCACATCGCCCGCGGCTCGGAGGGCGCGCTGTTCTTCCAGTGGCGCCAGTCCCGGGCCGGCGCCGAGCAGTGGCACTCCGCGATGGTCCCGCACGCCGGCGCCGACAGCCGCGTCTTCCGTGAGGTCGAACAGGCCGGTGAGGCCGTCGCGCGCCTCGGGGAACTGGCGGGCTCGACCGTGACCGCGCGGGCGGCGGTCCTGCACGACGCCGACGCCTGGTGGGCCCTGGAGGCCGACGGGCTGCCCTCCAGCGAGTTGGACGCCCACGGGGCGCTGCGCCGGGCCCACCGTGCGCTCTGGGACTGCGGCGTCACCGCAGACCTGGCCTCTCCCGAAAGGGACCTGGCCGGTTACGGGCTGGTGCTCGCCCCCGCGCTGTTCCTGCTCTCCGACACGGCCGCCGCCCGCCTGCGCGACTACGTGGAAAGCGGCGGCACCCTGCTCGTCCAGCACGCGAGCGGCTGTGTCGACGAACGCCTGCACGCCCGCCTCGGCGGCTATCCCGCCGTGCCGCTGCGCGAGGCGCTGGGCATCCGCGTCGAGGAGCACCGGCCGCTGCGCGAGGGCGAGCGAATCCTCCTGTCCGACGGTACGGCGGCCGCCTCGTGGTCCGAGAGCCTGCGCGCCGAGGGCGCGCAGACCGTGTCCACGTACACGCACGGGATGCTGGCCGGCCGCCCGGCGCTGACCCGCCACCGCTTCGGCTCCGGGGAGGGCTGGTACCTGTCGACCCGCCTGGACGACGCGGACTACACCGCCCTGATCCGACGGCTGCTCGGGTCGGCCGGTCTCGGCCCCGACGCACCGGGCCTGCCGGCACACGTCGAAGCCGTGACCCGGCAGGCGCCGGACGGGCGTCGCTGGCAATTCCTCCTCAACCACCGCCCCGATCCCGTGGCCCTGCCCTCCCCCGCCCACGACCTGCTGACCGCCGCCACCGTGTCCGAACTCGCGCCTGGTGGCTGCGCGGTGCTCCGCAGCTCCTGAGACTCCCTCCCGCCATGCCCCCGCACCCTTCCAGGAACGGAGAACCGTGACCGAGACCGAGGGCCGCCCGGACGTCCGCTGGGGCCACGACGCCCTGCGACTGGAGATCGGCGCCGACCCCGACGGCCGACCCCGTCTGCACCGCCTCGCGGTCCCCGGGCGGCCGTGCCAGGAACCCCGGCCCGGATCGCCGTTGCCGCTGGTCGAGGTCTCCACCACCGACCACGGATTCCACTGGTCGAGCCACCGCGCGATCGACACCGACATCGGCGCGCGCCTGCGCTACCGGGAGCACGAGGTCGCACGGGACGGCGTCTGGCACGAGCTGACCGTCATGCTCCACGATCCCGAGACCGGACTGGCCGCGGACGTGGTCTACCGCAGCCCCGACGGCGTCGCCGCGTTGCGCGGCCAGGTGGTCCTGCGCAACGAGGGGACGCGGCCCATGGCTCTGGAGTCCGTCACCTCGCTCGTGGTGGGCGGACTCACGCAGGACGACACGCAGCTCGACGCCGCCGATCTGCTGTGGGCCGAGAACGACTGGCTCGCCGAGTACCGCTGGCAGCGCCGGGCGATGCGGTTGACCTCGCCCGTCCTGAGCGGCAGCGTCCACTGCTTCAACGGCAAGGGCGGATTCTCCAGAGCGGGCCAGGGCACCTGGTCGAGCGGCGGCCACCTGCCCATGGGCGGCCTGACCGACCGGCGGACCGGTCGCACCGTACTGTGGCAGATCGAGACCAACGGCGGAGGCTGGCACTGGGAGTGCGGCGAGCGGGCCGACGCCGCCTATCTGGCCCTGTCCGGCCCCAGCGCGGAACGGCACGGATGGTCGCACCTCCTGGAGCCGGGAGGAACCTTCCGCACCGTCCCGGTCGCCCTCACCCTGGGTGACGACGGGATCGACGACGCCTTCGCGGCACTCACCCGGTACCGGCGGGCCATCCGCCGCCCCCACCCCGACCACCGGCGCCTGCCCGTCATCTTCAACGACTACATGAACTGCCTGATGGGTGACCCCACCACGGCCGCGCTGATCCCCCACGTCGACGCCGCGGCCGAGGCAGGCGCCGAGTACTTCGTCATCGACGCCGGCTGGTACGACGACGGGGGCGGCTGGTGGGCCGCTGTCGGCGCCTGGCAGCCCTCGGCCTCCCGCTTCCCCGGTGAGCGCGGCATCCAGGAGGTCCTGGACCGTATCCGGGCACACGGCATGGTCCCCGGTCTGTGGCTCGAACCGGAGGTCATCGGCGTGCACAGCCCGCTGGCGGACTCCCTGCCCGAGGCCGCCTTCTTCCGCCGCGGCGGGATCCGCGTCATGGAGAACGGCCGCTACCACCTGGACCTGCGCCATCCGGCCGCCCGGGCACACCTCGACGAGACGGTCGACCGCCTCGTCGGTGACCTGGGCATCGGCTACCTCAAACTCGACCACAACATCGACCCAGGACCGGGCACCAGCAGCCACCCGCGAGAGGCGGCCGCCGACGGACTGCTCGGCCACAACCGCGCCCATCTCGACTGGCTCGACGGGGTGCTCGACCGCCATCCCGACCTCGTACTGGAGAACTGCGCCTCCGGCGGGATGCGCACCGACTACGCCCTCCTCTCCCGGGTCCAGCTCCACTCCACCAGCGACCAGCAGAACCTCCGGCTCTACGCACCCATCGCGGCCTCCGCCCCCACGGCGGTCACCCCGGAACAGGGAGCGGTCTGGGCCTACCCGCGGCCCGAGGACACCCTGGACGAGGTCGCCTTCACGATGGCCGGCGCGCTCCTGGGCCGGATCCACCTGTCGGGGCAGTTGCCCGCGCTCTCCCCCGAGGCACGCGCCCTGGTCCACGAGGCGGTGGCGGCCCACAAAGCGGTCCGAGCCGAGCTGGCCACGGCGCTGCCGGCCTGGCCGCTGGGACTACCCGCCTGGGACGACCCCTGGATCGCACTGGCTCTGGAGACCTCCACCGCCGTCCATGTCACCGTCTGGCGCCGCCCCGGAGGCGAGGCCACCGCCGGTCTCCCCCTGCCCCGGCTCCGGGGTACGACCGTCCGCGTCGAAACGCTCTACCCGGCCGCCGGCGGCGCCGGGACCCGCTGGAACGCGGACACCGCCGTTCTGGCGGTCACCCTGCCCACGGCCCCCTCGGCCGTCCTGCTGCGCCTCACACCGGGGCCGGCGCGCACCGGGAGCGGCTGAACGGCCGGGCCCGGCCCAGCTCCGCCGCCGCCCCCCTCACCGGCTCGGGGGATGCCAGAATGGCCCCCACAAGGAGCCGGTACGTCGCGACTGCCGCACGCCGGCGCGACCTGGCACTGCGATGGATCAGGAAGGGTGAACGTGACGGACAACCGAGCGGGCGAACCGACGGCTGACGAGCAACGCTCGCAAGGCGAAGGGCCGGGCTCGGTCACCATCGCGTACATCGCGGAAACCGCCGGAGTCTCGATCCCGACCGTGTCGAAAGTGCTCAACCGGCGCACGGGTGTCTCGGACCAGACCCGCGCCAGGGTCGAGGAACTGATCACGCGCTACGGCTACCGCAAGCCGATCGTCAACCGCACCAACGTCGTGGAACTCGTCTTCCGCGAGCTGGAGAGCCTGTGGGCGACGGACGTCATCAGAGGTGTGGAGCGGGTGGCCCGCAAGCACCACTTCGGCGTGACGGTCTCCGAGATCGGCCCTCTCGACCACACGCCGGTGCCCCTGGACGACACGATCAACCGTCGCCCCAACTGCGTCGTGTCGGTCGCCCAGCTGTCGCCGTCCGAACGCGGGCAGCTGAAGGCCAAGGGGATTCCCCTCATCGTCTTCGACCCGATCGACGAACTCCCCGACGACGTGCCCTTCGTGGGCACCACCAACTTCCGTGGCGGCCACGCCGCGACCCGGCACTTGCTGGAGCTGGGGCACGTCCGCATCGCCATGATCAGCGGCCCGGACCACCCCGTCTGCCTGGCCCGCAAGGCGGGCTATCTCTCCGCCCTCGCCGAGGCCGACGTGCCCGCCGACCCGGAGCTGCTGGTCCAAGCCCATCTGATCCGCGACGCCGGGTACGACGCCGCGCGCGGGCTGCTGTCCCGCGCCGACCGGCCCACCGCGATCTTCGCCACCAACGACATGCAGGCGCTGGGCGTCTACCAGGCCGCTCGGGAACTGGGACTGTCCATCCCCGGCGACCTGAGCGTCGTCGGCTTCGACGACCTCCCGATCGTCGCCTGGGTGGATCCTCCGCTGACCACCGTGCACCAGCCGCTGACGGAGATGGCCGTCGCCGCGACGGAGCTGGCCCTCGCGCTGGGCCGTGGCGAGGAGGTGTCGCAGGCCGGCCTGGAGATCGCCACCACGCTCACGGTCCGCGAAAGCACCTCCGCGCCGAAGAGCCGCACCGCCAGGGCGGCGCGAAAGAGCTGAGGCGTCAGCTGGCGGTGAGGCGCCAGAGGTGGTCGGCCGTACCGTTGTCGCCCCACTGGAGTACCTGGGCACCAGAGGAGGTGCTCATGTTGGTGACGCCGAGCAGCAGTCCGCTGTTGTAGTTGGCGAACTTGTACGTGCCCGCGGCAGTGGGGATGAGCTGCCAGAGGTGGTCGGGCGTTCCGTTGTCGCCCCAGATCAGCGCGCTCTGGCCCTGGTCGGTGGAGGCGTTGGTGACGCCCAGCAGCAGCCCGGACCTGACATTGCGGACCTTGTAGAGCCCCGAACCGGCGGCGACGAGTTGCCACGACTGGCCGGTGCCGCCGCCGCTGGTCGCCTGGACGACGAGTGTCCCCGACGCGGTGCCGGCGTTCTGGGTGTCGAGGGCCAGACCGCTGTGGACGTTGGTGAGGCGGTAGGTGCCGGCGAGCGTGGCGGAGGTGCCGGTGGGAGTCACGACGAGGTGGTATCCGTCGGTGCCGTTCGTCGTGACGGGCACCGTGATCGAGCCACCGGTGACCGGGTAGTCCGCTTCCGAGATGGTCAGCGGACCGGCTGACGCCGAGAGGCGACCGGTGTTGGCGGTGTACTCCAGCTTGACGTGGACGGTGCCGCCGAAGGCCGGCAGGGCGTTGAGGCCGTTGACCTTGACGGCGCTGGAGCCGGCCGCGCCACCGAAGACGACTCCTACCTGGGCACCGTCGGACGAGACGTCGGCCGCGCCGTCGATCCCGGTCTGGTTCGGCGGCACGGTCGTGACCATGTTCCCTGTCATGTCGCCGTACCACTTGTAGAGCCAGTAAGCGCCGTTGGGCGCGCCCCCGGTGTCGGTGAGGGTGTCGCCGAGGGTGCCGTAGTGGTTCCAGAAGGCCATCTCGGCGTTGGACACGCCCGCCCGCTCGAACTTGGCGACGTAGCCGACCATGCTGCCGGGGACACCGACCTCGCTCGGCGTGCCGTACTCCTCGATGGAGATCGGCCGGGCGCTGATGCCCAGGCTCGACTCCAGGGAGCGGTAGGCGGCGACGTCGGCGGCGATGTTGGCGTCACCGCCGAGTTCGTGCCAGCTGATGACCTCGGGCACGGCGTGGTGGTCCCGGGCGTAGGTCAGCCAGGGCCTCATCAGGTCGACGTCCCAGTGGCTGAAGCTGGGGCCGACGACTGGGGTGGTGGTCCTGGCGCGCACTTCGCCGTAGGTGCGCACCCATCCGTTGTCGAAGTCGCCGGCCGCCGAAGCGTTCCAGGTCCAGTCCGGCTCGTTCCACAGTTCGTATCCGCTGATGTCGGTGGCACCGGACGCCTTGACCGAGGCGATCTGGGTGTCGACGGCGGACAGCCAGTCGCTCCAGCTCACCCACTTGTAGGGGAAGTTGGGGTACCAGTCGGGCATGCGGACGATCACCTTGGACCCGCCGGCGGCCGCCTTGCGGGCGACGGTGAGGGCGTCACCGGCCGGCCGGGGTTCGCCGTTGGGCAACTGGCGGCCTCCCGGCGCCATCTGGACGTAGGTGTTCGCGTGCAGGGCGGTGGAGACGCTGTCGGCCGGGGTGCTGTCGTCGGCGAGGCCGTAGAGACTTCCGGCGGCGACGTGGGTGACGGGTCGGAAGGGCTGGTCGGCGTTGACCACGAGCGTCGTCGAGGCCGTGGGGGCGGCCTGGGCCGCGGGAGCGGCGAGCAGGGTACTCGCGGCCACGGCGGCGGCGGTGACGGCGGTGAGCACGCCGAGCACCCGCCCTCGTATGCCGCGCCGGGCAGAGCGCCGTTTCTGAGTGGACGTCGGTACGGACATGGGTCCGGTCTCCAGGTGGGGTATGCGGTGTGGGGGGCGTGGTACGCGGGGGGCCGCAGTGCGGCCGGGGGGGGTGGTGCGCCGGTACGGGCGGGCCGGAGCGGGGGGCCGCGCTGCCTGGCCGCGCGGCCCCCGCGGGCAGTCATGTCCCTCAGTCCTTCACGGCGCCGGATGTCACGCCGGCGGCGACATACCGCTGGGCCAGGACCAGGAGCACCGTGGCGGGGATGGACGCGACGACCGCGGTGGCCATGATCGCGTTCCACTCCTGGTTGTTGTTGCCGATGTAGCGGTAGATGCCGAGCGTGATGGGGCGCATGTCGCCCCCGCCGTCCAGGGTGTTGGCGAAGACGAAGTCCGACCACGCCCACAGGAAGCTGAACAGGGCCACCGTCACCACGGCGTTGCGGCTGACCGGCAGCGCGATCGACCGGAAGGTGCGCCAGACGTTCGCTCCGTCGATCCTGGCGGCCGACATCAGTTCTTCGGGGATGCCGGACATGAAGGCCGCGAAGATCATCACGCCGAAGGGGACCGCGAGGGTGGAGTCGGCGACGATCAGTCCCCACCAGGTGTTCATGATCCCGAGGTTGAGGAAGATGCCGTAGAAGCCCATCGCCATGACGATGCCGGGGATCATCTGGGCGACGAGCAGGAGCAGCCCCACCACCCCGGCGCCGCGGGGGCGCAGCTTGGCCAGCGCGTAGCCGGCCGGAGCGGCGAGTGTCAGGGTGGCGGCGACGGTGCCCAGACCGATCAGCAGGCTGACGCCGAGATAGGGCAGCTGGTCGTTCAGGACGGCGCGGTAGCCGGCGAAGGTGGGGTGCAGCGGGATCAGGTCCGGCGGGTCCTTGCGCATGTCCTGTTGCGGTGTCAGGGAGACGTTGACCATCCAGTAGACCGGGAAGAGCATCACCGCGGTCAGCGCGAGGCCGATGGCGGTGTTCCTGCGGGAGCGGGTGATCATGACGTCTGCCTCCTTTGCACGCGGATGTAGACCAGGCCGAAGACCAGGGCGATCAGGATGAGGAAGTTCCCGACGGCCGCTCCTGGGCCGAACTCGGGGAGCAGCGAGCCGAATCCGAGGCGGTAGGACCAGGTGGCGAAGGTCGACGAGGAGTCACCGGGGCCGCCCCTGGTCATGATCCAGATCAGGTCGAAGACCTTGAGGGTGTAGACGAACCCGAGCAGCACGGTGATCGCGGACACGGGCCGGAGCAGCGGGAAGGTGATCCGCCAGAACTGCTGCCAGCCACTCGCCCCGTCCAGCGAGGCGGCTTCGTAGAGTTCGGCGGGGATGTTCTGCAGGCCGCTGTAGAGGATGACGAGGTTGAACGGGATGCCGATCCACACATTGGCGATGATCACCGACGTCAGCGCCCAGGACGGCGAGGTGAGCCAGTCGACCTGGCCGACGCCGACCAGGCCGAGCAGGTAGTTGACCACACCCGACTCGCTGTTGAGCATCCACGACCAGGTCGAGGCCGACACGATGAGCGGCAGCAGCCAGGGAATCAGGAACAGGGCGCGCAGGGTCGGCGCCAGCCGGAAGGCGCGGTTGAAGAAGACCGCGAGTGCGAGGCCGATCGCGTACTGGAAGACGATCGACACCAGTGTGAAGACCATGGTGTTGCGCAGAGCGGTGCCGAACGCCGGGTCGTGGATCACCTGCCGGAAGTTGTCCCAGCCGGAGAACGGCGCCCCACCCTGCACGAAGGATCGGACCGTGTAGTGCCGCAGCGACAGGTCCACGTTGCGGTACAGCGGATAGGCGTAGAAGGCTGCCAGGTAGGCGACGACCGGAGCCAGGAAGGCCCAGGCCGCCCACTGCGAGGTCCGCGGTCCCCGTCGGCGCCGGGGGCTGTGTGCGATACGGCGTCGCTCGCCGGTCGCCTCACGCGCGGTCGACTGCCGTCGGTGGCCGTCGACTTGGGCGGTGGTCATACGTGCTCCTCGTGCGAGGGACGGGATCCGTCGGTCGAGCGGTCAGTTCTTGTGGTTGTCGGCGGCCTTCTGGGCCGCCGCGAGGGCCGACGCGGGGTCCTTGCCACCGGACAGCGCCGCCTGCACCGCCGTCCACAGTTGTTCGGAGATGAAGGGGTACCTGGTGTTGAGGCCGTCGCTGGTCCGGCCGCGCGCGGCGGCCACCGCGTCCACCCACGGCTTGAGCTCGGGAGCCTTGTCGACCTGCTGGGACTGCACGACGCCGGTGGGGCCGATGTAGGACAGCGTGCTGTCGGTGGACAGCAGGTTCGCGTCGGAGGTCAGGCAGGAGACGAGGGCGGCGTCGGTCTTGTAGCGCGCGGAGTCCTTCTGCACCGGCACGGTGGCGAACTCCCCGCCGGTGGGGGCCGGAGCGGCTCCGCCAGCGCGCGCGGGGATACTGATGACGCCGTAGGGGAAGCCCGCCTTCTTGGCGTTGGCGAGCTGCCAGGTGCCGTTCTCCCCGAAGGCGTACTGGCCGGTGGCGAACTCCTGCCAGGAGGTGGTCTGAGTGTTGGACAGCACGTCGTTGGGGGCCAGTCCCGCGGACACCCAGCCCTTCCACAGCGCCAGCGCGGCGGTGCCTTCGGCGCTGTCCAGGTGATTCAGGTCCGCCTTGGCACCCCAGAACCACGGCAGGAACTGGAAGCTGCCCTCCTCGGTGCCGATCGCGGAGAAGGTGATGCCCTTCTTGCCCGCGCCCCTGACCTTCCGCAGCGCGGCGGTCAGTGAGTTCCAGTCCTTGATCGACGCCGGATCGACATGGGCGGCGTCGAGCACCGACTTGTTGTAGTACAGCGCCAGGGTGTTGGCGCCGATCGGTATGCCGTAGGCCGAGCCGTCGACCGTGCCCGCGCCGATGATGTTGGACTGGACCACGTTCGTCGCGACGCCGATGTCGCCCATCTTGTTGAGGATCCCGGCCTGCACGAGCGTGGAGACGACCGGGTTGTCCACGAGCATCACGTCGGGGGCGTTGCCCTGCTGCGCCGCGAGCAGGGCCTTGTTGCCCAGGTCGGTGGTGTCGTACGCGGTGCGCTTGACCGTCACCCCGGCCTTCGTGCCGCACGAGCTGACGAGCCGGGCCCAGCCGGAGGACTTGTCGAACTGCGGGTAGGGGTCCCAGAACGTGAAGGTGCCCGAGGATGCCGACGAGGCGCCGCCGGCGGAGCCCGAGCACGCGCTGACGCCGACGAGGGCGGCGCCGACCGTGACGGCGGCGAGGACGGTGCGAGTGAGTCTCATGAGGTCGTCCTTGTGGTTCGGGGAATCGCGAAGGGAGGATCGGGTGGGGTGCGGCTGAGTGCTGCCCGCGGGTGGCGGCCGGAGGGGGCGCCGGGGACGGTGTCCCCTGGGTTGTCAGGTGGTGGGGAGCCACACGCGCATGGCGCCGTCCGCCCTGTTGGCCCAGGCGTGGTACGGAACGGCGGTGAGCGCGAGGGAGGCGCTGCCACCGGGTGCCCGGCCGGACCGATCAGCGGTCGCGTCCGGGCCCGCGGTCACGTCCCGGTACGGCCACCAGTCGGCGGTGTCCGGAACGTCGCGCCGCCGACCGCTCGCCCGCACGGTGACGACACCGCCGAGCAGGTCGGGACGGTTCTGCTCGGTCAGCGGCACGCTGGTGTCGATGACGATGTCGTCGAGGCCGCCGCCGGGGTGGTCGGCCTGCTCCAGGCAGTACACCAGCGGGCCGCGCTCGATGGCGACGCTGCCGCGGACGGCGTCGACGCGGGGATCCGCCGCGGTGAGACGAGGGGTGACATCGAGGTCGACGACCACCTCGGTGCCCGGGGTCCAGCACCGGTGGAGACGCAGCCAACCGTCCCGCGCGGTCTCCCCGGCAGCCTGGCCGTCGACGCGCACCGCCGTGCGGGCGCTCCACCGCGGGATGCGGAGCGACAGCGTCCAGGGCAGGTCGGCAGGCGACTCGTCCACCGTCACGGTGATCCGGCCCTGGTACGGATAGGGAGTGTTAACGCTCACAACAAGGGCTTCGCCCGCACGCTCTCCGCCGTAGGTGCCGGTGGCGTACTGGTGGAGCTGGACGCCTTCGTCGTCGGTGGTGGCCATGTAGTGCTCCAGGCCGGCCAGTAGCCGCATCACGTTCGGCGGGCAGCAGGCGCAGCGGAACCATCGGGTACGGCGGGCGGACTTGTCGTCCCCCGTGTAGATATGGCCGTCGCGGACCTGGAGGGGGTTCACGTACAGCCAGCGCTCACCGTCGAGGGAGACTCCGGCGAGCAGCCCGTTGTACAGGGTGCGCTCGATGAGGTCGCTGTAGCGTGCCTCACCGGTGAGGAGCGCCATGCGCCAGCCCCACTGCACCGAGGCCACCGCGGCGCAGGTCTCGCAGTAGGCACGTTCGTTGGGCAGCTCGAACGGGTCACCGAACTCCTCCTTGTCGTGGTGGGCCCCGAGCCCTCCGGTGAGGTGGGTCTTTGTCGCCACCATGGCTTCCCACAGCCGGGCGCATGCCTCGCGCAGTGCCGCCTCCCCGGTCTCGGCGGCCAGGTCCGCGGCGGCGGCCAGCAGATAGAGCTGCCGTACGGCATGGCCCTCGACGTTCTCGGCCTCCCGCAGCGGGACGCGGTCCTGGCAGTACGTCTCACGGCCGAACACCCCGTGACCGTGCCGGTCGACGAAGTGGAGGGCCAGCCGCAGATAGCGGCGCTCCCCCGTCTCCCGGAACAACTCGACCAGAGCGGTCTCCACTTCGGGGTGGGCGTCGAAGCCGTCGATCGGCTTGTCCGGCCCGAAGACGGAGTCGATGTTGTCGGCGAACAGCACGGCGACGCGCAGCAGTTCCTCGCGGCCGGTCGCGCGGTGGTGTGCCACGGCGGCCTGGATGAGGTGGCCGGCGCAGTACAACTCGTGGCCCCAGCGCAGGTCTTGGTAAGCCCGGCCGTCCTTGGTGACCTGGAACCAGGTGTTGAGGTAGCCGTCGGGCCGCTGGGCTTCGGCGACGAGGCCGATGATGCGGTCGACGTCCTCGCCGAGCTGCTTCGCGGCGGCGCCGTCGCCTTCGCCCGCCCGCTCCGCCTGGGCGAGCTGCCAGGAGGCGGCCTCCAGCCACTTGTAGACGTCGGAGTCCATGAACGGGTAGTCGCCCTGATAGGCGCCGGTCGCCGTGCCGGCCGCCAGCCGCAGATCGTGCAGGTTTCCCGCGGCTTCCAGGAGATCGGGGCCCTGGGGAATGCCGACGCGCGCGTTGGCCTCCCGGCGCCGGCCCCAGAAGCCGCCGCGGACGGACGCGACGGGGGCCGGCCGCAGGGCGGTCGAGGCGGCCGGCGTCAGCCGGACGGGGCCGACCGCTGCGAGCGGAGGCGGTTGCCGCCTCGGAGGGTGCTGGGACATCGGTCTCCCCGGGGATTCTTGATCGGGTGGGCCGGAGGTCGGCGCCGGACAAGGTGTTGCCTTGGGCGCGGACTCCGGCAGGGGGAACGGGTGACGCTCGCCTGCAGAATTGAGCAACGCTTTTCCCATCCGCAACGTAGGGTCACCTCCTCAGGCCAGTCAAGGTAGTTGCAACGTTTTTCGACCTCCGTGCACGTGACATCGATGCCTTCGCACTGGCAGGATGTCGTCTGCGCGACTGTGAGAGCAAAGGATTTCCTGTGCCAGAGACCGACCGCCGACTGCCCCCCGTACGTCCCAAGCTCGCAGAGGTCGCCGAACTGGCCGGTGTCAGCGTCGGGACCGCGTCCAAGGCCATCAGCGGCAACGGCCGAATGCGTCCTGAGACGCGTCAACGGGTACTGGAGGCAGCCCAGCGACTCAACTTCCAGCCGAACGAGCAGGCGCGCAGCCTGCTGGCGGGCCGTAGTTGGACCGTGGGACTGGTCACCACCGACGGAATCGGCAGGTTCAGCACGCCGGTTCTGCTCGGCGCCGAGGACGCCCTGGGCGCCGGCAAGATCTCCGTGCTGCTGTGCGACACCCGCGGCGACGCGATCCGGGAGCAGCACTACGTGCAGACACTGCAAGCCCGCCGGGTCGACGGCATCATCGTCACGGGCCGGCGCACCGACCCCAGGCCACCGCTCGCGGGGCTCAACAACGTGCCGACCGTGTACGCCCTGGCACCGTCGACCGACCCGCATGACATGTCGGTCGTCGCGGACGACGAGGGCGGCGCGCGGTTGGCCGTCGAGCACCTCATCGGAACAGGCCGGCGCCACATCGCCCATGTGACCGGACCGCGGCACCACGCCGCCGCACGCCAGCGCGCCGGGCTCACCGGGGACCTGCTCGACCAGGCGGGGCTCGCGTTGTCCGGCGGCCAGATCTTCTACGGCGACTGGAGCGAGTCCTGGGGCCGCCGGGCGGCGTACACGCTCCTGCGCACCGCCCCCGAGACGGACGCCTTCTTCTGCGGCAACGACCAGATCGCGCGCGGAGTCGCCGACACACTCCGTGAGGAAGGGCGCCGCGTCCCCGAGGACATCGGCATCGTCGGCTACGACAACTGGGACATCATGGCCCTCGCCGCCCGGCCGCCGCTGACCACCATCGACATGGACCTGGGCGAGATCGGCCGGATCGCCGCACTGCGTCTGCTGGAGGCGATCGACGGCGCCGCCACCGCGGGGGTGCGGATCGTTCCCTCCCGGCTGATCATCCGGGAGTCGACATGACGGCGCCGCGTGGGGCCGTACCGCCGGTTGCCCGATGGTACGGTCCCACGCTTTGTGCCGTGCCGCGTTCACGCCGTGGGGGTTCGGGTCGGACGGGCTCGGGGCGTCAGGCCCAGGGGGAGGCGACGACCCAACTCGTGTCGTCGCTCCAGGCGTTGGCGGAGTCCCATGCGTTGGAGCCGCCGTCGTCCGCGATATAGACGGTGTAGTTGTAGTGGCGCAGGAACTTGCTGGTGTAGTTGGCGGACTGGAAGGACAGGCCCTGGCCGTTGTGCCCGGGCTGGGCGCAGAACGTGGCGTCCTGGGCGAACTGCGAGCTGCCGTCGTTGGCGTTCAGCCTGAGCTGGAAGTTGTAGTGGCGCAGATACTGCCCCGAGGCGTTCGCCGACTCGAACGATACGCAGGAGCTGTCGGACAGGCCCGCGTGCACGATCCAGGTCGCGTCACCCTTGTCGGTGGCCGAACTCGAGGAGGAGATCGGCGAGATGACGGCGTTGGCGTCGGTGTCGTCGTGCCGGATGTAGTCGGAGGTGCAGCACGAGGTCGTGGCGCGCAGCGAGATCCGCGAACCGGGCGCGGGGCCGGTCCCCGACGCCGACGTGGCGTAACCGGCCGAGGTGATGTTCGCCTGGACCGCGTTCTCGGTGGCGTCCGAGGGGTAGCCCGAGGTCATCACGCCTTCGTAGAACGTACCGGCGGAACCCTTGCTGTTGTCGCCGCCGATACCGAGGATGATCGCGCCCTCCTTGTGCATCGGGTTGTAGCCCGAGACGTTGGGACGGACACCGCTGTAGAAGGTGGACAGGCCGCCCGACTGCGCGTCGCCGCCGCGGATGGCCCACTGGTTCGCGCCGCCCTTGACCATGGCGGTGAGGTAGCGGTGGTTCACGGTGGGGTCGTTGGCGTTGTAGTGCTGGTTCACGCCGGAGAACAGTCCGTTCTCCAGGTCGGCCATGACCCAGGGGCCGTTGCCGGCGCCGTAGCCCCAGACCTTGATGTTGCCGAAGTAGATGGCCTCCATGTGGCCGTTGCCGGTGTCGTTGTTGCTCGTCTCGGCATTGCCGTAGTCGAAGCAGCAGCCGCCGTTGTAGTGCGTGCCGTCGAGGATCGCGTACATCCCCTCCGGCTGGTCCCCGGTCGCGATGCCGTTGGTGTGGTCGTTGCGGTATCCGGTGCCGGCGGCCACATAGACGCCGTACGCCTTGTGGCCGCCCACGGTGGTGGGCGCCGCGGTCGCGTTCGCGAGATTGTCGGGGCCACCGGCCGCGCCGCCGCCGGGTGCCTGGGTGAGGTGGTTGCCCCGGCCGGACTGGTCGTAGAGGACGGTGATGACACAACTGGTGCTGGCGCAGAAGGAGTCCTGCGCGGCGGCGTTGGCGTAACCCCCCGCGCTCAGGACCCCGATGTCCCGGGTGGCGTTGTCCGAGGAGCGCCTGACCTGGTAGAGCGGGCCGTTGTACGCCGCGTACAGGGCGCGGGTGGTGCTGTGGGCGGCCACGCACGGGGTGCCACCGGCGGCGTAGATGTCACAAGGTCCCTGCGCGGCGGCCTGCGAGGTCTGGGTGCCGCCGAAGAGGACTCCGGCGATGAGGGTGACGGCCGCGGCTGCGGACAGAGCCCATTTTCTGAGGTTGCGCAGTGGTCGGGCGGTTGCGGGTGCGGACACCAAGTCCTCCTTGGGTGTGGGGGGTTACCGGGCAGGGGCCCGGGGCATGGCGAGGAGCGGCCGGACGCCATCGGCGTGGTTCCGGCACGTGTGGGGGTGAGGCGCGGGATCAGCCGCGGCGTGCGACGCTCCTGGCGCGCAGCCGGTCGGCGGTGATGGCCAGGCCGAGGACGCAACCCAGCACGATGTTGGTGTAGTTGGAGTTGATCTGCAGGGTGGTCAGGCCGTTGTTGATGAGTTCGAGAAGGATCGTGCCGGCCACGATGCCCAGGATGCGTCCCTGGCCGCCGATCAGGCTCACACCCCCGATGACGGCGGCGGCGATGGCGGACAGCTCCCAGCCGACGCCGACGCCGCTGGCCGAGCCGACGCCCATGCGTCCGAGCACCATGATTCCGGCGAAGGCGGAGAGCAGGGAGCTGGTGACGTACATCGACACGACGTGGCGGTGGCCCCGGATGCCGGCGAGACGGGCAGCCTCGGGATTGCCGCCGACCGCGTAGACCTGACGGCCGACGTAGGTGCGTTCCAGGAAGAACCAGGCGGCCAGGGCCACCACCGCGAAGATGATCAGGGGCAGCGGGATCTGCGCCACATACGTCTGGCCCAGGTCGCTGAACGTCCCGCCGATGCCGGTGATGGACGTGCCGGAGGTGATGGCGAGGGTGACGCCCTGGGCAACGGTGTAGGTGACGAGGGTGACCACGAAAGGCGGCATCTTCAGGCGGGTGACGGCCAGTCCGTGGATCAGCCCGACCGTTCCCGCGATGGCGAGCGTGACCAGGATCGCCAGGACCGGTGGCAGTCCGGCGCGCACGTTGAACCAGGACATCAGGATGACGCTGGTGCCGAGCAGCGCGCCGACCGACAGGTCGATGCCGCCGGTCAGGATGACCAGGGACTCGCCGATGGCGATCAGCCCGTACTGGGCCAGGTCGAAGCCCATGCCCTGGAGGTTGACCGCGCTGGCGAAGGTGGACTTGTCCAGTGCCAGAGAGACGAAGACCACCACGCAGGCGGCGACGACCCCCACCTCGGGGGTCTCGGCCAGGCGGCGAAGGAGCGGCCTGCGCCTGTCCTGTCCGGCATCCACGTCGGTCCGCGCCGGTGCGGTGCTGGTGTTCATGGGCTTGCCTTCCCTTGCGTGGTCGCACCGGTGGTACTGCCGGCCGCCGCGGTCATGATCACTTCTTTGCTGAACCGGTCGCGCGGGATGTCGGCGACCACCCGGCCGTGCGCCATCACCACGATGCGGTGGCAGATCCACAGCAGCTCCTCCAGCTCGGAGGAGGCCACCAGCACCGCGAGACCGTTCTGTGCCGCGGTGTCGATGAGGTGGTAGATCTCGGCCTTGGCGCCGACGTCGACCCCCCGGGTGGGCTCGT
Organism: Streptomyces sp. NPDC051976; assembly: GCF_040680795.1. Taxonomy (NCBI): domain Bacteria; kingdom Bacillati; phylum Actinomycetota; class Actinomycetes; order Kitasatosporales; family Streptomycetaceae; genus Streptomyces; species Streptomyces sp. NPDC051976. The sequence goes on from NZ_JBFAXL010000006.1 coordinate 103,774, forward strand.
CGAGCAGCAAGAGCTGGGGATCGGCTGCCAGCCAGCGGCCGAAGACCGCCTTCTGCTGGTTGCCGCCGGACAGGTCGCTGATCGGCTGCTCCTGGTTGTGCAGCCGCACCCCGAGGTCCTTGACGATCTTCGCCGCGTGGTCCTTGTCCGCCCGCGGACGGAGCACGCCCTGGTTGCTGATCCGGCGCAGGGTGCTGAGCGTGACGTTCCAGCGCACGGAGTGCACGGGCAGCAGCGACTGGACCTTGCGGTCCTCCGGCACCAGACCGATGCCGGCCTCGACCGCGTCGGCCGGGTGGCGCGGCCGGAAGTCGGCGCCGTCGAAGGTCACCGAGCCGCCCGTCCGGGGCTGGGCCCCCATGACGGTGTGCAGCAGGCGGCTGCGTCCGGAGCCCATCAGGCCGGCGACGCCGACGATCTCTCCCGCCCGTACATCGAGGTCGACCGGCCCGAGTCCGTCCGCGGTCAGGTCGCGTACGGACAGGGTGGTGGTCCGTTCCACCGAGGTGGGCGGGGTCAGGTCGGCGCGGGCGAGCTCGCTGCCGACCATCTCGCGGATCATGCGTTCCTCGGTCGCCTCGGCCGGTGTCAGGTCGGCCACCATCCGGCCGCTGCGCAGCACCACCACACGGTCGGCGATCGCCTGGACCTCGTCCAGGCGGTGCCCGATGAACAGCACCGCTCCCCCGGCCGCGGCGTGCGCGCGGGCCAGGTCGAGCACCCGCTCGGCCTCCACCGGGCCGAGCGAGGACGTCGGCTCGTCGAGGATCAGCACGACCGGGCGGTGGCCCCACGCCTTGGCGATCTCGATCATCTGCCGGACCGGCACCGGGAATCGCTCCACGGGCCGGTCGACATCGACGTTCCTCACGCCCACTTCCGCCAGCAGCGCCCGCGCCTCCGCCCGGGTGCCGGAACGGTCGAAGATCACGCGCCGCAGCCGTGCCTGCCCGGTCCGTGCCGGGTGGCGGCCGAGCAGCAGGTTCTCCGCCACGCTCAACTGGCCGACCAGCGGGAACTCCTGGGCGACCAGTGCCACCCCCAACGCCCTGGAGTGGTCGGGGCGCCCGGCCTGGAGCCGCTGCCCCGCGATGTCGATGGTGCCGGTGGTCGGGGAGACGGTTCCGGAGAGCACGCCCATGAGCGTGGACTTGCCGGCCCCGTTCTCCCCGACCACCGCGACGATCTGACCCCGCGAGAGGTCGAGCCGCGGTATGTCCAGCACCTTCACCGGGCCGTACACCTTGGTGACGTCCCGAAGCGATACGGCGGTGTCGCCGGCGGTCGCGGCACTGGAGTCGGTGGGCAGGTCCATCAGCCGATTCCCAGCGCCTTGAGCTTGGCCTGGTAGTCGGAGAGGTTGCCGCCGGTGACGAGGCCGACTCCGGAGGACAGGGTGGTGCCGTCGGACTCCAGGTAGGGCTTGACCAGGTTGAGTGTGGCGTCCTTGCCCAGCACCTTGAACGCCGCCAGCAGGTAGGCGCCGGTGTAGCCCTGCTGGTAGGGCTCCTGGACGACGGTGGCCTGGATGACGCCGGACTGGATGAACTTCAGGGTCTGCGGGTCGCTGTCGTCCGAGATGATCTTCACCCGGCCCGACTTGCCGGCTGCCTGCACCGCCTGGCCGGCCGAGGGGCCGTCGTAGGAATAGACGCCGTACAGGCCGTTGATGTTGGGGTTGGTCTGGATGGCCGTCTGCGCGTTGGTCAGCGCCTTGGAGGCGTCCATGCCGTCACTGAGCTTCTGCACGACCTTGATGTCGGTGCCCTTGAGCGCGTCCTCGAAGCCCTGGATCCGCTCGACCGCGTTGGACGTGGTGAGCGAGCCGACCAGGACCACGACCTGGCCCTTGCCGCCGAGCGCCTGCTTCATCGCCTCGCCTGCCTTCTGGCCGGCCTGGTAGTTGGGCGTGCCCAGGTAGAGCGCGGCCCCGTCCTCCTTGGGAAGCGGGGAGTCGATGGCCAGGACGGGGATGCCGGCGCCGTTGGCCGACGCGATGGGCGACTTGATGGCGGTGGGGTCGATCGCGGAGACGCTCAGGCCGGTGATGCCCTGGCCGCGCAGCGTCTGGATGATCGACAGCTGCTGGTCCAGCCGGCCGTTGGCGGGGGCCTGGTAGATGCCCTTGATGCCGAGGTCGGACAGCCCCTTGTTGAAGCCGGTCTTGCCGGCGTTCCAGTAGTCCACGGCGACGTTCACCACCATCGCCTCGTGCAGCTTCGACAGGTCCTTGCCCGCCAGCGCCGACTTGAGCGCCGCGTCCAGCTTGGCCAGGTTCGCGTCGTTGAAGGTGATGTCGCCCTGGATGGACACCGCGGGGGATCCGCCGCCGGAGGTGTTCCCCGCGTCCGACGACGGACTGCCCGCCCCGCTCTTGCTGCACGCCGCGGCGCTGACGACCACCGCCACTGCCACGGCGGCAACGCCCAACCGTCCGAATCTCCGGCTACGGGACCGCACTTCACGCATGATCGACTTCCTGTCCAGAAGGGCCTTGCGGCCTGTTAGCGCTCACATCTTGCTGAGCTGAATTGTGTTCCTCACCGAACGACCAGCTACCGAGCCGCACTTCACACGGTCCACCCCGCACCCATCGGACCAGCGGCGTTTCCCTGGGGCCGGGAGTCGAGCCGCGGTGTTCCGTTGCCGCATCGCCGCTTCCTTTCGCAGGTGAACCCGGACAGCGGGCCCACCCCACAGTGCGACGAGGGACTTCCGTAGCCCATGGGACCACTCCCATGCCCGACGCGTACTCCCTCGTCTGGCAGAGATTGTTAGCGCTCACCGCCACGGCGTCAAGGTGTAACACCGAAGAAATACGGACGACGGGCAGGACCGGCCATGGCAGTTGCGGTCGGCGTACCGGCCGATGGACGCGCCGACATAGCGCGCTCGCACGTCCGCGCGGAAGCCGCCCGACGTGCCGAGTCAGCCAGAGGTCGACGGTCCGTCCGTCCGGGAGCGCGCCGGACGGGGTGCGGGAGACGGTAGCCACTCACAGACCCCCGGCGAGCCGGAAGTAGGCCTGGTTCCAGCGGATCTCCTTGGTGAACTGCCGCATGGTGGTGCCCGCGTCGATGAGCAGGAGTTCGGTGCCCAGCATGTCGGCGAGGTCGGTGATCTCCTCGGCACCCACCGCGCTGGACAGCACGGTGTGATGGGGGCCGCCGGCGGTCAGCCATGCCTCGGTGGACGTGGGCAGGTCGGGAGTGGGCCTCCAGACGGCACGGGCGACGGGAAGCCGGGGCAGGGGCTCGGTCGGCGGCACCACCTCGATGCTGTTGGCGACGAGGCGGAAGCGGTCGCCCATGTCGGCCAGGCCGACGACGATCGCGGGTCCTGGGCGGGCATCGAAGACCAGGCGGACCGGGTCCTCGCGACCGCCGATGCCCAGGGGGTGGATCTCGCACGACGGCCGGTCGGCGGCGATGCTGGGGCACACCTCCAGCATGTGCGCGCCGAGGATGAGTTCCTTACCCGGAGTCAGATCGTAGGTGTAGTCCTCCATGAAGGAGGAGCCGCCGGACCGGCCCCCGCCCATGGCCTTGATGGTGTGCAGCAGCGTGGCGGTCTTCCAGTCGCCCTCCCCGCCGAAGCCGTAGCCTTCGGCCATCAGACGCTGCACGGCCAGGCCGGGCAGCTGCCGCATGCCGCCCAGGTCCTCGAAGTTGGTGGTGAAGGCCCCGAAGCCGCCGTCGGTCAGGAAGGTCCGCAGGCCCACCTCGATACGCGCGGCGTAGCGCAGGGACTCGTGCCGCGCGCCGTCGGCGGCCAGTTCGGGCGCCAGCCGGTAGCTGTCCGCGTACTCCTTGACCAGCGCGGTGACCGCGGCCTCGTCGACCGCGCCGACGGCCTCCACCAGATCGTTGACGCCGTAGGTGTTGACGGAGACCCCGAACCGCAGTTGGGCCTCCACCTTGTCGCCTTCGGTGACGGCGACGTCCCTCATGTTGTCGCCGAACCGCGCCACCCGCAGCCGGCGCAGGGCGTCGTGGCCCAGGGCCGCGCGCATCCAGGAGTGGATACGGGGGACGACGGCCGGATCGGAGACATGGCCGGCGACTGTCTTGCGGGCGACGCGCAGCCGGGTCTGAACGTACCCGAACTCGCGGTCGCCGTGGGCGGCCTGGTTGAGGTTCATGAAGTCCATGTCGATCGTGGCCCAGGGCAGTTCCACGTTGGCCTGGGTGTGCAGGTGCAGCAGCGGCTTGCGCAGGGTGTCCAGCCCGGCGATCCACATCTTGGCCGGGGAGAAGGTGTGCATCCACGCGATCACCCCCACACAGGCCGGATCGGAATTGGCCGCGAGCATCGTCCTCACGATGGCGTCCGCATCCGTGAGCACGGGAAGCCAGCGCACCGCCGCCGGCCTGTCGGCGTTCCGGGCGAGCTGGTCACATATGCGCTGGGACTGCTCGGCGACCTGGCGGAGGGTGTCCTCCCCGTACAGACCCTGGCTGCCGGTGAGGAACCACACCTCACGCGCGTCGGGCGATGTCATGCTCTCAGGCTCCTTGTTCGGCGGACGGCGCTGGCTGCCCGTAGACGTTCTGGTAGCGGTCGTAGAGGCGGTCGACGGCGGAGCGGTCCAGGGGCAGGGGTTCGCCGAGCTGCCGGGAGATGTGCACGGTACGGGCCACGTCCTCGCACATCACCGCCGCCTTGACCGCCGCCCGCGCGTCCTTGCCGACGGCGAACACACCGTGGCTGCGCATGAGTACCGCGGGCGAGCGGTGGTCGGCGAGGGTCTCCACGATCCCCTTGCCGATGGAGTCGTCGCCGATCAGCGCGAACGGCCCGACGGGGATCTCGGCGCCGAACTCGTCGGCCATCGCGGTCAGCACGCACGGCACGGGCTCGCCGCGCGCGGCCCACGCACACGCGTACGTCGAGTGCGTGTGCGCCACCCCGCCGACGTCGGGCATGTGCCGGTAGACGTAGGCATGAGCCGCGGTGTCGGACGAGGGTGACAGACCGCCGTCCACCACCCGGCCGTCGAGATCACAGACGATCATGCTCTCCGGCGTCAGCCGGTCGTAGTCGACACCGCTGGGTTTGATCACGAAGAGATCGGCGCCCGGGACGCGGGCGGAGACGTTCCCGGCCGTCCAGACCACGAGGTGGTAGCGGACCAACTCCTGGTGCAGGTCGCTCACCTGCTGCCGGAGGCCCGCGACGGCCGGGGGAAGAGGAGGGGGAAGAGGATGGCTGGGCATAGGCGGACCTCGATGTCGGGGAAGCACGGGGAGGTGCGGACGTATGTCGACGAGAACAAGGTGAGCGCTAACATATGAGGGTGAGCGCTCACAATCGGCCCCCTCACGCCTGGTCGCGAAGGGCGCGCAGCCGGTGCATGACGTCGTTGCCACCGCGGCCGAAGTGGTCGTGCAGCGTCCGGTACTCGGCGTAGAGGCGTTCGTACGCGGCCGCGCGTGCCGGGTCCGGTGTGTAGGCCCGGCGCTGGAGGCGGCCCATCGCCGCGGAGGCGGCGCGGATGTCGGGGTACGCGCCGGCGGCGACCGCGGCATGGATGGCCGCCCCCAACGCCGGCCCCTGCTCGGAGACCAGCAGGTTGACCGGCCGGTTCAGCACGTCGCTGTAGGTCTGCATCAGGAACGGGTTCCGCAGCAGACCGCCCGCGGCGGTGAATTCCGCCACCGGCACGCCGGACCGCTCGAATGCCTCGATGATCGTGCGGGTGCCGTACGCGGTCGCCTCGACCAGGGCGCGGTAGACGTCCTCGGGGCGGGTGTCCAGGGTGAGGCCGACGATCAGCCCCGACAGGTGGTGGTCGACCAGCACCGAACGGTTGCCGCTGTGCCAGTCCAGCGCGAGCAGGCCGTGGCCGCCGACCGGTTGTGCGGCCGCCTTCTCGGTGAGCAGCTCGTGCAGGGAGATGCCACGCCGACGCGCCTCGACGGCGTAGTCGTGCGGCGCGGCGGTCCGCACCGCCCAGGCGAGGATGTCACCGACACCGCTCTGGCCTGCCTCGTACCCCCACAGCCCCGGCACGACGCCGTCCCGCACCACCCCGCACATGCCCGGTACCTCGGCCAGCACGTCGGAGTTCATGATGTGGCAGGTCGAGGTGCCCATGATGGCCAGCATGTGACCCGGGTCGAGGGCCTGGGCGGCGGCACTGGTGACATGGGCGTCGACGTTGCCCACCGCGACGACGGTCCCCTCCGGCAGGCCGGTCAGTGCCGCGGCCACGGCAGTGAGCTTGCCCGCGGGCGCTCCCAGCGGGGACAGCGGGTGGTCGAGCTTCGCGGTGAAGTCGGCGAAGCCGGGATCGAGCGAGGCCAGGAACTCGCGGTGCGGGTAGGCGCCGTCCTGATGGATGCCCTTGTACCCGGCAGTGCAGAGATTGCGGTTCTCCTCCCCCGTGAGCTCCCAGACGATCCAGTCCGCGGCTTCGATCCACCGGTCCGCGGCCTCGTACGCCGCCGGGTCCTCGCGCAGCGTCTGCAGGGCCTTCGCGTACTGCCACTCGCTGGAGATCCGCCCGCCGTAGCGGGCCAGCCAGCCCTGATCCGATTCCTGGGCCCGGCTCACGATCAGGTCGGCCTCGGGCTGCGCGGCGTGGTGGCGCCACAGCTTCGGGTACGCGTGCGGCCGGTCGGTGAAGGCCGGCAGCTCGCACAGCGGAGTGCCGTCGGCGGTCGTGGGAAGTACGGTGCAGGCGGTGAAGTCGGTGGCGATTCCCACGACCTGCTGAGGTCGCACCCCGGCCGCTTCCAGGGCCCGCGGGATCGCGAAGCGCAGCACGTCACGCCAGTCCTGCGGGATCTGCAGCGCCCAGTCCGCGGGCAGCACCCGCCCTCCGGGCAGGGCGCGTTCCACCACGGCGTGGGTGTACTCGTGCACGGCGCTGCCCAGTTCCCTGCCGTCGTCGACGGCGACCACGAGGGCGCGTCCCGACAGCGTCCCGAAGTCGACGCCGATGGTGACATCAGGCAGTGCGGTGGTCATGGTGGTCTCCGTAAAGGGGGAAGAGTCCCGGCGCACCGGAACGAAGAGGCGTCGCGTCAGGACGGCGTACTGCTGCCGCGGACGATCAACCGCGGCTCGATCACGACGCGTTCGGCCTCGCGCGTGACCCCGGACTCCAACTGGCTGATCAGCAGCCGGATACTGGCCTGGCCGACGGCCGCGAAGTCCTGGCGGACGGTGGTCAGCGGCGGAGCGAAGAACTCGGCTTCGGGGATGTCGTCGAAACCGGCGATGGCGACCTGGCCGGGCACGGACAGCCCCGCCTCGCGGAAGGCCCGCATGACGCCGAGCGCCATCTGGTCGTTGGCGACGAACACCGCGGTGACACCGTGCGACTGCCGCCGCGCCGCACCGGCCGCCACCCGCCCCGCCAACTCCTGGCCGGCCCGATACCCCGACAGCGGCGTCCAGTCGCCGATGAGCGGCTCGGGCACCTCGGCCCCGGCTTCCTCGAGGGTCGCCCGCCAGCCGTCGACCCGGGCTCCGGCCTCCAGCCAGTCGGGCGGACCCGCCACGTGCCACACGGTTCGGTGGCCGCCTGCCAACAGGTGACCGGTCACCATGCGAGCACCGAGTTCCTGGTCCACCGAGACCCCGTGTATGGGCAGCGAGTGGCCTCCCTCCACGGTCACCACGGGAAACGGCAGCCGTAGTTCCGACAGCGCCGCGACAGCCGCGCGGTGCGGGACTATCACCACGATGCCCTCCACACCCCAGTCGCTGAGGTGCTCGATCGCCTCCTCCAGCGCCCTGGAGGTGAACTGACGCAGCGTCACCGCGGAGACCATGTAGCCCTCGTCCCGGGCCGCTTCCTCCAGACCGAACAGTGTGCTCGCGGGGCCGAAGAGTGTCGGGTTGCACGCCACCACCCCGAGCGTGAGCGTGCGCCGGGTGACCAGTGCCCGGGCGGAGGAGTTCCGGCGGTATCCCAGCTGCTCGATCGCCCGCTGCACCTCGCTCCGGGTCGACTCCCGGACGTTCGGGTGGTTGCTCAGCACCCTCGAGACGGTCTGGTGGGACACACCCGCGACCTGGGCGACGTCTGCCATGGTGGGAGCACGGTGCGGAGGCCCGGCACCCTCGGCGGTCTGTGACATGACTCTCCGATCCGTAATGCTGGTATTGTTAGCGCTCACAGAGTGGCTAGTCAAGGTGGCGGGCCGTGCGAACCGGCAGATCACGCCGTCGCACCACTGCGCAGCCGCACGGGGTACGGGCCGTACCCGCCAATCGGCAGGCACGGCCCGATGAACTCCCCCTAACTCATCACCCCGTCGCACGCGCAGTCACATGGGAAGACCGACCGGACCCGGCCCTTCAGGACGGCGAGTCATTGATCACGACTCCATACCTGCCCCAGCCGCCGTGCGCCCGCCCGTGCTGCCTGAGCCGGAGCGTGACGGCCTCCCCCGCGCGCCCGGCCATGTCGGCGAGCGACTCCAGGCGGTGCGGGACGGTGGTCAGTACGCACAGCGCGCCGACGGCCGTGCCGCTCCCGTCCAGCAGGGCCACCGCCGTCCAGTTGACGCCGTCCACGACGGTCCCGCGGTCGAAGGCGGCACCTCGCCGCCGGATGGCGGCGGCCTCCCTGGCCCAGAAGCCGGGCAGCGGCTCCGGGACCAGGCCGGCGCGGCCTGCCGCCTGCGCCTTACCCGGCGCGGTGAACCACGGCCAGGTCGCCACGGTCAGCAGTGGGGCCAGCGCGGCGTCCCGGCCGGGCGACCAGTCCAGGATGAGCGTCCGGCCTTCGCGCAGGGTGCTCACCCCCACCGTCGCGCCGGTCGCCGCGACCAGCCGCCGTACCGGCTCCCTGGCCGCCGTCCGCAGACCGGGAGAAGGCTCCCAGCCCCGCCCGAGCCGGAACATCCTCGGACCCACCCGGTAGGCGTCGGCGCGGCGCTCCACCGCGCCCAGCTCGGCCAGTTGCCGCAGCAGCCGGTGAGCCGTGGTCTTGGGCAGTCCGGCGCGCGCCGCGAGGCTGGTCACCCCGGCCTGTCCGGCTTCGTCGAGCGCCGCCATCAGCCGGAAGGCCCCCTCCAGCACGCCCCGCCCGGCAGGACGCCCGTCCGGCCCGGATCCCGCGCCGGGAACTCCGGACCGGCGTCTGTCCACGTCTGTCGTCATCTGCTCCATCGAATCCCCCCGTTGTCGCTACAGGAGAACTGTGGCCGGGAGCGGGCGGGTGGCACCTGAGTAGCGGCTACTCACACGTCTCCCCGGGGGGTGGGGCGGGGAGCCCGCGGCGCTCCCCGCCCCCGGCTCAGAAGCCGACCACCCAGCGCTGGGCGAGCGTGCCGTTGCAGCCGTAGATCTGGAGCGCGAGCCCCTCGGTCGGCGCCGCGCCCGGCACGTCGAGGCAGTAGCCGGTGTCCTTGTTCCCGACCCTGGTCTCCAGGGGCACGACGTTGGGCAGCGAGGTGTTGGCGTTGAAGTCGCTGTTGCTGAAGTTGCACACGTCCTGCAGAACGCGACCGCCGTTGAAGGCGCCGTCCCAGGCCCAGATGCAGTATCCGCTCAGCTGGTTCTCCAGCCGGTAGTGGTTGGTCGCGGTGCGGATGTACTGCCAACCCTGGGCGACGTCGGCGGTGTTGCAGGTGACCTGCACGATGGGCGCGAACAGCGCGGTGGAGCCGCCCTGCGGCTCCAGGCACTTGTTGTCCCCGACGTTCTTGATCGGGTGGAAGAGACCGGTGAAGGGCCGGACGGACGCGGTGGAGGCCGATGCGGTGGAGGTGGACGCCGCCGCCGGCTGCGCCACGGCTCCCGTCGCGGTGGCGGTCAGGAGGAGACCGGCGGCCAGGGTGGTGCCGACGGCGCTTGCGAGCGTGGTGCGTAAGGTGACACTCATGATCTCGACGTACTCCTTCGACGAGTTGCGCTGACAAGGCCGAGCTCGCGGGGGCGCCCCTGCGAGCTCTACGGCAACGAACTATGGAACGCCGGGAAGGCGCTGTCGCGCGGTGTTCCGCTCAGCGGAGCCGCCCGTCGTGCTCCATCGGGTCTTCCCGCGGCGGTCAGTTGGGCGACGGCTGGTCGTCCGGGGCCGGCGCGCCGAGGAAGCGGGGCAGTTGTCCGCGGTTGGTGATGCCGAGCTTGGCGTAGATGTGCTGCAGGTGGTTGTCGACGGTCCGCACCGAGAGGTGGAGGTCCACGGCGATGTCCCTGCTGGAGGTGCCGGCGGCGGCACGCACGGCGACCTCGTGCTCCCGCTCGCTCAGCGATCTGGCGGCCGGTGCGGTGTGCGTGGTGACGAGCAGCGGGGTGCGCACTCCCGGGCAGCGCTCGGTGTACGCCCGCGCGTGGTGGGCGGCGGCGGTGGCCCGGCGGGGGTGGCCGGTGCTCCGCCACACGGCCGCCGCCGCCGATGCGGCTTCGGCGGCGAGCAAGTGCGCGCCCAGGTCCTCCAGTTCACCCGCGACCGCCTGGAGCACGGCCGCGTCGTCCTCGGCGAGGCCGGTCGCCAACCGTATCCGTGCGGCGGCGAAGGGACCGTCGTAGAGCCGGCCCAGGGCGGTGAGCCGGTCGACCACCTCCGCCGCGCCGCCCAGCCGGGCGACGTCCGTCAGCAGCTGCAGCTCCGAGGTGCGGTGACCGGTGCGCCGGGCGTCCCGGGCGGACTCGGTCAGCACGGTGCGGGCCTCCGCCAGGCGTCCCTGGGCGACCAGCAGCCACGCCTGGGCCAGTCCCTCCTCCCCGGCCGCGAAGCCGACCTCGGGACTGTTCCGCATCTCCGCCACCGCCGCCTCGGCCGCCCGCACATCACCGAGGAGCGCCGCGGAGGCGCCGAGTCCGGCCCACGCCTGGCGCAGCGGCGGCAGGAAGCCGTGGGTACGGGCCTGGGCGACCGCCTCGGCGTACCACCGGCGGGCCGCCGCGACGTCCCCGGCCAGCCACTCCACCCGGCCCCGGAACGCCGTCATCCAGATGCGCGGCAGGGCGACGTCGGCGTCGACCAGGCCGGCCAGCGCCACCTCCGAGGTCTCCCGCGCGAGGTTCAGCTGCCCCGCGTCCCCCAGCGCGAAGACCAGCATATTGAGCTGGGAGTACGGGGTGCGGGTCGCCTGACCCTGCTGGGCGAGCAGTTGGTGGGCCGCGTAGACCCGCCAGCCCCACTCGACGGCCTCCTCGACCCGGCCGCCGCAGCACAGGGCCGCGGTCCTGCTGAGCGCGGCGGCCTCCCACACGCCGCTCTCCGGCGACGCGGTGGCGTCCTTCGGGAGCCGGAAGTCGGCCTCGACGTCCGCGAGCAGCTTCGCGCCCTCGGCCGGCCGGCCGGCGGTGGCGAGCATCGCGCCCTTGTTGAGCCGGAGCAGCCGCCGACTCGCCGGGTCGGAAACCAGCGCGAGCGCCGCTTCGTTGACGTCGATCGCCTGCTGGGTCCGGGCCGCGGCCCAGTAGAGGTTGGCAGTGCGCACGATCACCGAGGTGACCCGTTCCCGCTCGCCCACCGCCCGGCTCTCCGCCTCCGCCATCAGCACGTCGGCCCGCTGCCAGCGGGCAAGGTACATCAGCGCCTCGCCGTTCATCAGGCAGGTGCTCGCGGTGCGGTGGCCGTCGGGAAGCGCGCTCAGCAACTCGTCGACCTGCCGGTGGTCGTGGGCCTGCCGCGCGATCATCGCCGCCCGTAGCAGCAGCGCGGGGTCGGCGGTGCCGGTGGCGGCCAGCTGCCGGGCGGCCAGCCGTACGGCGTCGCTGCGCCGGCGGCCCCCGTGGGCCTTGACCTGCTCGATGTGCTGGATCAGCAGTCGGCGCCGCCGCGACCGCGGCACTCCGTCCCGCAGCACCTCCCCGTACAGCGGGTGGGCGAGGGAGACCGTGGTGCGCCGGCCGTCCTGGTGGACGCGGGTGAGGCCGGACTCCTCCAGCTCGACCAGCGCCTCCAGCCCCGCCACCGCCTGGGCGTCGGCGAGCGCGACCGGCTGGCACAGGGCGAGCAGTTCCAGCACCGCCCGGCCCGGGCCGGTCACCGTGGCCAGCCGGGCGGAGATCAGCTCCGCCAGCACGGAGGGGACCGGAGTCGCGTCCTGTGCCAGCGTCCAGATCTCCCCGTCGTGGGTGAGCGTCCCGGCCTCCAGCGCGGCGTGGACCAGTTCCCGCAGGTAGAGGGCGTTGCCCAGGGACGACTCGAAGAACGCCCGCAGCGCCTGCCGGTCGACCGGACCTCCGAGGACCCCGCGCAGCACCCTGTCGGTCTGCTCGGCGTCGAAGGGAGCCAGGTCGATCCGGAGCATCGCGTCGCCCTGGGCCAGGGCGTCGACCGCGTCGCCGAAGGGCGCGCCGGTGCGCACCGTACCGATCAACCGGATCACCCCGGCGTCCAGCAGGTAGTGCAGGAGCACCGTCGAGGCGGTGTCCAGCAGGTGGAGGTCGTCGACGAGCACCACCCACCGGCGGTTCCCCCGCGGCCCCGCCAGGTCGCGGGCGACGGCGGCGAAGCCCCGTACCGGATCGGTGAGGTCCGCCCCGTCCGGCAGCAGATGCGCCACCGCGCCCAGAGGCACGTGGGGACTGCTCCCGGCGGCTATGTGGGTCCCCGTCCAGCGACCACCCACCGTCCGCGACTGGAACTCCTCCGCGAGCCGGGACTTACCCACCCCTGCCGGCCCGAACAGCACCGCCCCGCGAAGCCGCCGGTCAGCCCACGCCTGATCGAACGTCGCCAGCTCGCTGTCCCGGGCCACCAGAGGCCATGTCGTTCCCCCGTCCGAAACTCGCACAACGCCCCCCTCGCGTCGCGTGCGGCCGCCTCCTGGGAACTGCCGGGGCGGTACGCGCACTTCACCCTACTCATGCGTAATGGCCGCGGCCCGCACAAAGTTCTGTGCTCCCGGTACGGGCCGGGGAGCGGAGACGGTGGGCGTCCGGTGCGAAGCGCTGGACGCCTACCGGTCGTGGCATGAAGAATCACCGTAGTGTGGGCTATGGCCCTGTATGCGCCACAGAGGGGTCATGGGTACACACAATCCGGCTTCCCGCTGGCCCCTGGTCGCGCGGGACGCCGAACTCGCGGCGTTCGGCGAGCAGTGGGCCACCGGACGCTTCCGGGGCTGCGTGCTGTGGGGACCTGCCGGGGTGGGAAAGACGCGACTGGCCGAGGAGTGTCTGGCCCGTGCCGCGCGGGACGGTTACCGCACGGCTCGTGCGCGGGCCACGGCCGGCGCCGGCACGGTGCCTCTGGGGGCGATCGCCCACCTCATCCCGGCGACGGTCGATCTGTCGGATCCGGCCGCGGGTTTCCCGCGCGTGGCCGCCGCGCTCGCAGGGCCGCACGGCGACCGCCGCTGGGCGTTCCTCATCGACGACCTGCACCTGCTGGACGCCACCTCGGCGGTCCTGCTGCGGCAGTTGTCGCAGACCCGGGCGGTGCGGCTGATCGCCACCGTCCGGGCCGGTGAACCGGTCAGCGAGGCGGTGCTCGCCCTGTGCGCCGCCGAAGGGGTCAGCCGTACGGAGCTGGCCGAACTCGACCGGGAGCAGGTCGCCGAGGTCCTGGAGGCGGCGCTGGGCGGCCGGGTGGGACGGCGCGCGGTCCGTGACCTGCACACCGCCTCGGGCGGCAACGTGCTGTACCTGCGCGAGCTGGTCACCGGCGCGCTGGCCGCCGGCACCCTGTACGGCGACGGGCAGATCTGGGAGCTGAACCGGAGCAGGTCACGGGGCACACCGAAACTGGCCGAGCTGATGGCCGCCCGGCTGTCGGCCGCGGACCGGGTCGGCCGGCCCGTGCTGGAACTGCTGGCCCTGTGCGGCACGCTGTCGCTGGCCGACGCCCGGGCGGTGGTCTCCCGCGACGTTCTGGCCGGGCTGGAGGACAGCGGGCTCATCGAGGTCACCACCGACCGTAGGCGCGCCACCGTCCAGTTCCTGCACCCGCTCTACGGCGAGGCGGTACGGGCGGAACTGCCGACGCTGCGCCGCCGGACTCTGCTGCTGGGGCAGATCGAGCGCGTCGAGGCGTACGGCGCCCGCCGACGCGAGGACGTCCTGAACCTGGCCACCTGGCGCCTCGCGGCGCACGGCACGGCCGATCCCGCTCTCCTGCTGCGCGCGGCCACCCTCGCCCGCCATGTGCGGGACTACCGTCAGGTCGTCTTCCTCCTGCGCTCGCTGAGCGCGCGGGACCACACCGCGCGCAGCCAACTGCTGCTCGGCGAGGCCCTCTTCGAGCTCGGGGACGCCACGCGGGCGGAGGAGACCCTCGTCGGGGCCGCCGGGCTTGCCGCGACCGACGCCGAGCGGCTGGACGTGGCCTTCGCCCGCACCCTGAACCTGTTCTGGGCGGCGAACGACGTCGCCGCCACCCTCGCGGTCAACACCGCCGCCCGCGAGAGCCTGTCCGGGGCGGACGAGCAGCGCATGCTGCGGGTCAACGAGGGCGCCCTGCGCGCCGCGTCGGGTGGACCCGCGCGGAGCCTGGAGTTACTGGACGAGCTGGACCCCGACCCGCGGCTGTCCCCGAACTCCAGCGTCTGGCTGATGGCCGCGATGATGAAGCCCGTGGCCCTCGCCGTCACGGGCCGGGCCGAGGAGGCGGTGGCGTTCGCCGGGCGCGCCTACGATCTGCACCGCCGACTGGACGAGCAGTCCCTGCTGTTCGCCCCGATCGGCCATCTGATCTCCCAGACGCTGGCCCTGGCCGAGGCAGGCCGACTGGCGGAGGCACGGACCGTCGGGCACGGCGCGTGGGAGACGCACGGGCACGAGCAGAACCCGGTCACCTGGATCTGGCTCGCCTTCCACCAGGCTCGCACCGAGTGGCTGGCCGGCCATGTGGAGCCCGCCCACCGCTGGTTCGCCGAGACGGTGGCGACCTGCCGCACTTTTCGCATCCATCGCGGTATGCGGCTCGGGCTGGCCGGGCTGGCCGCCTGCGCCGCGCTGACCGGTGACATCGCGGCGGCGGAGAGCATCGAACGTGAGGCGGCGGAGCATCCGCCCTCCGACTTCCGCGCCGGGGAGGACCGGTTGGGCGAGGCGTGGCTGTACGCGGCCCGGGGCCAACTGGCGGAGGCACGGCGGACGCTGACCGAGGCGGCCGCCTCCGCGCGGGTCGGCGGCGACCTGGCTTCCGAGGGGCTGCTGCTCACCGACCTCGCCAGGCTGGGCGGCCCGGAACCGGCCGCCGACAGGCTGGCCTCGATCGCCCAGCGGTGTGACGGGGTCCTCGCGGCGGCCCGGGCCGCCCTCGCCGCGGCTCTTGCCGCCGGCGACCCCGAGGCGCTGGCGGACGTCTCCGGCGAGCTGGAAGCCATCGGCGCGGACCTGCTGGCCGCGGAGGCGGCTTCGGCGACCTCCGCGGCCTGGACGCGCGCCGGGCACACCCACCGGGCCGCCGCCGCTGCCAGACGGTCCGCGGCCTGCGCCGCCCGCTGCGGAGCCGTCCGCACGCCCCTGCTGGCGCCCGCCCCGACCGCAGCCGCTCTCACCGCCCGGGAGCGGGAGATCGCCCTGCTGGCCGCCGGCGGCTCCACCAGCAAGGACATCGCGGCCTCCCTGCGGCTGTCGGTCCGCACGGTCGACAACCACCTGCAGAGCGTGTACCGCAGGCTCGGCGTCTCCGGCCGCCGGGAACTCGCCTGGGCCCTCGGCGGTGCCGG
Source organism: Streptomyces sp. NPDC051976 (assembly GCF_040680795.1). Lineage (NCBI taxonomy): Bacteria > Bacillati > Actinomycetota > Actinomycetes > Kitasatosporales > Streptomycetaceae > Streptomyces > Streptomyces sp. NPDC051976. The sequence continues at coordinate 119,364 of NZ_JBFAXL010000006.1, forward strand.
TCGCTCCTAGGGCGGGTCCGCGCCGAGACCGTCCCCGGACGCTCAACCGCTGGTGGCGTCCGGGGCGTTGAGCGCCGCGCCCGGGCGGGGCCGCCTCGTTCGGGGAAGCGGCCCGGCCGGAGGGGCTTCAGAGCCCTGAGCGGAGCTGCCAGATCTGGCGGGAGGCGGACAGGGGGTCGGTTGTCTCCGACGGGGGGACGTCCCAGACCCGGGCGACCGGGGTGGTGGGGGTGAAGCGGGGCCAGCCGGGGTCTCCCGAGGTGGCGAAGGAGGTCCAGGACGTGCGGAGTTGGGCGGACAGGCGGAAGAACTCGGCGGGGGCGGAGCGGCCGAGGAGGAAGGAGCCCATCGGGCTGTGCGGGGTGCCGAAGGTCACCGGGAGGTCGATGGTGTGGACCGCGCCCAGCACGTCGCCCCAGACCGGGCTGTGCCAGGCGAACTCGTAGAGGTGGGTGCGGCCGCCCGCCGCGGAGTGGGCGAGCGCCAGCCAGGTGGTGGGCATACGGAAGAGCGCGTCGGAGTACATGACGGTGTACAGCTGGGGGTCGGTCAGGTCCGGGTAGGCGGTGCGGTAGCTGTCGGCGGCCGCGGCGCCCAGCCGCAGGTGGCCGGCGACGGCGGCGAGGTCCAGCGCGGCGCGGGCGGCGCGGCCGCTGCGTCGTTTGCGCCGGGGGTGGGGTGCCGGGGCGGGCCGTTCCTTGCCGCGCAGCTGCTGGGCGGCCATGCGCAGGGCCATCGGCAGGGTCCTGGCCAGGTCCCCGACACCCATTGCGACCAGGCCGCGCTCCATCGCGAACAGGGTGAACTCGTCGCGGGTGTAGCCGCAGATCAGGTCGACCTCGCGCGCGGCGCCCGCGCGGACGGCCAGCCATGGCTGGTCCACCACCGTGACACCGTCGATGACCGGCGAGAACGCCGTGATCGCCTCCGGCGTGGTCCAGGCCGCGGGGTCGGCCTCCATCGCCTCCAGTGGCGCGTCCTGGACCGCGAGCAGCCGCTCGGGCGGCACGGTGCCCACGTCGGCGGGCTTCACCCCGGCGGCTTTCGCGATGAGGGCGGAGATGCGCGCGGCCTCCTCCTCGGGCAGGAAGCGCCCGGCCATGCTCTGGACGATGGCCCGGTGGAACAGGCCCTTGGCGGCCGGCGCCGACAGCAGCGCCGCCACGGAGGCGCCGCCGCCGGACTCCCCGAAGACGGTCACGTTGTCCGCGTCACCGCCGAACCGCGCGATGTTCTCCGCCACCCAGCGCAGCGCGGCCGCCTGGTCGAGGAAGCCGCGGTTGGCGGGGGCGTCGGGCACGTACCCGAAACCCTCGAAGCCGACACGGTAGTTGAAGGTCACCATGACGACACCGCCGCGGGCCAGGACGGCCCCGTCGTAGGCCGGGTCGGCGCTGTGGCCGGACTTCCATCCGCCGCCGTAGATCCACACCATCACCGGCAGGCGGTCCCCCTCTCCGGCGGGGGTCCACACGTTGACGGTGAGGCAGTCGCATCCGTCCTCGGGACGCCAGGCGACCGGCATCCCCGGGAGCAGTGGCATCTGGGGTGGTGCGGCGCCGAACTCGCGGGCGGGGCGCACCTCTTCCCACGGCTCGGGCGCAGCCGCTGCGGCGAAGCGCAGCGGGCCCTCGGGTGGTGCCGCGTACGGGATCCCCTTGAAGATCCGCAACCCGTCCGAGGCTGTTCCCTCGACCGGCCCGGCGGTGGTCACGACGACCGGATTCATCCTGGTTCCTCCTGCGAGCTGTCTCTTGTCACGGGTACGACACATCGGTGGCCGGCTGGGGGAGGCGCGACCGCGCGCCGCTCCCGGACCGTGCGGCGGCGGACGCCCAGAACGCGCACTGGTGGTCGGCGGCGAACGTGGTGATGGTGCGGGTGGCCCCGTCCGGGCGGAGGCTCTGGACGAGGTAGGTGTCACCGGTCAGCGGCGGCCAGGCCGTCCGGCCGACGGCGGCCGGGTCGCCGGTGAGGGCGAAGGCCGCCCAGGAGCGCTTCATCTGGTCGGCCAGCACCAGCTGTGCGGGGGTCAGCGGGCGGTCGGCCATGGTGAAGTCGAAGAGGTAGGCGAGTTCGGCGCTGTGCGCGTTGGACTCGTCCAGCCCGGGGACCTGGGCGCCCGCGAGGGTCGGCGAGTTCGGGTCGTCGAACTCGTAGACGTAGGTCGGCACTTGGCCGCGCAGGACGTTGGCTGCCCGGTAGGTCTGGCAGGCGAAGGTGGAGTCGGTGAGCAGCGCGGACCAGGCGAGGTAGGGCGAGGCGTAGTGCGTCAGCGGGTAGTGGGCCAGCACGTCGGGCGCCGCGGAGCCGTAGGTGGCGGTGATCTGGGCGGTGTACTGGTCGGGGGTGAGGTAGGGCTGGGTGAGGGCGACGAAGAAGCGGGCCTCGGCGGCGTTGGAGCCGATCAGGATCGGTACCTTGTGCCAGTCTCCGGCCGCGATGGCCTCGGAGGGCTGGCGGGGCAGGACGGGTGTGCCGGTGGCCGGTCCGGTGACGGGGTGCGCCTGGGCGGCGGCGAGCAGGGCGGATGCCGGTGCGTTCCTGAGGCAGTCGAGGGTGCCGGGGCCCTGGGGGCAGCCGGCGTCCGCGGCGTACGCCTGGCCGTCGGCCTGGGCGCTCTGCTGGTCGGGGGCGGTGAGGAGGGTGCAGGGGCCGCTCTGCAGAATGGCGCGGCTGAACAGCCCGGTGGTGCTGGGGGACGTGAGGAGCGCGCAGACCGACGCGGCGCCGGCGGACTGGCCCGCGATGGTGATGTTGCCCGGGTCGCCGCCGAACGCCGCCGCGTTGCGGCGGGTCCAGGTGAGGGCGGCGATCTGGTCCTGCAGGCCCCAGGTGCCCGATCCGCTGGTGCCTTCCTGGCCGAACTGCCGCAGGGCGAGGTAACCGAGCTGGCCCAGCCGGTAGTTGACGCTGACGACGATGGTGCCGGTGAGATCGGCCATGGTCCGGCCGCCGAACTGGGTGCCGGTGCCCTGGGTGAAGCCGCCCCCGTGCATCCAGAAGATCACCGGCAGCCTGGCCCCGGGGAGCGCGGCGGCCGGGCGGTAGACGTCGAGGTAGAGGCAGTCCTCGCTGACGTTCCGCGGGTCCCTGAGACCGTACGGCGAGAACTGCAGGCAGGCCGGCGCCTGGTGGGTGGCCTGCCGCACCCCGTCCCAGCGGGCCGCGGGTCGGGGTGCACGGAAGCGGCGGTCTCCGGTGGGCGGGGCGGCGTACGGGATGCCGAGGAACTCCTGTGCGCCGTCGGTGGTCTGCCCCGCCACCACCCCGGAGGTGGTGACCGCCAGTGGTTGCGGGGCGGAGTCCGTGGTCGCTCCGCGGGCCGGGAGGGCTTGCGGTAACAGGACGGCGAGGGCGAGTGCGAGGAGCAGGACGATACCGCGGTGCGGTCGGACGAGCGCGTGAGGTCGCATGAGTGACTCCAAGGGATGTGGGGGGTGCTTCTCGCGCCGGGTGGTGGGTCAGGGGGCGGGCACGCGGTCGCCGGTGGCCGCTTCCAGGCCGTGGACGGTGCGGAGCGGGTCGCCGCTCACGCGGGTGCGCCGGTCGAAGATCATGGTGGGACGGTCCCGGGGTTCGAAGGCGGGCCAGCGGGCACCGGGGGTGCCATGGCGGGCGAAGGCCGTCCAGGCGGCGCCCATGGCGTCCGCCAGGGGCCGGGGCGGTGCGGCCCCGGTGAACCGCGGCACGGAGCTCTGGCCGAGGTTGCCGAAGACGAAGGGCAGTTCGAGGGAGTGGCAGGCGCCCAGGTGTCCGCCGAGCGCGGTCGAGCGCCAGGTGAACAGGTAGTGCCACACGTCGGGGGTCCATACGGCGTGGGCGTCGGCGATACGGGCGGTGGGTGCGCGGAACATCCGCTCGGTGGCGAGCGCCGTCGCGAGGCCGGTGGGCGTCGGGTCGGGTTCGACCGCCCGGTACGCCGCCAGGGCCGTTCCCGGATCGCGGTAGGCGGCTCCGAAGAGCCCCGGCAGCGCCGCCTCGTCGACGGGGTCGGGCGGGGCGAGGAGCAGGGACAGCCGTGCTTCCTCGAGAGTTGCGCCGACGATCAGCGGGACGCGCGCGGCGCGCCCCGACCTGATCGCCTCCAAGGGGGTCGTCGGCAGCGTGATCGCGTCGACGACCGGGAGGAAGGGCAGGCCGGGGCCCTCGCCGCGGGCCGCCATGGCCTGCTCCAGCGACTGCTGGGCGGTGACGAGGGCCCGCGGTTCGACCTCGTGCAGGCGGTGGGCGGTGGCCTCGTCTAGGCCGAGCAGGGAGAGGAGTTCGCGGCTGAGTGCGGTGGCGCGCTCCGGCGGGTGGACGAACTCGGCGTTGCCGCTCTGGATGATCGCCTTGTGGAAGAGCCCCCTGGCGGCGGGCACGGCCATCAGGCACAAGGCGCTCATGGCACCCGCGGACTGCCCGAACAGGGTGACGTTCGCCGGGTCGCCGCCGAACGCGGCGATGTTGTCACGGACCCAGGCGAGGGCGGCGACCTGGTCGAGCAGGCCGGTGTTGCCGCTGTGCGCGTACTCCTCGCCGAGCAGGTCGCCCAGGTGGAGGAAGCCCAGCGCGCCGAGCCGGTAGTTGACGGTGACGACAACGACATCGTGACGCTCGGTCAGATGGCCCGCGTCGAAGACCGGGTCGCTGCCCGACCCGGTGCGGAAGGCGCCACCGTGGAGCCAGACCATGACCGGCCGCGGACCGCCGCCGGTGGACGGCGTCCACACGTTGACGGTCAGACAGGCGGCCTCGTCGGTCGGGAACGGCGGCCGGCCGAACATCTTCTCCAGCAGCTCGTCGCGCGGCTGCGGGGCGGCCGGGCCGTAGGCGGTGGCGGGCCGGGTCTCCCGCCACGGTGTGACCGGCCGCGGCGGCCGGAAGCGCAGCGGGCCGGTGGGCGGGGCGGCGTAGGGGATGCCCTTGAAGACGGCGCCACCGGCGGTGGCGGTGCCCTCGATCGGGCCGTGCGCGGTGTGGACGATCACGTCGCGGGTTCCTTCCGGCGCGAGAGGTGTCCGGTGGGGGCCCGGCCGGTGGTTCCGGCCGGCCCCTTCACGGGGAGGTCAGGTCCTGGGCGCGGTGGACCACGCGAGGTCGGGCAGGGAGCCGGGAGAGGCGGCGAAGCCGGTCACCTTGCGGGCGTTGTAGGCGTAGATCCCGTCCATGCGCAGGACCGAGACGAACCATGCCTGGTCGACGGCGTACCGCATGATGTCCTGGTAGAGGGCCGGGCCCCGGTCGGCGGGCGCCGCCGCGGCGGCGGCCAGGCGGCGGGTCAGTTCCGGGTCCTGGGTGGCGAAGGGGTTGAACGCGGTGGGGTGCGGCAGCATCCAGTCGAGGGAGACCACGTAGCCGGTGGCGCCGCCGTAGCCGAAGCCGAGGGCGGAGTACTTCCGGGAGGTGGCGTTGCCCAGCCACTGGCCGATGCTGGTGTCGGTGGTGATCTCGGCCTTGACGCCGATCTGCTTCCACTGCTCGACGACGGCCTGGGTGACGAGGTCGATCCCCATCAGTCCCTGGGTCTCCATCTTCAGCGAGAAGCCGTTGGGGTATCCGGCCTCGGCGAGCAGCTTCCTGGCCTTGGCGGGGTCGTAGGGGTAGTGGTTGTCGTAGTCGGCCGCGTAGCTGTCCAGGCCCGGCAGGGTGATCTCGTCGGTGGGCGCGCCGTACTGCTGGACGATGGCCTTGGTGATGGCCGGGCGGTTGACGGCGTAGTTCAGGGCCTGCCGGACCCGCAGGTCCTTCAGCGGCGCGGCGAGGGTGCCGTCGCGGTCGGCGAGGTTGACGCCCATGAACACGGCGGGCGACTTGGTGATGGTCAGGCCGCCGGACCTGGCGGTGTCCACCTGGCCCGGGTTGAGGGTGATGATGTCGGCCTGGCCGGTCTTGACGGCCTGCAGCGCCGAGTTCGGGTTGGGGATGACCTTGATGACCACCTTCTTCCAGTGGATCTTGGACTTGTCCCAGTAGTGGGGGTTCGGGGTGTACGTGTAGTGGTCGCCGGAGGCGGTGTGCGCGGTGTCCAGGAGGTAGGGGCCCGCGCCGAAGGACTGCGTGCCCAGTTTCGACGGGTCCGCCAGTCCCTTGGGGCTGATCACCGAGCCGATCATCAGGACCTGGCTGAGCATCTGCGGCAGGTTGGGGTGGGCGGACGAGCAGTGGATCCGTACGGTGAGGGGGCCGGTGGCGGTGACGGAGTCGATCGCGGAGACCCAGGCGACGTTGAGGCCGTTCTTGCGCGAGTAGTTGAGCGAGGCCGCGACGGCGTCGGCGGTGACGGGAGTGCCGTCGGCGAACGTGACGCCCTCACGGAGGGTGAAGTCGAAGGTCCGGTTGCCTGCTCCGACGTATCCCCACGTGGTGGCGAGTCCGGCGTCGACCGTGCCGCCCGCGCCCATCCGCAGGACGGTGTCGTAGCTGAGGTTGACGAACCAGTTGTCGGAACCGACGTTGGCCTTGGCCGGGTTGAGGCTCGCCGGCGGGCTGGCGGAGACGATGGTGAGGGTGTCGCCCTGACTCTGGGAGGAGTGTGCCGCGCTTCCGCAGGCGGTGACGGAGGCGGCGAGCAGGGCGACTGCCGCCAGGGCGGGGGCCGTTCGGCGTCTGAGCATGGTGCGTCCCTTCGGGGTGCGGGTGGTGGGCCGGACCGGCGACGGTCAGGCGGCCGGAGCGGCCAGTTCGTTCGAGCGGTGGCAGGCGGACAGGTGCGCGGCGCCGTCGGGGACCGATCCGGTGGGCAGCGGCAGCAGGACGGGCCGCGCGGTGCGGCAGATGTCGACGGCGTGGGCGCAGCGATGGGCGAAGGCGCATCCCGTACGGGCCGGGGGCGCGGGCGGGGCAACCGCCTCGCGCGCTGTTCTGCGGGAGCGTTGGGCGGCCGGGTCCGGCTCCGGGACGGCGTCGATGAGCATCCGGGTGTAGGGATGCGCGGGGAACGCGTACAGCCGCTCGGCCGGTCCCGACTCCATGACCTGGCCCCGGTACAGGACGACGATGCGGTGCGAGAGGTGCCGGACGACGGGCAGGTCGTGGGCGATGAACAGGTAGCCGAGGTTCATCTCCCGCTGGAGGTCGGCCAGCAGGTTCATCACCTGGGCCTGGATGGACAGGTCCAGGGCGCTGACGGGTTCGTCGCAGATCACCAGGCGCGGGGAGAGCATGAGAGCGCGGGCGATGGCGATGCGCTGCCGCTGCCCGCCGGAGAACTGCCCCGGGTACCGGTGCGCGGTGCCGGCCGGCATACCGACGCGCTCCAGCATGGCCGCCACGCGGTCGGCGGTCCGCCCGCGCCCGGGTCTGTCGTGGACCAGCAGGGGTTCGGCCAGCGTCTGGCCGATGGTGCGAGCCGGGTTGAGGGAGGAGTACGGGTCCTGGAAGACCACCTGGAGGGACGAGCTGATGGTGCGCCGGGTCCTGGCGTCGGCCCGGGTGATGTCGGTGCCGTCGAAGAACACCTGGCCGGAGTGGACGGGGTTGAGGCCGAGCACGGCGCGGCCGATGGTGGACTTGCCGGATCCGGACTCTCCGACGAGGCCGACGGTCTCGCCGTTGCCGATGGTCAGCGAGACCCCGTCGACGGCTCTGAGCGGTGGGGTACGGCGGCCCTGGCGGAATTCGACGCTCAGGTCGCGGATGTCGAGGATGGTCGGGGCGGTCATCGGCGCTCGGCCTCCAACAGGAGCTGCTCGGCACGGACGCAGCGGGTGATCCGGGCGGGGGCCGGTTCGGTCAGCGGCACGGCGGCGGCGGTGCACCCCTCGTCGGCCCTGGTGCAGCGGGCGGCGAACCGGCAGCCGTCGGGCCAGTTGCCGGGCGGCGGCACGGTGCCGGGGATGGTGGGCAGTGCCCGGCCGGCGGCCGCCAGGTGCGGGTTCGCCGCCAGGAGCCCTGCCGTGTACGGGTGGAGCGGGAGGGCGAACACCTGCTCGACGTCGGCGCGTTCGACGACCTGGCCCGCGTACATGACCACCGCGCGGTGGCACAGGTCCGCCACCACACCCCAGTCGTGGGTGACGATGACGACGGCCATGCCGGTCTTGTCCTGCAGGGTGCGCAGCAGGGTGAGGATCTCCGCCTGGACGGTGACGTCGAGCGCGGTGGTGGGTTCGTCGGCGATGAGGAGCCGCGGTTCGCCGGCGAGGGCGAGGGCGATGGCCACGCGCTGTGCCATGCCGCCGGAGAGCTGGTGGGGGTAGCGTGCCGCGACGGCCGCCGGGTCGGGGATGTTGACCATGGCGAGGAGTTCCAGGACCCGGTCGCGGGTGGCGGCGCGGGCACCTCGGTGGTGCGTGCGGACCGCCTCGGCCAGCTGCCTGCCGACGGTGAACGTCGGGTCGAGAGCGACCATCGGCTCCTGGGAGACATAGGCGATACCGGCACCGCGCACACGGGCCAGCGCCGCGGGATCGTCCACTAGGTCGGTGCCGTCGAAGACGACCCGGCCACCGGTGACCCGGCCGCCGCCCGGCACGAGGCCGAGGACGCCGAGGGAGGTGACGGACTTCCCGCAGCCCGACTCGCCGACGACGCCGAGGGTCTCCCCCGCGTGGACGTCGAAGCTGACGCCCTGCACGACGGGGATGCCGCCGATGGAGATCGACAGGTCGCGTACCGACAGCAGCGCGTCGTGGTCCGGCGGGTCGGCCGCCTCGCTCGTGGACGACCGCTCCGGTACGGGCGTGCGCCGCGGGGACGCGGTGCTCCGGCCGGCCGACCAGTTCTCCACCGCGGCGTCGCGGATCGCGTCACCGAGCAGGCCGAGGGCGATCACGGTGATGACGAGCGGGACGCCCGCGGGGACGAGCATCCACGGGTCCCGGTCGATGGCCTGCGAGGCGTCGGCGACCAGGCCGCCCCACGAGGGGTTCGGCGGCTGGGCACCGAGCCCGAGGAAGCCGAGTCCGGCCTGGATCGTCACGACGATCGCGGCGAACAGCGCGGCCTGGACGATGACGGTGCTCGCCAGCCGGGGCAGGACGTGGCGCCGCAGGATCTGGCCGCGGGACAGGCCCGCGACCCTGGCCGCCGCCACGTACAGCTCCTCGCGGATGCCGAGGGTCTGCGCGCGCAGGATCCTGATCAGCCCGGGGCTGCCCAGGATGCCGAAGGTGATCATCGCGGCATGCAGGTTGCCGGGGAAGACCGACAGGACGACCAGGACGATGATGATGCCGGGCAGGGCGAACATCAGGTCGGCGGTCCTGGTGACCAGCCAGTCGACCCAGCCGCCCAGATAGCCCGACGCGAGGCCGAGGGTGACGCCGATGACGAGGAACACCGCCAGCGCCTCGACGACCGCGAACAGCGTGGACCGGCCGCCGAACAGCAGGCGGCTCAGCAGGTCCCGGCCGAGGGTGTCGGTGCCCAGCGGGTGCGCGCCCGACGGTCCGGCCAGGACGCTGTCGAGGTCCTGGTCCAGCGGCCCGTGCGAGGCGATCAGCGCCGCCCCGGTGGTGACCGCGGTGAGCATCGCCAGCCAGCCGACCGCGAACACCGCGGACGGGCGCCGGGCCAGACGGCGCGGCAGGCCACGGCGCGCGGGCGCCCCGGCGGCATCGGTGAGAGGAGTCCGGTCGGTCATGCCGCACGCACCCGCGGGTCGAGGCGCCCGTAGGCGAGGTCGACCAGGAGATTGACGACGACCACCAGCACGGTGATGTAGAGGACGGCGCCCTGGATGACCGGGATGTCGTGCTCGACGGTGGCCTGCTGGGTGAGGCTGCCCATGCCCGGCATGGCGAAGACGGTCTCCACGAACACCGCGGCTGCCAGCAGGTTGACCAGGACCACGCCGAGGACGGTGACCACCGGCAGGGCGGCGTTGCGCATCACGTGCCGGTAGAGGAGGGAGCGCCGCCGGAAGCCGTTGGCCTCCATGACGCGGATGAAGTCCTTGCCGAGGGTGTCCAGGACCGAGTCGCGGGTCTGCTTGGCGATGATCGCCACCGCACCGAGCGACAGCGACAGGACCGGCAGTACCAGCGAGCGGGCCCACTGGGCGGGATCGTCGAGCAGCGGAACGTACCCGGTCACCGGGAACCACGGCAGCTTGACGGCGAAGAGCGCGATCAGGACGAGCGCGAACCAGAACGCCGGTACCGCCAGGCCCAGCAGGGACAGCCCGTCGACGGTCCTGACCAGCAGTCCGCCCCGTCGCGCGCTGGCCAGGCCGAGCCCCACGCCCAGCAGGCCCGACACCACGGTGCCCGCGACGATCAGGGACAGCGAGACGGGCAGCCGGCTGTTGAGCAGGGAGGTCACGGGCTCCCCGCTGAACAGCGAGGAGCCGAGGTCACCGTGGAAGACCTTCTCCAGCCAGTGCCAGTACTGGGCGGCCAGCGGCCGGTCCAGGCCGAGTTGAGCGCGGACGCTCGCGTACTGCTCGGCCGTGGCGTGCTGGCCGGCGATGGTGCGGGCGGGGTCTCCGGGTACGAGGGAGACCAGGACGAATGTCAGACCTGAGACGACGAAGAGCAGGGGGGCCGACGAGAGCAGCCGTCGGGCCACCAACCTGAGAATGGCCATGCTTACCTCATTTGTTGCGCGACTCTGGAGACAGCGGGGTGAGGTGTGGACGCGGGGCGGTGGGCCAGGAGTCATGGGGCAGCCGGTTGCGACCGGGGCCGGGAGTCGGATCACACGTGTCACCACCGGTGAGGGTGGAGTGGTGTCACGAGTAACCGGCGGTGGGTGACCGCGGCGGGATTTGCCCCGCCGCGGTCCGCGGGTGGCGGACGGGCTCGGCTCAGCCGGCGGCCAGGCCCCTCGGGTCGTGGACGGCACGGCCGCCGACGAGGGTGAGATCGGGTTGCAGGGTGGCCAGTTGGCCGGTGGGGCAGGTGAACGGGTCGGCCGCCCACAGGGTCAGGTCGGCGAGCATGCCGGGGGCCAGGGCGCCGCGGATGTCGGTCTCGCCGAGCAGGCGGGCGGCGTTGGTGGTGTGCAGCGCGACCGCCTCGACGCGGGAGATGGCGTGCCGCGGGCCCTGGGGGCCGACCACGGTCTGACGTGTGGTCATGCCCCACACCGAGGTCATCGCGCCGTACGGGCCGACCGGGAAGTCGGAACCCGCCGTCAGCAGGGCGCCCTCGTCCAGCCACTCCCGCAGCGGGAAGAGATCGCCGACCCGGTCGGCGCCCCACTCCCTGATCTGGGCCGCCGCGGCGTCGTGCAGCAGCGGGTGCTGCACGGTCACCGGGATGCCCAGGGCGATCGCGCGGGCCCGCTCCCCGGCGCGGGCCAGCCCGCCGTGCTCGATCACCAGCGTGCCCCGCGGCAGCCCGGGGTAGCGTCCGAGCACCTTCTCGTACACGTCCAGCAGCACCCGCAGGCCGCGGTCCCCCCAGGCGTGGACCCCCACCCGCCAGCCGCGCCTCACCACCCGGTCGACGGCTTCGACCAGGGTGTCCGGCTCCCACAGCAGCGTGCCGCAGTAGCAGGGCCTGTCGGTGTACGGCGCCTCCAGGGCGCCGGCCTCGATGCCGCCGTCGATGCCGAACTTCACGCCCCACACACGCAGCCAGGGGTCGTCGTGGTCGCGCCAGCCCTCCATCCGGTCCAGCAGGTCGTCGACGTCCGCCGGGGTCCGGGCGCCGAAGCCCGACACCAGGGCCCGGATCCGGACGCCGAGGGCTCCGGCGTCGTGGGCGGCGCGCAGCACCTCCAGGTCGTCGACGGGGACCATGCAGTCGCGGACCGTACCGATGCCGGTGGCGGCGTAGTCGGCGGAGGCCGCCCGCAGGCCGTCGATCCGGCCGGCCAGGTCGGGGCGCGGGAGCAGCCCCTCGACCAGCGCCATCGCCGTGTCGACGAGCCGTCCGGTCAGCCGACCGTCCGCGTCGTGCTCGATGTGACCGCCGGCGGGCTGCGGGGTGTCCTCGGTGATTCCGGCGAGCCGCAGCGCGTGGGAGTTGAGCACGTCGTTGTGGCCGCCACGTTTGACCAGCACGGGGTGATCGGTGGTGACCTGGTCCAACTCGGCCGCCGTGGGCAGCCGTTGCTCGGCGAGGTTGACCTCCTGCCAGTTGACGGTGGTGCGGATCCACTCCCCCGGCGGCGTGACCGCGGCGCGCTGCCGGATCAGGTCGAGGAATTCCGGGATGGTGCGGGCCCGGTGGACCGGCACGTCGTGGATGCCGTACGCGGCGAAGATCAGATGGGTGTGGGTGTCGTCGAAGGCCGGCAGCACGGTGGCGTCCGGTGCGTCGATGACCACGGTGGTCTCCGTGATCCAGCCGTCGAGGCCCGCCGGATCGGGCGAGACGGCCGTGACGCGGTCGCCCTGGACGGCCAGGGCGCGCTGTGGGGCCGCACCGGGCACGAGTGTGTGCACGGCACCGGCGCGGATGACCAGATCAGCCTGTGGTGGGGGCAATTCCCTCTCCTCGCTCAGTTCGATGGAAGATGCGGCCGGTTCAGCTCATCGGCGGGATGTCCAGGGCGACCGTGAGGCGGCGGTCCGCCACGCTGCGCCCGGCCTCCACCGCGTACTCACCGGGACGGACCCGCCAGTTGGCCGCCGAGGTGTCCCAGGTCTGCACGGCGCGCAGCGGGATCTCCAGCCGCGCCGTGGCCTCCTGCCCCGGCGCCGCCTCCACCACGGCGAACGCGGCGAGCTGCCGGGCGGGACGGGACGGGTCGCAGCCGTCGTGGGCCAGGTAGAGCTGGACGATCTCCCGCCCGGCGCGCTCCCCGGTGTTGCGCACCACGACACTGACCTCGGCGACGGCCGCGTAGGGGTCGTCTCCCGCCACGGGGTCACGGACGAGCCGCGCCTCCAGGCTCTCGTACGACCAGTCGGTGTAGCCGAGGCCGTGGCCGAACCAGTACGCGGGGGCCGCGGTGGAACGCTGCCAGGCGCGGTAGCCGATGAACAGGCCCTCCTCGTACGGCAGTACGCCGTCCTCCGGCTCCACCCGCAGGACCGGGGAGTCCGCCTCCTCGGCGGGCCAGGTGGTGGGCAGCCGGCCGCCCGGCTCGACCGCGCCGAGCAGGACGTCCGCGAGGGCTGCCCCCGCCTCCTGTCCGGGGAACCAGGTGAGCAGGACGGCGGCCACCTGCTCGCGCCAGGGCATGAGCACGGGAGAGCCCGCGTTGACCAGCACCACCGTACGGGGGTTGGCGGCGGCGACGCGCGAGACCAGTTCGTCCTGGCGGCCGGGGAGCGCCAGGTGGGCGCGGTCCACGCCCTCGCTCTCCACCTCCTCGGTGGTGGCCACGACGACGACAGCGATCTCGGCCTCGGCGGCGGCCTCGACCGCCTCGGCGATGAGCTCCTCCTCGGTACGGCCGGGCGCGGCGTGGCCGAGCGAGAAGGACACCAGGCCGAAGCCCGCGAACCCGGAGCCTTCGGGAAGGGTGTGCAGCAGGCGGATGTCGACGGACTGGCCCGCCGTCAGGTCGATCTCGGCCACCCGCTCCGGCGGGTTGAGGAAGGCACCGGCGGGGTCGTCGCCCTCGAACTCCAGGACGCCGTCGAAGAGTTCCCGGCCCGCGACCTCCAGCCGGAAGTGCCCGGCGCCGCGCACCGCCAGGCGGTGGGTGCCCGTCGCCCCGGAAGCGAGGGAGCCGGTGACGCGAACGGCGGCCAGCTCACCGAAAGCAACTCCTGCCGGGAGTTCGCCGATCCAGCGTACCGACCCGTCGGCGAGGGCGGTCGTGGCAAGCGACCGCGCGTCGCGGCCCAGGAGTTCCGCGGTGAGCGGGAAGGCGGCGGGAGCCAGGTGGACCCGCGGGTCCACCCCGAGCGCGTACCGCAGTTCGATGTCGTCGGGCAGCGCGGCCCGCAGCCCGTCGAGGGGGCTGATCACCCGGGTGGGGAAGACCTGGGCGCTGCCGCCGCCGCCGATCCGGGCCTCGGCCGCCGCCGCTCCGATCAGCGCGATCCGGGAAAGGCCGGTCGCGAGTGGCAGCGCGCCGCCTTCGTTGCGGACGAGGACGAAGGAGCGGGCGGCGATCTCGCGGGCCAGTGCCTCGCCGTCGACGGGCGCGGGCAGCCGCTCGTCGGGTACTGCGGCCGGTGCGCCCTCCAGCAGACCTGCCCGGGCGGCGAGCCGGAGCACCCGGCGGGCCAGGTCGTCCACCGCCGTCTCGGGGACCAGGCCCTCGCGCACGGCGGCGACCAGGTGCCCGCCGTAGACAGTGACCGGACCTGGCATGGCGATGTCCATGCCGCCGAGCGCGGCGCGGACGGTGTCGCGCGCACCCGTCCAGTCCGAGACGATGACACCGTCGAAGCCCCACTCGTCGCGCAGCACACCGTTGTTGAGGGCGTCGTTCTCGGTCATGCTGACGCCGTTCACACGGTTGTAGGAGGCCATCAGGCCCCAGGGCCGGGCCTTGCGCACGATCGCCTCGAAGGGCGCGAGGTACAGCTCGCGCAGGGTGCGCTCGTCGGCCCGGACGTCGACGGTGTAGCGCTCGGTCTCGGAGTCGTTGCCCACGAAGTGCTTGGGCGTGGTGCCGACGCCGCCGTCCTGGACGCCGGAGACGAACGCGGCGCCCAACTCACCACTGAGGTACGGGTCTTCGGACAGGCACTCGAAGTGGCGGCCGCCGCGCGGGCCGCGGTGCAGGTTGACGGTGGGCGCGAGGACCACGTGGGCGCCCTTGCGGCGGGCTTCCTGGGCGAGCAACCGGCCGGTGCGGCGGGCCAGTTCCGGGTCCCACGTGGCGGCGAGCGCAGTCGGGGACGGGATCGCGACGGACGGGTCGTCGGGCGTCCAGTGCTCGCCGCGCACGCCGGCGGGACCGTCGGACATCACCAGGCGGCCCAGGCCGATCTCCTCGTTCGGCGGCAGGGACCACATGTCGGCTCCGGCGAGCAGGGCGACCTTGGAGGTCAGGCTCAGCTTGGCGAGCGCCTTCTCGACGGCGGCCTCCCGGTCCCTGTCGTGCGCGGCGGAGGCTTCGGTGTGGGTGTTCATGGTTTCCTGACGGTCGGATCGGGTGGGTTGGCGGGTGAGTGGTTCGGTGGGTGGCGGCGGGCTCGGGCGCGGGGCCTGGTCGGTCACAGCCAGCCGTCGAGACTGGAGAGGAAGGCGTCCGGGTCGTCACGGTGGATGCAGTGGCCGACGCCGGGCACCACCCGCACCTCCAGACCGCGCTCGCGCATCTCCTCGACGGCCGCGGGGCGGAAGTGGGCCAAGCTGTCGGAGGCGAGCTGCGCCAGGCTGGGCACCGGCGGATGGTCGGGGACGGAGTCGGCGGCGGCGATCAGGATCGCCCCGTCGACGGTCGCCGTGTCCCACAGCGGCAGGGTGGCCAGCTCCACCTCGACGTCGGAGGGATCCCAGCGCGGGTTCACCGCCACGATCTGCTCGCGGGTGGCCTCCTTGAACCCGGCGAGCATCGACAGGTCGAACGGCGGGTCGGCGTGCACCGTCATCCAGGCCGGGTCGCTGTAGACGGCGCGGGCCGGGCGCAGCCGGTCGGCGGCCAGAGCGAGGGCGACCGCGCCGAGCGAGTGCCCGATGGCGAGGTCCGGCTCGGGAGGCAGGGTGTCGACCAGGTCGTCGGCCCAGGTCCGCGGGCTGTACGAGCCCCGCGGACTCTGCCCGTGGCCGCGCAGATCGACCGCGACGACCCGGTAGCCGAACTCGGCGATCCTCGGTGCGACCCGATGCCAGGTGCGCGAGTCGGACATGATCCCGTGGACCAGCACGGCGGTCCGCTCCCCGCTCCCCCACTCACGTGTGTGCAGTTTCATGGCCGGGCCTCTCTCTGGTGACGGTGAGTTCGTGACGGTGCGTCAATGACGGTGCGTCAGTGACGGCAGGTCAGTGGTGGTGCGGCCTCCCTGACGTGACGTCAGCGGACGCTGCGGATGGGGACGATGGCGAGGGCGCCGAGTACCGACAGCGCGCCACCGACCACGAACAGGGCGGTGTAGCCGCCGAGGTCGGAGATGACCGCGGAGGCGACGAACGGCGCCATGATCTGGGGGCCGGCGCTGGCGATGTTGAGCACGCCCATGTCGCGGGCCGCGTTCTCCGCCCTGGGCAGCACCAGCGTGACCAGCGCGGTGTCCACGGCCATGAAGCAGCCGAAGGCCAGACCGTTGAGCGCGCTGAAGACGATCATGCCCGGCCAGCTGGGGCTGGCGACCGGGACCGCCATCACCAGCCCCGCCAGTGCGGCGGAGACGCCGACGAACAGCTTGCGCCGGTTCCAGCGGTCCGAGAGCACACCGCCGATGACGGTCGAGACGGCCATCGCACCCATCGACACCGGGGTGAGGATCGCGACGGCGGAAGGAGCCGACAGACCGGCGGGCAGCGTGATGTGGTCGGTCAGGATGTAGAGCTGGTAGCCGACGACGGAGAAGTAGCCGAGCACCATCAGCGCGCGGCCGATGAACGCCCAGCGGAAGTCGTGGTGGGACAGCGCCGACAGGAAGGCCGCGACCTGCTGGCGCAGCGGCGCGGCCGGCTCCGCCGCGCGCCGCGGCTCGCGGCCGAACGCGGTCAGCAGGGCCGCCGCGACGGCCACGATCGCGCCGAGCACGAGATAGGCGGTGCGCAGATGGTCCACCAGCTGCGAGGCGACCAGCACCCCGGCGGTACCGCCGATCGGAAGCCCGAGGCCGACCAGAGCTGACGCGGTGCCGCGCTTGGCCGGCGGTATCCGGTCGGGCACCACCGCGGTGACCGCGGCCTGGTAGACGTTCATCGTGGCCTGCCCGAGGCACCAGCCGATGGTGATCAGCAGGACGGTGCTGACACTGCCGAGGAAGGCCATCGCCGCCAGTGCGGCGAGGCCGCCGCCGAGGATCCAGGGACTACGGCGGCCCGTCCGGTCGGAGAGCGCACCGGCGATCGGGTTGAAGACGGTGGCGAAGACGGCGCTGACCCCTGCCACCATCCCGAGCGTGGCGACCTTGTGCGCCGGGTCGACCTGGGCGATCTGGACGGGCATCAGCACCGCGCCGATACCGAGGTAGAGGGCGAACATCGACGAGTTGGCGAGCGCCAGCATCGTCATCAGCCCGCCCAGGCGGGGCGGGGCGGCCTCGGGGGCCATGGTTCTGGTCGGTTCGTCCACGGTTTTGAGGGTCATGGTCTGCTCCGGTACGCGGGGGCTGCGCGGGGCCACGCAGCGATGGCGGGGGGACGTCCGCTCCTGGATGTGGGCAGACATGGGCGGCGACGGGGCGCCTGCCGCTGAGAGGTGCCAATGTGAGGCGGGACCTCGGCCAAAGCGTCGGTAACACGTGTAACCATGTCTAACACCTGCCCCCGGGCTGCACCAGCCCCCGACGACCTGGAATGATGCAATCGTTATGTCACCTCAGCCGAACCCCGGACCTCACCTCACCAGCGCCGACGTCGCACGCGCCGCCGGGGTCTCCCGCACGACCGTGTCCTTCGTGCTGAACGACACGCCGTCAGCGCGGGTCAGTGAGGCGACCAGGGCCAGAGTGCTGGCCGCCGCCGAGGACCTCGGCTACGTACCGCACGCGGCGGCCCGCTCCCTGCGGGCCGGGCGCAGTGACCTGGTGGTACTGCCGACGGCGGGCGCCGCCATCGGCCGGCTGTTCAGCGACTGGCTGGACCGGCTGGAGACCGCCCTGGGCAGCCGGGGTTACACGGTCGTCCTGCACGGTGACAGGTCGGCCGACCCGGTCGCGGCCGCCGCCGCCTGGGCGCAGCTCCGCCCGGCGGCGGTGCTCGACATGAGCGACGGCCGGCTGACCCCCGAGGCGGCGCAGGTGCTCACACGTGCGGGCGTACGCGCCGTGGTGACCATCGGCGCCGCTCCCGTCGAGGGGATCTTCACTCTTGTCGGTGACCAGTCGGAGATCGGCGTGGCCGCCGCCGAGCACCTCATCGCCCGGGGCCGCCGCCGGATCGGCGTCGTCATGCCGGCCGAACGCGGCCTGGCCCGGTTCGCCGATCCCCGGCTGGCGGGCGTCCGGCGGGTCGCCGAGGCACACGGCGCCGAGGTGACGACCCTGCCGCTGCGCTACAGCGACGACGCGGCGGCCGCGCTGGCCACGCTCTGCCGCGCACTGGGCCTCGACGCCGTCTGCGGGTACAACGACGAGTACGCGGCGCTGCTGTCGGCCGCCCTGGGTGACTGCGGCATCGACGTCCCCGGGGAGATCGCCGTGGTCGGGGCGGACGACCTGCTCCTCGCCAGGGTGGTGCGCCCGCAGTTGACCTCCGTGCGCTACCACCTGCCCGACGCCGATCTGGTGGCCGAGCGTGTCGACCAGCTCGTCAACACCGGCACGGCACCCGCCCTCCCCGACCTGTGGTTCGACGTCGTGCACCGTCAGTCGTCCTGAGCCCCTCCGCAGGAATGCTCAGGGAGCGTTGAACACGTCCGGGCCGAAGGGTTCCAGCCCCGGTGCCCCGGCGAACCCGATATGCCCGTGGCCGTCGCTTCCGCCGTCGTGAAGGCCGAGCAGGTCCTCGTAACTGCGCAGGGCGGAGTAGTGGTTGTAGAAGCCGGAGGTGTTCACGCTGCCGACCCGGACGAAGCGCTTGCTGAACAGGACGGCGCCGGTCTGGCCGCCGCCGGGGGCGTTGTCGACCGTGGCCTTGAAGGTGCTGTCGCCCGGCGCGACGACATTGGGCCCGGGCTGCTCGAAGCAGCACGCGGCGGCGTATCCGGGGGTCGACGGGTCGGCGTCGGCCTCGTCGAACGTGAGCACCACGAGGGTGTCGCCGTGCTGGTAGGCGGGCGAGCCAAGGATCAGTGGCATCCAGTGCTTGAGCCAGAGGTCGGCGGCGGCCAGGCCGCCGGTGTGGCCGCCCTCGGAGTTGACGCCCGCGCAGGTGTCGTCGTGCCCGTCGTCGCACAGGTTGGGTGTGATGAAGCCGAACCGCGGGGTGCGGGACGCGTCGGCCAGGTCCTGGGCCAGGTGCCCCGAGGGATCGGGGGTGCCGTCGGCCCGCAGCTTGCCGAGCGGTACGACGTTGGCGTCGCACTCGGCCCGGTTGTCGATGGCCGAGTGGAAGTACATGAACGGGTTGTGCCGCATGGCGTACTGGTCGGTCGCGGTGGCGGCCTCCGCGGTGTCCGGCGCGCCGACCGCCGGGTGGGCGCAGTCGGTGCCGCCGCTCGGGTCGGGCGTGCCGCCGTCCCGCGCGGGGTCGTTGCCCATGTCCTCGGCGTACTCGCGCCAGGCGGCCCGGTGGGTGGCCGGGTTCGGCGGGAACCGGGCGTCGAGCTGGTCGGCGATGGTCGGCGCGCCGTGCGAGCCCGTCGCCGGATTCGGCGCCGGGTACACGCAGCCGTTGCCGTCGACCTGGCCCGGATGGGTGGTGGGGTTCGGGTCGTCGGTGCCGGGGAGGACGTCGACGTATGTGAAGGCGCGGGTGGCGAAGTCGCCGCAGTCGGCCTTGGTCAGCATGGTCGGTGCCTGGCCGGAGACCTGGGCGATGTAGTTGTCCAGGCTGAAGTGGCCGGTGGCGTAGTAGTGCGGCACCAGCTCTCCCTGGCTGCGCAGGGTGGTGTTGAGGTAGGTGGCGGGGGAATGCGCGCCGAACGTGGTGTCGTATCCCTCGTTCTCGAGGTCGATCACCAGGACGTGGTTGATGAGGCCGGGCGCCAGTGCGGCCCGGTCGGGGGCGGTGTTCGCGGCGGCCCGGTGACCGGCCCGGACCGGTGAGGCGCCGGCCGAAGCCGTACCGACGCCCAGGGCCAGCAGACAGCAGGCCCCGACGACGGCACGCAGGCCGGGGCTCCGAAGCAGGGTGGTCGCTCCGGATCGACGCGGAGGCTGTGGCAACGTCAACTCCTCTCTCATGGAGGGTGGTTACTCGTGTAAGTGATTACACGTGTCACTTCTTAGCAGTGGACTCCCCCGGTCCGCCAGACCCCGGCACAGACGGGTACGCGGAGCCTGCGGACCCAGGGACCGCGTTCGCTCCGCTCCTGGCGCGTGAGGCGGACCGCCGCCGGGTCAGTCGCCCTGGTGCGACGCGGGCTGTTCCAGACCGGTGACGGCGGTGACGTGGCGCAGGCTGGGCGCGGCGAGCAGCGTGTGGAGTTCGACGAAGACCCGCCGGGCCTCGACGGCGTTCCAGTCCTCGGGCAGCAGTTCCACGGGCAGCCCCGGGTCGAGGTAGGGCAGCCGCCGCCAGTCGGTGAGCATCGGCACGTAGTCGCGGAACGCCTCGACGTCGCCGAACTCCGGGTACTCCCGCAGTTCCTCGGCGATGGGCTGGTAGGTGTCGGTGAAGGCGGCGTACTGCTTCTCGATGGCGGTGAAGTCCCACCAGGAGCTCACGGCCTGCTTCAGTTCGGCGAAGTCGGCGTACTGAGCGGTGAAGAGGTGCACGTACTCGCTGAGGCCGAGGCGCTGGAGCATCCGCCGGGCGTCGGGCAGCAGGCGGGCGGGCGCGAGCCAGACGCCGGAGGCGGCGTTGCCGAAGCCGAGCCAGGTGAGGCGGGAGCGCAGCTGGTAGCGGTGGGCGCGCTCGGACTCGGGCACGGAGAACACCGCGACGACCCACCCGTCCTCCAGGGCGGCGGGTTCGAGGCTGCCGAAGATGCGGTTGTCGCCCTCGTCGAAGACCGGGCCCATCTCGGGGCCGAGCCGGTAGCCGATGCCGGTCCGGCGTTCCTGGACGATGGTGCCGCCCTTCTTCAGGCGGGAGATCGCGGAGCGTACGGCGGGCCCGTCGACGTCCAGTTCCGCCATCAGTCCGATCAGGTCGGCGATGGAGATCCAGCCGCCCAGGCGGCGGACGAACTCGCCGTAGACCGTGCTGATCAGGGAGCTGGGCCGCGCTGCGGTCTCCGGCATGCTCCTCCCTCCTCCTGGACGTCCCGGTGATCCTGGTGATCCTACCCAGCCGGGCTACCGCCTCCGACGGGGCGGTCCAGGGCCATCGGGCCTCCGGCCGCGTCATCCGGTGGCGGCAGTCACCTCGCTCACCTGCGGCGGCGTGTCGGCGTAGGCGCCGGAGAGGAGGTGGCCTGCGCCGGGGGCGACGGCGGGAAGGCCGAGGGAACGCAGCATCTGGTGGACGGTGCAGACCGCGGCGGAGACCACCGGCTTGCCCAGCTTCTGCTCCGCCTCGTCGATGGCCGACAGCGACGGCATCTGCACACAGGCGGACAGCACGACGGCGTCGGCGTCCTGGTGGTCGAGGCGCTGGGCGATCGCGGGCAGCTCGGCCGGGTCGTGGGCGGCGACGTCGAGGTTGCCCGGGATCTCCAGGGCCGCGTAGTCGAGGACCGTGAAGCCTTCGTTGCCCAGGTAGTCGACGACCGTGCGGGTCAGCGGACGCATGTACGGGGCGACAAGGGCGATCTTCTTCGCACCCAGGGTGTGCAGACCGTTGACGAGGGCGCCGGCGCTGGTGACCACGGGCGCGGGAGAGCCGTTCTCGGCCGTACGGGTGTGCAGGCGCCGCTGCGAGACGCGGTGGTAGCCGTGGCCCATGCTCATGATGGCGACCAGGCAGGCGTAGCCGAGGACGTCGACGGCGGCGTCGGAGAGCTCGACGGCGCAGCGGTCGGAGTCGGCGTCCATCGCCTTGAGCTGTTCGGCGGTGACGTGGGTCATCCGCATGCGGCTGGAGTGGAAGGTGAAGCGCTCGGGCGCGACGGTCTCGCGGGCGCGCAGGATGGCGGGGACCTCGGTCTCCATGGTGACGTTGGAGCTGGGGACGATCTGGCCGATCCGGTAGGTGCGTGCCGCCATGGGGCGCTCCCTTGTTTCGTGACGGAGGGTGGGGTGGGTCGTGGGGCGGGGTGGGTCGTCCGGCCGGAGCGACACGGGGACACGGGGGTCAGCGGGCGTCGACGACCGGGTTGGCGAGGGTGCCGACGCGCTCGATCGTCGCCTCGACCAGGTCGCCCGGCTGGAGGAACTGCGGCGGAACGTGTCCGGCGCCCACGCCGGACGGGGAACCGGTGGCGATGACGTCGCCGGGTTCGAGGGTGACGCCGGAGGAGATGTCGGCGATCAGCCGCCGGATGGGGAAGAGCATGTGCCGGGTGTTGGAGTCCTGCTTGGTGTCCCCGTTGACCCGCAGCGACAGGTCGAGGTCCAGCGGGTCGGGGATCTCGTCGGCGGTGACCACGGCGGGGCCGAAGGGCGCGTAGGAGTCCTGCCCCTTGGAGAAGAACCACTGACCCGATCGGCGCTGGTCGCGGGCGCTGATGTCGTTGATGACGCTGTAGCCGAAGACGTGGTCCATCGCGTCGTCCTCGCTGACGCGGAAGGCGGGGCGGCCGATGACGACGGCGAGTTCGCACTCCCAGTCGAGCTGCCCGGTCAGATCGGCGTTGTGCAGGATCGGCTGTCCGGGGCCGGTGACGGCGGTGGCGGGCTTGGAGAACAGCACCGGCCGGTCCGGGATCTCCCGGTGGGTGTCGAGGGTGCGGTGGGACTCGGCGACGTGCTCGACGTAGTTCAGGCCGACTCCGATGATCTTGCCGGGCCGGAGCGGGGCCCACAGGGTGACGTCGGCGAGCTTGTGCACGGCGCCGCCGGGCAGCTGTCCCGGGTCGGTGCCGTCGAGCAGGGCGCGCAGCGCGTCCAGGGCAGCGGGTCCGGCCTGGATCAGGGAGAGCAGGTCGCCGGGCAGGTCGGGGCCGGTGGTCCGGGCGGCCGCGGCGATGTCGATCACGCGGTCGTCGAGCTGGGCGCCGAGGCGTGCGGACGCCCGGCTCGTGTCGTGCGGGGAGAAGGTGACCAGGCGCATGGTGGCTCCTTGCGTTGAGGGTGTCGGGATGTCCCCGGGAGGGGGAAGTGGAGGTGGGGGTGGGCCGGCGATGCCCGGTCAGGTGGGTGGATCGCCGGCCCACGTTCTCGTGGCCGCTACCGGCCGTCAGAACCGACGGGCTGGTGGCCGTCGTTGTCGGTGTAGGACTCTTCGCGGGTGAAGCTCAGTGCGTTCATGACCGGGAAGTCGTTGAAGGAGAACAGGCAGGCGTCCTCGGACGGGTCGAGGTTCGCGTGCTCGTGCCAGGCCCAGGAGGGAACGCAGAAGATGTCGCCCTGCTTCCACTCGAAGCGCCGGCCCGCGATCACCGAGACGCCCCGACCCTTGGCCGCGGTGTAGATCACCGATCCGGTGTGGCGGTGGGCCTTGGTGGCCTGGCCGGGGCGCAGCAGCTGGATGTGGGCGCCCATGGTGGGCATCACGGAGCCGCCGGTCAGCGGGTTGGTGTACTCCATGATGACGCCGTCGTAGGGGGAGCCGTCGGTGGCCCTGGCGAGGTCGAGCAGGGCCTGGTAGGTCGGCTCCCAGGGGTAGCCGAACACCGGGGAGTACGGGCGGGTCCACTTCTCCGCACCGTACGGGAGCAGGTTGCCGCCGTAGCTGAGGACGGAGGAGTTGATGACCTTTCCCGGGGTCTGGTACATGTCGGGGTGGATCTCGTAGAAGCCCGCGTCAAGGGCGTTGACCAGGGGGATGTCCAGGCCGTCCTGCCAGATGACGGGGGCGTCGTCGGCTTCGTTGCCGTGTTCGTGCCAGGTGCCGTTGGGGGTGATGGCGAAGTCGCGCGGGCCGACCTTGAGCTTCTGGCCGTCGACGATCGTCCAGGCGCCGGTGCCCTCGTGGACGAACCGCAGGGCGGCGGCCTGGTGGCGGTGGGCGGTCATGAACTCGCCGGGACCCATGATCTGCAGGCCGGTGTAGAGCAGGCCGACGGCGGCGCTGACGTCCCGGCGGCCGGGGTTGACCAGCATGACCACGCGGCGGCCGGCGTCGTCGGCCTTGACCAGGGGCAGGGCCTGGCGGACCAGGGGCCGCAGTTCGTCGTAGCGCCACAGGACGGGCACGGACTTCGGCTGGGGGTACCAGGGTTCGATCTCGTTGGCGACGGTCCACAGTGCGCCGGCGTCGAGCGTGGCCAGCTCTTCGTAGTAGGCGGCGAGTTCGGGCGTGGTCGCGACCCGGGCGCGTCCCAGCTTGGTGTCGTCGTAGTCGGTCACGATTCCTCCTCCAGGGGAGCGGTGGTGGGGGCGGCGGTCCGCGTCCGGACGGGGTCGTCGCCCGTCGTGGGGTGCGGAGCGGCGGCGGGCGGGTCGACGAAGGCGAGCGGGCCGCGGGGGCGGTTGTCGACCTGGAGCTGGAAGATGTCGAAGCGGTTGTAGTGGCCGACGATGTCGTGCATCTGCTTGGGCTGGATGCACTTGCCCAGGTCGATCTCGGCGTAGACGATGCCCTCGTCGTCGACCAGCGGCTCGGTCACCGGCCGCCCGTCGGGGCCGAAGATGCCGGACAGGGCGCTGCGCGGGCGGGCCAGTTGCTTGCGCACCTGCTGGTCCTCGCCCGCGACGAGGTCGACGATCTCCGGGGAGATCGTCGAGCAGGCCACCACCGAGAAGACCTTGCCCTCGAAGCTGTGCGCCGCCGTGCGGACCGCGATGGCGTCCGCCATGTCGTAGTCCTCGGGGGCGACGGGCAGGGCGATGTAGCTCGCGGCGTGGACGAGTTCGCCCTGGGCGAGGAGTGTGAAGCGGGCCAGGGTGTTGGTGTTCTCCCCGCAGGCGAGCACGCCGAGGGGGCCGACGGCGGTCCGGTGGACCTTCAGTGAACTGCCGTCACCGCCCGTCCAGGTGAGCTTCTCCGCCCAGGTCGGCACGAGTTTGCGGTGGACGCCGAGGAGTTCACCGTCGGCGCCGATGGTCAGCAGGGTGTTGTAGAGCACGCCCAGGCTGTGGGATCCGCGTTCGTTGACGCCGATGACGAGGACCACCCCGGCCTGGCGGGCGGCGGCGCACAGGGTGTCGACGTGCGGTCCCGGCACCTCGATGGAGGAGCGGTAGAGCCTTTCGAACCAGGGCGAGCCCTGGACCGGGTTCATGGTCCAGTTCCAGTACGGGTATCCGGGGACGAACACCTCGGGGAAGACGACCAGTCGGGCGCCGTTTCCGGCGGCCTCGTGGATCAGGGAGACGGCCTTGTCGACGGTGGCGGCCGCGTCCAGGTAGACCGGGGACGCCTGGACGGCGGCGGCGGTGAAGCGGGGCAGGTTGTCCATCATGCGGGTCCTCCGTGTCCGGTTGCCGAGCGCGGCTCAGCAGGAAGCGGTGGCGGCGAGCGGGCGGGCCGGGGTGCCGGGCACCCATCGCCGGTGGACCGGTGCGGTCCTGGCGCGCAGCAGTTCGAGGCGGGGCGGGACGCGGTCGGCGCGCGGGCCCGGGGGCTTGCGGCTGCCCGGCTGCCAGGGCGCGGGCCAGCTGACACCGGGTCCGGTGTAGCCCTGCTCGGCGGCGGCATGCAGGGTCCACAGCGGGTCGTAGAGGTGGGCACGGCCGACGG
The DNA here is from genome assembly GCF_040680795.1 of Streptomyces sp. NPDC051976. Lineage (NCBI taxonomy): Bacteria > Bacillati > Actinomycetota > Actinomycetes > Kitasatosporales > Streptomycetaceae > Streptomyces > Streptomyces sp. NPDC051976. The sequence goes on from NZ_JBFAXL010000006.1 coordinate 144,587, forward strand.
CGACCAGGTCGGCCCGGCCGGCCAGCAGGATGGAGTTGGCGTCGTCGTAGCTGGAGATGGCCCCGACCGCGACGGTCGGGACGCCGGTGGCGTTGCGGATCAGGTCGGCGAAAGGCGTCTGGTAGCTGCGGCCGTACGGCGGCCGCTGGTGGGCGACGACCTCGCCGGTGGACACGTCGATGGAGTCCGCGCCGGCGGCGGCCAGGGCCTGGCAGATCTCGACCGCCTCGGCCTCGGTGGTGCCGCCCTCGGCCCAGTCGCTGGCGGAGATCCGTACGACGAGCGGTTTCGCTTCGGGCCAGGCGCCGCGGACGGCGGCCAGGACCTCCAGCGGGAAGCGCAGCCGGTTGTCCAGGGTGCCGCCGAAGGCGTCGGTGCGGTGGTTGGTCAGCGGGGACAGGAAGCCGGAGACCAGGTGGCCGTGGCCGAACTGCAGCTCCAGCACGTCGAATCCGGCGCGGTCGGCGCGCGCGGCGGCCTGTGCGTAGCTCGCGGTGACGGCTGCCAGGTCGGCGGGGGTGGCCTCGCGCGGGGCGGGGTACGCCTCGTCCCAGGGCAAGGGCGAGGCGGCCAGCGTCGGCCAGCCGTTCGCGCCGAGTGGCAGGCCGATTCCGTCGGGCCCGGGGACCGTGGTCGCGCCGCGGCGCCCGGCGTGGGTGAGCTGGATGCCCAGCGGCGTTCCGGACAGCCGGCGGACCGCTTGCACGGTGGTCCGCCAGGCGGCCTCCTGCTCGTCGGTCCACAGCCCCGGGCAGCCGGTAGTGGCGCGGCCCTCGGGGCTGACGGCCGTCATCCCGGCGAAGACCAGGCCCGCCCCGCCGAGTGTCTGGGCGGTCAGCTGGGCGCGCGGGAAGGCGTCCGGCACACCGTCGACCGCCGTGTACGTCGCCAGCGGCGGCACCACGATGCGGTTGCGCAGTGTGAGCCCGCCCAGCCGGATCGGGCGGAACATCGGCGGCACGATCTCGCCCTCGCCGAGGGCGGTGTCGACGGCGTCCAGGAATTCCGCGTCCCGGGCACGCAGGTTGTCGTAGGTGACCCGGCGGCTGCGCGTGAGCAGGTTGAAGGCGAATTGGTCGGGGCCCTGGCCGCGGTACCTGCCGATGGTCTCGAACCACTCCAGGCTGGCCTGGGCGGCGCGTTGGACGGACTCGACCGCGGGGCGGCGCTCGGCCTCGTAGGCGGCCAGCGCCCCGGGCACGGTGGGGTGCTCGTGCAGGCTCGCGGCGAGTGCCAGGGCGTCCTCCATGGCGAGCTTGGTGCCGGACCCGATCGAGAAGTGGGCGGTGTGCGCGGCGTCGCCGAGCAGCACGACGTTGCCGTGGCTCCAGGACGCGGTGCGTACGGTCGAGAAGCGGATCCACTTCGACGCGTTGGGGATCAGACGGTGGCCGTCGAGGTGCCCCGCGAGGATCTCCTCGCACCTGCGTACGCTCTCCTCGTCGCTCTCCCCGCGGGCGAACTCCCGGTCGGCGAGGGCCTCGAAGCCCGCCCGCCGCCAGGCGTCCTCCTCCAACTCGACGATGAAGGTCGAGCGGTGGTCGTTGTAGGGGTAGGCGTGCACCTGGATGACGCCGAAGTCCCGCTGTTCGACGATGAAGGTGAAGGCCTCGAAGACCTTGTCGGTGGAGAGCCACATGTAGCGGCAGTGCCGCTCGTCCAGGTCCGGCAGGAAACTCTCCCGGTAGGTGTCGCGGGTGGCCGAGCGGATTCCGTCGGCGGCGACCACCAGGTCGTACTCCGCGCGGAGTTGCCCGACGGGCGGCGCCGGGGTGCCGTAGCGCACGTCCACGCCGAGTTCGGCGCAGCGCCGCTGAAGGATCTCCCGCAGTCGGTTGCGGTCCAGGGCAGCGAAGCCGTGCCCGCCGGAGGTACGGACCTCGCCCGCGTAGCGGACGTCGATGTCGCTCCACCGCGCGAACTCGGCCGACATCGCGGCGAACACCTCAGGGTCGCCCTGCGCGATCCCGTCCAGCGTCTCGTCGGAGAACACCACGCCGAAGCCGAAGGCGTCGTCACGGGCGTTGCGCTCCCAGAGCGTGATCTCCCGCTCCGGGGAGAGCTGTTTGGCCAGGGCGGCGAAGTACAGGCCGCCGGGCCCTCCTCCGATGACTGCTGCACGCATGAAAGGTCCTCCAGTGGTTCCGTGACACTCACGGTATTCCGCATTTCTTACGAGCGTCAATAATGCGCGATACTTTTCCGAATAAGCGACCCGCAGCGGCTCACCCGGGCTCGCGGCCGCCGGGCGGCGCACGCGCTCAACCGGCGTACGACTCCGGGCGCTGCGGACCGGACTCGGTCAGCTTTCTGCGCGTCTCCTCGGGCCACGGGACCGATCCCGTGGCCGTCGCGGCGGAGTGGACGACGGACATCCGCCCGGTCGCGGCGGGCCCGTTCGGGCCGCGCACCTCGAAGGCGTAGTGCAGCGAGGCCGCGCCGACCTTGTGCACCCTCAGCTCGATGCGCACGAGGTCCCCGAACCACAGCCGTGCCAGGTAGTCCGCCTCGAAGTGCACCCGGGGGATGCTGCCGAACAGCTCCTCCAGGCCGAGCCCGCGCAGCAGCACCGCCTCCGCCGCCTCGGCCCACCGCAGCGCCGAGGAGAAGTGGTAGTGGCCCGCGGCGTCCGTGTCCGACCACTCGACCCTGCGCTCGATCACCACACTGGGCGGCGCCGGGGCCGCGGGGCCGCGGCCGGCGCCGGGCTCGGCGGGTGCGGCGTGTTGGGGCACGGATCGGTCCATGGCGATGCCTTTCATAGGAGGGAGCCACCCCGGGCGCACTCGCGCGGCCCGTCGGGCGGCCGTACGGCGACGGTCAGCGCCCGTCGCGCGCCCGGCGGCGGAGCTCCGCACGCTGGAGCTTGCCGCTGGAGTTACGGGGCAGGTCGTCGACGAACTCGACCGCGCGCGGGTACTTGTAGGGGGCGATGGCCTGCTTGACGAAGGTCTGCAGCGCCTTCACGGTGCCGTCGCCTGCGGGGGCCCCGTCGCAGAGGACGACGTAGGCCTTGACGACCGTACCGCGGCTCTCGTCGGGCATCCCCACGACGGCGCAGTCGACGACGTCCGGGTGTCGGATCAGCGCCTGCTCCACCTCGGGGCCCGCGATGTTGTATCCGGACGAGACGATCATGTCGTCGCGGCGCGCCTGGTACCAGAAGTAGCCGTCGGCGTCGCGGATGTAGGCGTCGCCCGTCACGTTCCAACCGCCGCGTACGTAGACGGTCTGGCGTGCGTCGTCGAGGTAGCGGCAGCCGGTGGGGCCTTTGACCGCCAGCAGGCCCGGCTGTCCGTCGGGCACCGGAGTGCCGTCGTCGTCCACGACGATCGCCCGGAAGCCGGGCACGGGTCTGCCGGTGGCGCCGGGTCTTATGTCGCCGTCGGCGGCCGAGATGAACACATGCAGCATCTCGGTGGCGCCGATGCCGTCGATCAGCCGCAGCCCGGTCGCCTCGTGCAGGGCCTCCCAGACGGCCGCGGGCAGCGGTTCACCCGCCGAGACGCAGCGGCGCAGCCCGCGCAGCCGGTCCGCGAGACCAGCCGCGAGGATCGCCCGGTAGGCGGTCGGCGCCGTGAACAGCACGCTCACCCCGTGCTCGGCCACGAGGGCGGCGAGCTGGTCGGGGGTGGCCTGCTCCAGCAGCAGCGTGGCCGCGCCGGCACGCAGCGGAAAGACCACCAGCCCGCCGAGGCCGAAGGTGAAGGCCAGCGGCGGCGTGCCGGTGAACAGGTCGTCGGGCTCGGGTTTGACGATGTACCGGGAGAAGGTGTCGGCGTTGGCCAGCACGTCGCGGTGGAAGTGCAGCGTCGCCTTCGGACGGCCGGTGGTGCCGGAGGTGAAGGCGATCAGCGCGACGTCGTCGGCGGCGGTGTCCACCGCGGTGAAGACGCCGTCCTTGGCCGCGCACCGCCGCGCGAGATCGTCCGCGCCGTCGCCGCCGTAGGGCACGACGACCAGGCCCGGGGTCTCGGCCTCCTCCAGCGCGTCGAGGAAGCGGTGGTCGCACAGGGCCACGACCGGTGAGCTGATCTCGTGCAGCGCACCGATCTCGGAGGCCCTCAGCAGCGGCATCGTGGTCACGACGACACCGCCGGCCTTCAGCACCCCGAGCCAGCAGGCCACCAGCCAGGGGTTGTTGGGCCCGCGCAGGAGGACGCGGTTCCCCGGTACCAGCCCCAGGTCCTCGGTGAGCACCTGGGCGACCTGGTCGGACCAGCGCCGCAACTCGCCGTAGCTCCACTGCTGAGTAGGCGTCAGCAGGCAGCGGCGGTCCGGGCCCCACGTGTCGACGGCGTCGTCGACAAGGACCCGCGCGCAGTTCAGGCGGTCCGGGTAACGGAGTTCAGGCAGGTCGAACACGAGCTCCGGCCACTGCTCGGCGGGTGGCAGACGGTCGCGACAGAACGTGTCGACGTGGGCGGAAGGGAGCAGCTCCACGGGCGATACCTCATTCGGGTCAGCAGGGAGTGAGGCAAGTATGCAGCCGTTTTGACGACAGTCAATAGACCAACATATTTTTCCCTCGACCTCGCGAGCGGGCCTGGTCCTCGCATGATGACACGTGTTACCTTGCGAGGACCGGGCCGTGGTGCCCTGTCCCCGCACACCCCATCGTGAACTCCGAGGAGCCGCCATGACCGAGCCGCAGCAGGAACCGGACTCCGGCTGGCCGCCGCCGGTCTTTCTCCCGCCCCCGCCGCCGCGCGCCCACGACGGCGTGCTCACCTACGACGCGGTCACCTACGCCAGGACCTCCGGGTACCGGCCGCGCCTGCTCGACGTGCATGTTCCGGCCGGCACCGCTCCCGCGCCGGCCGTCGTGTGGATCCACGGGGGAGGCTGGATGGACGGCGACCGGCGCTACCCGCCGCCGACCGTGCCGGTCGATCTGCTCTTCGGCTCCCTCCTCGACGCCGGCCTGGCGGTCGTCACCCTCGACTACCGGCACAGCCTGGAGGCGCCGTTCCCGGCGCAGTTGCACGACGTCAAGGCCGCGATCCGCTATGTGCGGTACTTCGCCGGGCAGTTGGGGATCGACGGTGAGCGCGTCGGCGTGTTCGGCGAGTCCGCGGGCGGCCATCTGGCCGCGATGGCCGCGCTCACCGATCCCGGCGTCGACGGCGGCCCCTTCGAGTTCGAGGGCACCGACGGCGTCGCCCAGGGAAGCACCTCCGTGCGCTGCGCCGTCGACTGGTACGGGGTGTCCGACATCGGCACCGCCGCGTCCGCCTTCTCCGCTCTCGCGGGGGGTACGCCGCTGGAGGGGACGCTCGACCCGTACACCGCGCTGCTCGGCGTCTCCCCCGCGGACGAGCCGGAGCTCGCCGCCGCGGCCAGCCCGGTCGGCTATGTGCCGTCCGTCGTCCCGCCGTTCCTGCTGATCCACGGCACCGGGGACAACCTCGTGCCGTACAGCCAGAGCGAGCGGCTGGCCGCGCACCTGAGCACGCACGGCGGCTCGGTCGAGCTGGTGCCTGTGGACGGCGCCGATCACATCTTCCTCGGCTCGAAGGAGATCGCGTCGATCGTCTCGCGGAGCGTGGAGTTCCTCGCCCGGCACCTGGCCGCCACCCACTGAACGCGCGGACCGGTGCAGGCCGGTCCGACCCGGTCCGGACGGCGCGCGCGGCGTCCACCGCCGCGGTCCGGTGCGGCCTGTGGTCCGGGCCGCACCGGGCCGCGGCCCGTTGTGCCTCTCCTGACGGGAGCCTCACACCGTGTCCACCGTTCCCTCCCCGCCTCCCCCGGGCCGTTCCGGGCAGATGCCGCCCGCCGGTCTGTTCGGGGCCGCTTTCGCCGAGGACCCGCACGGCCTGTACGCGCGGCTGCGGGCCGAGTGGGGCCCGATCGCGCCCGTCAGGGTCGCACCGGGCGTCCGCGCGTGGCTGGTCCTCGGGTACCAGGAAGTCCTCGCCGTCACCCGCGACGTGGAACTCTTCTCCAGCGACGCACGGCACTGGCACGCCACCACCACCGGCTGGCTTCCCCGTGACTCACCGCTGCTGCCGATGCTCGGCTGGCGCCCGGCCCTGACGCGCCAGGACGGGCCCGCACATCTGCGTCTGCGGCAGGCCGTGTTCGACGCGCTCCGCCGGATCGACCAGCAGCGGCTGCGGCGTGTCACCGCCCGCGACGCCGACGCCCTGATCGACGGATGGCTGCGGGACGGGAAGGCGGACCTGATCGGACGCTTCGCGCGCCCCTTGTCCGCCCTCACCTTCACCCGGCTGCTCGGGATGCCCGACCGCGACGGCGAGCGGCTGCACTCCCTGGCCGGCACCGTGGTCGACTCCGCCCCCGGCGCCCTCGCCGCCGACCAGGAGATCCGGGCATCCCTCCTGCGACTGGTCGCGGCACGCCGCGCCGCGCCGGCCGAGGACATCCCGTCCTGGCTCCTGAACGGCCGGACCGGTCTCAGCGAGGCGGAACTGGTCCACCAGCTGGCGGCCCTGGTCCTCAACGGGCTGGAGAGCACCACCAACCTCATCGGCAACACCTTGGCGTACGTCCTGGCCCGCCCCCACCTGCTGGCCGATCTCGCCGCCGGCCGCTCGACCGTGTCGGACATCCTCGACCTGGCACTGTGGGCCGAGCCTCCCCTGCACAATGCGGGCGCCCGCTGGGCGACCTCGGACGTGACATTCGCCGGCCAGTGGATCCAGACCGGCGACATGCTGGTCCTCGCCCTGGCCGGGGCCAACGCGGACCCTGCCGTCCACCACGGCGCGGATCCCCGTACCCCCACCGCCAGCCGTGCCCATCTCGCCTGGGGAGCGGGCCCTCACGCCTGCCCCGCCCGGGACCCCGCCCTCCTGGTCGCCGAGAGCGCCATCGAACGCCTCCTTCAGCGCGTCCCGGCCCTCACCCTCGCCGTCGACGCCACCACCCTCGCATGGCGCCCCTCCCCCTGGACCCGCGCCCTGACCACCCTCCCGGTGCACTTCCCACCCGCGCCCCGGCCCGAGCCCGACCCGGACGTGACACCCCCGCCCGCCCGGGGCACCCAAGATGCCCCCCGCAAGCCCCGTGCCACCAACTGGGCCTGGTGGAACCTGGACGTGTGACGCCCCGCCCACCCCTTCGCCCCACCGCGGCCGGGCCGCCGCGGTAGGCCACTACCCGGCAGCCACCACCTGGCCGGCCGAGACCTGGGGAGGGTTGGGGAGCAGTGACGCGAGCTTGTCCGCTACGAAATCCGCCGCCTGCCTGACCGACTCCTCGGCGCCGGCTCGGTCGTCGAAGACGCTGGTGGAGACCATCGTTCCGTCCCCGGCGTCAATCCAGTAGTAGGCCACGAATCCGGGGACCCGGCGGAGCAGAGCCACGAATTCCTCGTCCACTCGGCGTCCCGCTTCGGCAGGATCAGTCACGCCTTCGTAGCGCCGAACCACTGCGTACATAGCTGAACTCCTCTTGGATCCCTAGGTCGCCATCCGCGGATCGACATACCCCCACCGCGCGTTTCTCGCTCGCGGGATGTCCGAAAGCGACTCGGATGGGCGCAGAGGTGGTCCGCACGGAGCGCCGCTGCGGCCAGGACCATCGCGGAGGCGCGCGGCACCCTCACTCCCGAGGACACAGCCGGCGGTGGTCTGACCATGGTGGTCTCGCTATCTGCCGCCCGGCAACCGCGATAGGCAGACGGCGCTGTGGGTCAGGGGCGGTCGAGGATGCGCCGGCATCGTCAACCGGTGGTGGAGACCCGAGCATCCTCGTCATGCCCCTTGGCGCCGCTCTCGGTGAGGGCGGTGCGCGCGGCCTGCAGTATTTCCTCGGAGATCGGGTTGCCGCGGGTGGCGCGGGCGAGGGCGAGGGCGCCGACCAGGGTGCAGAACTGTGCCAGGCCGTCGTCGTCGGCAGTGGCGAGCCGGGCAGCGCGGTTCCGTACCCCGTTGACGTAGATGTCGCGAGCGCCAGCAGCCTGATCGGGCTCCCGCGCGAGGTCGGGGGCGAATCCGGAGACCGGGCAGCCGTCTGCCGCGTGATCGCGATGCCAGGTCGAGAGGTAGTCGTCGATCATGGCCTGGCGGGCGACCTCGTGGTCCTGGCCTACCTCCGGCGGGAGGGCCGCGGATGCCGAGTACGGTGCCGGATGTTCGAAGGCGTGGGCGATGGCCTCGTCGACGAGATCCTCCTTCGAGGCGAACTGCTTGTAGAACCCGCCATGCGTGAGCCCCACAGCCTTCATCAGGTCCGCGACGCTCACCGAGGTGCCCTTCTCGCGGAACATCCGGGATGCGGTGGCGACGACGCGCTGCCGGTTCTCCTGCGCCTGGGCTTGAGACACGCGCCCCATGCGGTCATCTCCTCAGTTGGATGCCATTTGACATCTATCGTACCCGCTGTTTAGATTTCAAGCGACATCTATTTACTCCGGGCCGACGAGAACCCGGCGCCGCCTCCGCCACCCGCAGCCCGCGTACTCGCTCCGCGATCGCGCCCTCACCGACAGCACTGGAGAATCCTGTGTCCTCACCGCCCGGCCCCACCGAGTCCCCGACGTCGGCCGCGTCCGCACCGCCCGTGCCGTCGGGCTCGGGACGAAGGACTCCCGAGGCGGTTCACCGCCGACGCTGGGCGATCTTGACCGTGCTGCTGTTCAGCCTCCTGGTGGTGATGCTGGACAACTCGATCCTCAACGTGGCCATGAAGACCGTCGCGCAGCCCGCACCCACCGGACTCGGCTCCACCCAGAGCCAGCTGGAGTGGGCGGTCAACTCCTACACACTGGTCTTCGCCGGACTGCTGTTCACAGCGGGACTCCTCGGTGACCGCCTCGGCCGCAAGAAGGTGCTGCTCTTCGGGATGCTGGTGTTCGGCGTGGGCTCCGTGCTCTCCGCGATGTCGGAGTCCTCCGGACAGCTCATAGCCTTCCGGGCCGTGATGGGCTTCGGCGGCGCGTTCATCCTGCCCGCCACGCTCGCGATCATCATGAACGTCTTCGAGCGCGAGGAGCAGCCCAAGGCCATCGGCATCTGGACCGGTGTGGTCGGTTTCGCCATCGCTCTCGGCCCGATCACCGGCGGCATCCTGCTGGAGCGCTTCTGGTGGGGCTCGGTCTTCCTGGTCAACGTGCCGATCGTGATCGCCGCGATGGTCGCCATGACCGCGATCGTTCCCGACTCGAAGGACCCCAGGCCCGGAAGGCTCGACCCGATCGGCGTGCTGCTTTCGATCATCGGTCTGGCGCTGCTGGTCTACGGCATCATCAAGGGCGGACAGTACGGCGACTTCGCCCGGCCCCAGTCCTGGGTGACAATCCTCGCAGGCGTCGCGGTCCTCTCCGGATTCGTGAGACACGAGGCCCGCAGCAGCCATCCGGCTCTCGACGTCACGTACTTCCGCAACCGGCGGTTCTCGGCATCCGTCGCCGCCATCGGCCTGGTGTTCTTCGCCCTCATGGGCGTCACGTTCTTCAGCGTCTTCTACAACCAGAGCGTCCGCGGCTACAGCGTGCTGCAGTCCGGCCTGCTCGTGCTGCCTCTGGCCGCCTCCCAGATGTTCTTCGCCCCCCGCGCACGGCTGGTCGTCAACCGCTTCGGCGCCCGTGCCGTCTGCGCAGGCGGCCTGATCCTGACCGCCGCGGCCTTCGCCGGCTTCCTGCTGCTCGGCCAGAGCACTCCGATCTGGGTGCTGGAGGCGCTGTTCTTCCTGATGGGCACCGGGATGGCCCATGTCATGCCGCCCGCCACGGTCATGATCATGTCGTCGTTGCCACGGGAGAAGGCCGGCTCGGGATCCGCGATCAACAACACCTTCCGTCAGGTCGGCGGGGCCATAGGCGTCGCGGTACTGGGGTCCGTGCTGTCCACCAGCTACCGCAACGGCATCCACGACCACCTGGGCATGCTGCCGCCGTCCGACCGGCCCGCCGCTGGCGAATCCGTCCAGGCGACCCTGGCCGTTGCCGACAAGCTCGGGCTGGCCGGTCGAGCGCTCGTGCGGCCTGCGAACGACGCGTTCATCCACGCCATGCACATCGCTGCCATGGGTTCGGCGGCCGTCGCTCTGCTCGGCGCCGTCGTGGTGCTGATCTTCCTGCCGCGCAAGGCCGCCGCCACGGCTACCGGCGCCGACGGGGCCCAGCCCCGGCCCCTGGAAGCCCGGCGATGACCACGCGTCAGCTCGCGACACACCGCAGTCGACCTGCCCGCCAATGCCGCCCGCCGCACCCGCCCGAGGCGATGGTCGAGACAGCCCTCGAAGAACGCACGCGCGGAAGTGAAACCCCTACCGCGTCCCCGGCAGGTCCGATCACCCCTCGACACCGACACTCACCCCACCCGAAGGAGATCCACTGATGGTCACCAGCAACCTTGTCCTCATCCCCGGTGCCGGCGGGGTAGGCCGTGCCGTCTTCGATCAACTGCGTGCCCACGACGTGCCAGTGCGCTTCATGGTGCGCCGGGAGGACGAGCGCGCGGCTGAGCTGCGGGCGCTCGGTGCGGAGGTGGTCGTCGGCGACCTGACCCGGCCCGAGACGGTCGCGGCCGCTCTGCAGGGCGTGAAGCGTATGTACTTCGGGATGGCTGTATCGCCGCACCACCTGCTGGCGGCCACCGTGGTGGCTTCCGTGGCAAGGGAGTACGGGCAGCTGGACGTCCTGGTCGACCTGTCGCAGATGACCGTGTCACAGATGACTGCCACCAGCACCGAGGAGTCACACCAGCAGCGGTTGCACTGGCTGGCGGAGCAGGTGTTCGACTGGTCCGGTCTCCCCGTGGTGCACGTCCGGCCGACGGTTTTCCTGGACACGCCGCTGTTCACCGATCTCGCAGCGCGGTCCATCAAGGAAAGCGGCACGATCGCCCTGCCGTTCGGCAGCGGACGCACCTCTCCCGTCGCCGTCGACGACGTGGCCCGGGTCCTGGCCACCGTGCTCCGCGACCCGGCTCCGCACATCGGACAGATCTACGAGCTGACAGGGCCCCGCTCGGTCGACATGACGGAACTGGCCACGGAATTCTCAGCAGCGCTGGGCCGTGAGGTCTCCTACGTGGACCTGCCCCCGCAAAGGTGGGAGGAACAGCTCCCCAAACTCGGCCTGCCCCCGCACGTCGTCCAGCACATCATCACCATGGCCAAGCTCCACCGCGACAACCGCTACGACCGCACGACCGACGGCGTCGAGCGGGTCACGGGCGTCGCCCCGCAGTCCATCCAGGATTTCGTGGCGGCCCGCAAGGGCTTCTACCTGGGCTGAACCGCCCCGATCAGTCACCGTCCAGGGTCGGCGCCTCAAGGCAGGCCGAGGCATCAGGCCGAGGTCTCAAGGCGTCTGGAGGCGATCGAGGCACAGGGCCAGTCGAGCCCCGTCATCTCCCCCGTCGGCCCGCCGACCCCCATCTCGGCGGGCCTCGCGGTGCTCAAGGAAGTGCCGGATACGGAGCTGCTGTGTGTGATGCATGGGCAGTACCGCGATCTCGTCGGGGTGAACGAACCGCAGCTCGGTCGACTCGTCAGAGATGGCGAGTTGGCCTCCGGTGACGCGGGCCGTGAAGCAGATGTTGAACTGGCGGCGCACTTCTCCGTCGGTGTACGCGATCACGTGGCGGGGATCGGTGTACGTGCCGACCAGTCCCGTGATCTCCACGTCGAGCCCGGTCTCCTCCTGCACCTCCCGCACGGCCGTGCCGGGGAGGGAATCGGTCATCTCCATGCCGCCGCCGGACAGGGCCCACAGGTCGTTGTCGCGTCGACGCTGGAGGAGGATGCGTCCCCGGTCGTCGGTCACGACCGCTGAGGCGGCGACGACCAGGCTGTTCGGCTTGGGGGCTGCCGGGTCGTCGTAGTACTCGGTGCGGGCCAAGGTCACTCCTCCTGTACGGGTGTTGCGGTCGCCCACACGGCGTCGAAGCTCTGGGCGTAGGTGTCGAAGACCCCTCCGGCACCGTTGCGTCGGAGGTGCCAGATGGGTGCACCGTAGGCGTTCACACCCCAGACGTGGGCGTTGACCAGTATCTGGTCGTCTGCCGGTAGAGGGAGTTGTAGAGCGTCGTCGTGTGGGTCCGCACCTCAATGCCCGGCACGCCGATCAGCGGGCGGTAGTGCATCAGTGCCAGTCGGCACCTGGATTCGATCCCGTGCCCGAACCGCTCTTCTTCACCTCGCTGTCGGACGTTCTCGCTGTCGGGGTCGCCCAGCGCGATCCTGACGGAGCAGCCGTCGGCGGCGCGCTCGCGCAGCAGGTCGTTCAGGCGCGGGTACGCCTCGTGCAGGAAGACCGCGGCGTAGACCAGGACGTCGATGTGCTCTCCGGCCTGGGCGAACATGTCGGTGAACGTGGACACGGGGGTTTGGGTTCCAGCTGCGGTGGCTACGTGGCGGCGGGGATGTTGCGCGGAGCCAAGGACGGGAGGGTAGGCATCTCGGTGTCACTTCGCTTTCTGTGAGGGGTGTTCAGAGGTTGAGGCCCAGGACGCGCTCGACGGTGATTTCGATGACGACCAGGTCCGGTGGGGCCGGAGGAACCATGCGGTAGCGGTCGGTGTAGCGGCGCACCGCTTCGGCCACGCGCGTGCGGTCGTCGCTGACCTCGGCCCGGCCTTCGAGGGTGATCCAGCGCAAGCCGTCCGCCTGGCAGAGGGCGCCACGCGCCAGGGGGCCGCCCGTCGCGACGTTGCGGGCCTTGCGGGTGCGTGCGCGGGTGGTCACGCGTGCCAGGCCGGCGGCGGCGTCGAAGGTGAAGCGGACGGGGGTGACGTGGACGGTGCCGTCGGGGCGGAGGGTGGTGAGGGTGGCCGGGAGCGGGAGGGCGAGGAACGCCCGTGCGACGGTGGGTAGTTCGGTGGTTGCCCGGCTCACTTCTTCTTCACGCCCTCGTTCCAGATCAGCTTGGCGATGTTCGGCTTCACGGCCGTGGTGACGACACCCATGGCGGTGCGGACGTACCGCTGTTCCTCCAGTTCCCGCAGCATGCTGGCGGCGAGGTCCGCGCGGGCGGTGAAGACGCCGTCGGCGCTGGTCTCGGCGGTGACGTAGTCGGTGACGACCGGGTGCTCGAACAGGCCCGAGGGCCGCACGAGGGTCCAGTCGAGCTCTGTCCCACCGATGACGGCCTCCATGCGGCGCATGTCCTCGTGGAGGGTGCGGCCCATACGCCGGTTCACCAGCGGGTCGAGCACGTAGTTGAAGAAGTGCGCGCCCGTGGGCCGCCACATCGGGTCGGCGATGCTGGAGCTGACGGCGAGCAGCCGCTTGATGCCGTGGTGGGTCATGGCCGCGGTGAAGGCCGTGGCGCTCGCCGAGTACGTCGTGATGGTTTCCTTGCTGAAGCGCGCGCCCAGCGCGGACAGGACGGCATCCGTCCCGCTGACCGCGGCCTCGACGGCGGCAGGGTCGGTGGCATCGGCGACCGCCACGGTCAGGCCGGGCCGTTCGGGCAGGGAGCCGGGGCGGCGGGTCACGGCGACGACCTCGTGCCCGGCCGCGAGAGCCTGGTCGGTGAGCTGGCGGCCGGTCGGCCCGTTGGCGCCGAAGACTGCGATACGCATGATGTCGGGTCATCCCTTCAGGGGGTTACGGAACGCCCTTGACTGTGCCGAGCATCAACTGCAGGCTCAACGCTGATGAATAACACCGCCCCCGCGCCCGCCCGCGGCCGAGGCCGCCCCCGCGGCAACCCGCCGACCCGTGAGTCGATCGTCTCCGCCGCCAGGACGCTGTTCCTCGAACACGGCTACCAGCGCACCACGTTGCGCGCGGTGGCCGGGGCAGCCGGGGTCGACCCGGCCCTGATCGCGTACCACTTCGGTTCGAAGAAGGGCCTGTTCGCGGACGTCATGCAGTTCCAGTGCGCCCGCGCGTTGACCGTGGACGACGTCCTCGACGGCGACCGAGCCACGCTGCCCGACCGCCTCATCGACGCGGTGACCGGCCTGTGGGAAGACGCCGACTTCCGCCGGCTCACCGACCAGGGTGAGGAGGCGGCCGAAGCCATCGCTGAATACCTGGAACGGGAGCTGCTGGCCCGGCTTGTTGAATTTCTCGGCGGCCGGGACGCGACGGCCCGAGCGACAGCCGTGGTGACGATCCTCGGCGGCCTCGTCTACACCCGCTACCTCAACCCGCTGCCCACCCCGGCCGCCCTCACCCCCTCCGAGACCCGCCGCATCCTGCTCCCCGCGATGCGCGCCGCGCTGGCCCCCACGCCACGAACCGCAGCACCAACTGCCAGAACTGGCCACCACCGTTCGCCAGTCACCGGCCGGAGTCCCGTACGGCCCTGACCGCGCTCATCACCACCAGCACACCTACTTGGCGCCAACGGCGGCACCGTGACCTGGCATTACACCCGCGGCGCACTCCCCCGGTCGCCCCCGTGGAGTGGGCCGCGGGACCGGCAGGGTCAGAAGATGTCGTGGAAGCCGTTCCAGCCGCTGGTGCCGATCTCGGCGCGGCGGCCGAAGTCGCCGTCCCCCAGGCCGGGGTAGAGCCACAGCCGGCCGGCGGAGTCGACGGCGACCAGGTCGCTCTTGCCGTCGCCGGTGAGGTCGCCCGGGGCCGCGAGCTTGGTGTAGATCTGCCAGCCCCCGCCGACGCGGACTCGGCCCGCGAAGGTCCCGTTGCCCAGGCCCGGGTAAACGTAGAGGTCACCGCCGGGCGTCGCGGCCGCGATGTCGGCGATGCCGTCACCGGTCAGATCACCGGCGCCGACGACGGTGCGGTAGATGTTCCAGCCGCCTCCGATCAGGCGCCGCTGGGCGGTGGCGATCGTACCGTCGGCGCGGCCCGGGACGAACCACAGGTGACCGCCAGTGTCGCGGGCCACCACATCCCCGTGACCGTCGCCGTTGAGGTCTCCGGGGCCGGCCAGCGCCGAGCAGTGCGCGAGCGACAGGTTCCGGGCGGTCACCCAGGCGAGCAGCAGCTCACCGCCGACCGCGTCCACCGGCCGGGTGGTGTAGACGAAGCCGGACAGCCCGTTGTCGCCGGACGCCACCGTCGAGGTCACCAGGGGGTAGACCGCCGGAAGGTAGCCGAAGGCGATCTCCTGGCGCGGCAGGAAGGTGCCGTTCTCCCGGCTCTCGTAGGCGTAGACGTCGCCGTTGGGCATCCGCCCGACGACCTGTCCCTTGCCGAAGTCCGGCTGGTGGCCCTCACCGGCGATCGCGTTGACGCTCGGCCAGCCCGGCCAGTCGCTGATGGCCACCGACACCCCGACCCGGGCCGCGTAGCCTCCAGCCCCGTTGCCCGCGTACAGGTACAACGAGCCCGCCTGCGTGCGCCCGAGGATGTCGCCGTGCCCGTCCTGGTTGCGGTCCAGGCCGATGAGCTGGTTGTAGATGTTCCAGCCGGTACCGATCAGCCGACGGGCGGACAGGGCACCGTTCGACCGGCCGTCGTACAGCCACAACCGGCCCTGCAGGTCTCGGGCCACCAGCGAAGCGGGCGCGGAGGCGTCGAAGCGCACCGCGCCGATGATCTGGTCGTAGATGTTCCAGCCGGTGCCGACCTGCACCCGCGCCCGGAACGGCTGGCTCAGGCTGTTCTGGCTGGCATAGAACCAGAGTCGGCCATGGGTGTCGCGGGCCATCAGATCTGCCCGGCCGTCCCCGCTGAGGTCGCCGATGACGGTGACCTGGTTGTAGGTCTGCCATCCGCCGCCGATGACGATGGGACGGCCGCTCAGCTGGGTCTGAGTCGTGTGCAGCCGGAGCTGGCCCGAGGCCGTGATACCGAGGATGTCGTCGTCGCTGCCGCCGCTGATGTGGCCGATGTCCAGCAGTTGACGGTACTCGTCCGTGCACGACCCGCAGAGCAGTGTCGTCGCACCGTCCGGCGCGGTCGTCGACACACTCATGGTGTACGCCTGCGTGGTCAGCCCCCCGGGCTCGGCCCACGCGGTGACCGCGGACGCGGGGCCAGCCGCGGAGACCGTCAGCGCCGTGGTCGTCAACGCGGTTGCGGCCGCCAGCCCCAGCGCCGTTCCCGCGGCCCTCGCCGCACGCCTTCTCACCAAAGCCCTCGCGGACCGACGCGACGCCATTGTTCCCCACCCCTGTTCTGAGGGCGCCGACCGTCTGCCGGCCATGCCTGCCCCCTGATCGATGGCGAGGATATTCCTTCGTCCCCTGGCCGATCCGACCGGGATCACACCCACGGTCCGTCGCCCCCCCCGCTGAACCTCGGCACCCGTCATCGACGGGCTGGCAACCTCACCGCGGAAGGGCTCACGTCGGCGGCGAAGCACCGGCCCCGAGCATCAGGGCCTCAGCAGGCCGCCCACCCACCAGTCGTGCGGTTCGCCGTCATTGGCGATGCCGCGATTGCGCAGTGTCCCTTCGACGGTGAAGCCGAGTTTCTCGGCGACGGCACGCGAGCCGGTGTTCCCGGCCATGGCCCACCACTCGATGCGGTGGACGTCGAGGGTCGCCCAGCCCCAGTCGCACAGACACCGAGCGGCCTCCACCGAGTACCCCCGGCCGCGCTGCTCCGCGACCGCCCAGTATCCGAGTTCCCAGACACCGCGGCTGACGAGGGTCAGGCAGTACGACCCCACCAGGGCGCCGCTGTCCCTACGAAACGCGCCGAAGGTGTAGTCCCTGTCCTCGGCCCACTGCGCGGGCAGCTTCTCACCGACGAGCTTCTCCGCGTCCGCACGCCGATACGGCACCGGCACCGGCGTGTAGAACTGAATGTCCTCGTCCTGGCAGGCTTCGTACACCGCATCCACATCGGCAGAGGTGAAGGCCCGAAGCACCAGACGGTCGGTCTCAAGAGTCACCGGATCCATTGCGGCAGTATGAACACCGCCAGCAGGCAGCGACCAGCGAATATCCCCGTGCCCCGCACATCACGCCCCCCAATCCCCGCCTGGACCGGGGCGTCCTGATCGGTCAGCGATGCCCCGCCTGCCTGCCGCGCTCGCCGGGATAGGGTGCGTCCGTGGAGCGGATCCTGGTAGTGGGTGTCACCGGTGCGGGGAAGTCCACGCTCGCCCGTGCCGTGAGTCGTCGTCTGGGCCTGCCCTACCACGAGATGGACACGCTGTACTTCAACGGCCCCGGCTGGGCCGTCAACGACAACGTGACCGAGGACCTGACACAGCTCACGGCCGAACCGCGCTGGATCATCGACTCACTCGGCTATCCGGAAGTGCGTGATCTGCTCTGGGACCGCGCGGATACGGTGATCTGGTTGGACTACCCTCGACGCGTCATCATGCCTCGTGTGCTGCGACGATCCCTGCGGCGCACCGCGCGGCGCGAGGTCCTCTTCGGCGGCAACAGGGAAACCTGGACGGGGTGGCTGAGCCGGGAACACCCGGCCTGGTGGGCCTGGTCCCAGCACCGGCCGCGCCACCGTGAAGTCGCACTCCGTGTCCGCGATCCCCGCTTCGCCCCACTCGACACCCTCCGTTTCGGCCACCCGAACGACACCGCCGCATGGCTGGCTTCCCTCTGATCGGGCACGCAGAGATGCCGCGTATCAGAGGGAGGCTCAGGAGCGCTTTCCGCTCCTCTTGAGCGGTCTCCTCGGCCGCAGAACCCCGGCACCACCGCTCCCAGGCACACCCCGCGTTCTACGCGGCCAAGGCCGCCCAATCCGTGCTCGACTGCCTCCTGTTCGCGATCGGCCAGCCGCGAGACTGCTTCATCCGGTCCTTCCACTGCGAGCAGATGTAGGCCCGGCCCCAAGCCCCGGCCGGGGATGAACCCGCGTGTCCGGGTCAGTGGAGGCTGATCAGCTGTTCGGTGTGCTGGTGGTTACAGGTGTAAACCTGCAGGTTCGAGCCGTCGTTGGGGAATTCGGAGGGCCGGTCGATGCACACGTTGAAGCCCTTCAGGCGGAACTGCTGCGGCTCCATGAAGTTGGGCACGAGCTGATCGAAGACCGTCATATGGTCGTTCGGATCGCACGTGCCCAGCAGGAGGGCGCCGTGGGGGGCGGTGTCGCCCGCTCGGGCGCACTCGGCGAACGGGACGTTGCGGAGCTCGAACTCCTGAAAGCCTTCGGGAGAGACCGTGTTCATGGGAAGCATCTGCCAGCCCTGCGAGGTGAAGGCCGTGCACTTGTTCGCCTGAACGGTACGCGTGGACGTGTTCGCCACCATGCACTGACCAGTGCCGAAGCCCTTGAACTGGAAGGTCCGGGGGGCGGCGTCGGCGGTACCGGGCATCACACCCATGGCGAGGGCGGTTGCGAGTACCGCGACAGCGGTGGAGCCGATCGCCCGTCGTGTGAACATCACTGTCATCAGTCCTGTCTGAGGTGAGGGACCGTCACCAACGGTCCCTACTCGGATAGTTCCCTTCCCCTCTGGATACGCGGCCGGGTTACACCTGAGGGCTTCCAGGTACGTGCCCCCGCCGTCCGGCGCACAGGACCGGCTCAGGGATAGAGCCCGGCCCGGAAGGTGAACGAGACGAGCTGTGCTCGATCTCGGGCGCCGACCTTCGTCATGGCGCGCACCGCATGCGTCTTCACGGTGAACGGCGACACGGACATCCGGGCCGCGATCTCGTCGTTGCCGAGGCCGCCGGCGATGAGAACGACCACGTCCCGCTCTCTGGGGGTCAGCGCGCCGAAGCGCCGCAGCAGCTCCCGGTCGATCACCGGCGGCGGGCTGTCGGTCATGTGCCCGATGAGCGCGGCGGCCGCGGCGGCCGACAGCGCACCGCCACCGCCGACGACCTCGGTGATTCCGGCGACGAGTTCAGCAGGACTCACGGTCTTGCTCAGGAAGCCGTTGGCGCCCGCGCGCAGCGCACCGAGAACGATGTCGTCCTGGTCGAAGGTGGTCAGTACGATCACCCGCGTCTTTTCGGGTGGGTGCTCCTCGCGGATCCGGCGGGTGGCTTCGACGCCGTCGATGCCGGGCATCCGGATGTCCATGAGGACCACGTCGACGGGGTGGTCCCGGAGGAAGGGCAGCACCTGCAGGCCGTCGGAGAGGTCCCCCACGACGACGAGACCCGGGTCGAGCCGAAGCATCGTCCGGATCCCCGCCCTGACGTCGTCCTGGTCGTCGACGATCAGAATCCGCGTCATCGGACGAGGGCTCCCAGGGGGCTGAACTCCGCGTGCACCCGGAATCGCCCGTGCTGACGATCGATCGTCAGCCGGCCGTGGGAGGACTCGACGCGTTCGCGCATTCCCACGAGTCCGAGTCCGCTGCCCGAGTCGGCGCCGCGGGGGGCGTGGGCGACGCGGTTCTCCACGGTGACGCAGATCCTGCCGTCACGCTCACGTACTTCCACCGTGGCTGTCCCCTCTCCGTGCCGGTAGGCGTTCGTGAGTGCTTCCTGCACGACCCGGTAGACCGTGACGCCGACGCTGGGCTCCACGAAACCCGTGGGGATGTCGAGGCGGGGGCGGATGTCGAGGCCGATGCTCTCGAAGGAGGCGAGGAGCCCTTCCAGGCCGCTGAGCGACGGGGTCGGCCGGAGCGCCTCGTCGTCGGCGACGTCGTCCCCGAGGCGGAGGAGCGACAGGATGCGCTGTGTTTCGACGATGACGGTGCGGGCGCTGGACCTGGCGGAGTCAAGGGCCTCCCGGGAAGACACCGCGTCTTCGGGCAGCCCGATTTCCGCGGCGCCCAGGTGCAGGCTCAGCATCGCGACCTGGTGACCGATGACATCGTGCAGGTCCCGGGCGATACGGAGCCGTTCCTCGGTCACGCGTCGGGTGGCTTCGCTCTCGCGGGTGGCGATGGCGCTCTCCGCCCGTTCCGCCAGGATCCACCAGTGGTCACGATGGATGCGCAGTGCGGCCCCTGACGCGCCTCCCGCCACGGCCGAGAAGAGGGCGGCGGCACCCACGACCGCCCCGCCACGGAATCCTCCCAGCGTCATGAACGCCCCCAGGAAGGACGCCGCCACGATGCCGGTCCCGGCCAGCGGCTGTTTCCCCCGGAGCGTCACCGAGAACAGCACGAGGACCGCCATCATCCACACCGACAGAGGGTCGCGGCCCACCGCCGTGACGGCGAAGGACGCCGCGCTCACCACCACCAGTCCCGCCCACGGCTTCCACCAGGAAAGGGCGACACCACCGCCGGCCAGGAGCACGGACAAGGCCGTCGGCCAGCCCGACCCCCTCACCAGCACCGCGACGATCTGGCCGGTGAACACCAGCGCGGCCACGGCGTAGGCGGCTCGGTGCAGCACCTCGGGGCGCCGGACCCACAGCGGTACCGCGGGCCCTTCCTCACTGCTTCGCACCTGGAGCATGAGGTCATTGTCGTTCACGTGTGCAACGGTCGTGTACTTCGAACGAAGTAGACGGCGACGTCGTTTCGGTCGAGGGAGGCATGGAATCCATGACATCGAAAATGGCGGGCACAACTACTTCGTTCGAAGTACGTGGGCCCGCCGAAAGCCGCTGAGACTCGTCATCGAGGCGACCGCCTCACACCGTCACGAGCACCACGGGACATCCGATGACGCAGACCACCGTGCCTTCACCGACTTCGACCACGACCGCGGCGACGCCCTCCGGGCTCCGATCCCTCCACCTGATCCGAGTCGCCTTCTCCCTCCTATGGGTGGCGCTGGTCCTCGCCACCTCCGCCTCGCTGGTGCCGACGGACAAGCCCACCGCGACCGCGGCCGTACTGCTCGTCGTCTACCCCCTGTGGGACGTCATCGCCACGCTCCTCGAGCGGCGCCTGTCCGGCACCGGCTCCACGGACCGCGTCACCACCGCCAACATCGCACTCGGCCTCGCCACCACCGCCGTAATGACCATCGCCGTCTTCTCCACCATCAGGACGACCCTTGTCGTGTTCGGCGCCTGGGCTCTCCTTTCCGGAGCGATCCAGCTCGTCGTGGCGATCCGCCGCCGACGCAGCGTCGGCGCCCAGTGGCCCATGGTCATCAGCGGCGGCCAGTCCGTCCTCGCGGGTGCCGCCATAGCCGCCATGTCCGCCTCGGCGACGAGCCACCTGTCCACCGTCGCTGGCTACTCAGCCTTCGGTGCCTTCTGGTTCCTCGTCTCCGTCATCACCCTGAGCATCCGCGCCCGACGCGAAGAGCGCTGACATCCGGGCTGACCCTCGATCAGGGGAGAGCTCGGGGAGGCTCCGAGGAGCAGCCGAGGCTCGCACGGCATAAAATGACATGAGGAAGGTACCGCCGTCTCCATTGAGCCGCCTCCCGAGAGCGTTCCGCCCTTCGCACCGTGGTCCGATGGGTAGAGGAGGGACGATGTCCGTTGCGCAGATGGATGCAGCGAAGCAGGAGGCGTTCGCGGGACGCATGATCGAGGTCGTCAACGACACGTGTCTGGGGCTGATGGCCGGCCTGGGTCATGAGACGGGCCTGTTCGACACGATGGC
Source organism: Streptomyces sp. NPDC051976 (assembly GCF_040680795.1). Taxonomy (NCBI): domain Bacteria; kingdom Bacillati; phylum Actinomycetota; class Actinomycetes; order Kitasatosporales; family Streptomycetaceae; genus Streptomyces; species Streptomyces sp. NPDC051976. The sequence continues at coordinate 165,873 of NZ_JBFAXL010000006.1, forward strand.
GGGCATGGCGCCCGCCACGAGCACGGCAATCGCCCAGTCGGCAGGTCTGAACGAGCGCTACGTCCGGGAGTGGCTGGGCGCGATGGTGACCGGCGGCATCGTCGACTACGAGCCCGCGCAGGCCACCTACGCGTTGCCACCCGAGCACGCCGCCTCGCTGACCCGCGCTGCCGGGCCCGACAACCTGGCCCGCATCGCCCAGGACTTCGGCATGATGGGCGAGGTCGAACAACAGGTGGCGGATGCGTTCCGCACCGGAGCCGGGGTGCCGTACTCGGCGTACCCGCGTTTCCAGGCGCTCCAGGCGGAGGAGTCCGGGGAGGTCTTCGACCTGGCGCTGGTGAACGGGATCATCCCGCTGGTACCCGGTCTCCCCGAGCGGCTGACCGAGGGGATAGACGCGCTGGACATCGGTACCGGCCAGGGCCACGCGGTCAACGTACTGGCCAAGGCGTTTCCCGCCAGCCGCTTCCACGGCCTCGACAGGTCCGAGGACGGCATCGCCACCGCACGTGCCGAAGCCGCCACTTGGGGCTTGGACAACACCGACTTCCGGGTCGGTGACAGCGCCGAGCTGACTGGCTCCTACGACCTCATCACGGCGTTCGATGTCATCCACGACCTCGCCGAGCCCGCGCGTACTCTCGCTGCCGTCGCCGGCGCCCTCAAGGACGACGGCGTGTTCCTGATGGGTGACATCGCCGCGTCGAGCCGCCTGGAGGAGAACATCGACCACCCGCTGGGCCCCGGCCTCTACACGTTCTCCGTCTTCTACTGCATGAGCGTCTCTCTCAGCGAGGGTGGCGAGGGCCTGGGCACCGTGTGGGGCGAGCAGACCGCCCGGCAGATGCTCCGTGAGGCAGGGTTCAGCCAGGTGGACACCCAACGCGTCGAAGGCGACATCCTGAACGTCTACTACGTCGCCCGGCGCTGACTGCGCGCCACGAGGCGTGCCGGTCCCACCGCCGCAGGCCGGCCAATCCAGGACGACGGCGACGCCGTGACCACACCAGCCCTACCAAGATCATCTCACCCGGGACCAGCAGTCTTGGGACCACCCCATAGGGTGAGCGGATGGTCGAACGCGGCGTAGGGAAGATACGGGCGGTGTTGCCTGCCCACACGATCGAGGTCGGGACCGAGTCGCTGGACCGGCCGGCGCGAAACTCGGTGGGTGGGTGGCCTTTCCTCGACGACACCCAGCAATGGCCCGAGTGCTTCTGCGGTGAGCGGATGGCCCTGTTCTTCCAACTCGACGTGCCCCCGGACCTTCAGCACTTCGGCGGAGACCACCTGCTGGTCTTCCACTGCCGTGCGCACAACGACGCATCCGACCCCCAGTTGGCAGGCGGCCGGCTCGTGCCCCGGTACTGGGACGCTCCGCAGCCGCCCTACCCGGGTCCGTTCTGGCGGGTGCTGCTCCAGCGCCACGCAGCGCTGCCGGTAGCGGAGGTCGAGCCGTCCCTGTGTGCCCGACCGCTGAGGCTGCAGCCTCTCGTGGACACCCCCGACCCGCGCGGGCTCGGAGCGCAGACGTTCAAGGTCGGCGGTGCGCCGTCCTGGGCGCAGGATCCCGAGCAGTTCAGGTGCGCGTGCGGGGCCGACTTGGTGTACATCTGCCAGGTGCCGGAAGGCATGGAATTCGCTGTGCATCCCGGCCTTCCAGAGCAGCCATACAGCATCGGTGCCGACACGTACAACCTGTTCCTGGCCAACGAGGTCTACCTGCTGGCATGCCCGGACCACTGTGATCCGGCGGCGGTCTGGCCGGTGAACCAGAACTGACCCCCGGCATCACCGACCCGCACCACCCCGTCGGAGCCCATAGGCCGGTTACTCCACCCCACACTTCGCCAACGATGTGATCGCCGTCCTCGACGACCTGGGCATCGAACGCGCTGATGTCTACGGCACCTCCATGGGCGGGCGGGTCGCCCAATGGATCGCCGCCCTTCATCCCGAACGCATCCGTCGCCTGGTTCTCGGCTGCACAACTCCGGGCGGTCTGCACAGTGTTGAACGGGACGTCTCCGTACGGCGCCTGCTTGCGCAATCCGACCCGCGAGCGGCACGCGATGCGCTGATCGACCTCATGTACTCGCCCGCCTGGCGCGCCACCCACCCCGGCCCGTACAACACCCTCGGTGATCCCGAAATGCCTGCGCACGCCCGACGGGGCCATCTGGCGGCCAGCAACCAACACGATGCCTGGGACGTCCTCCCGCAGATCAGGGCACGCACCCTCGTCCTCCACGGCGACCAGGACCGCATGGCGCCGCCGGACAACGTCCCCCTGCTGGCCTCCCGTATCCCCGACGCACGCACCCACCTCTTCCGTGGCGCCCGGCACGCGTACTTCGAGGAATGTCGCACGCAGGCGAGCGCGCTGGTCTCGGCTTTCGTCACGGAGTGAAGGGAAGGCGCGCGGTGGCCGCCGAACCATCGGCGGCCACCACGCGAAGTTGTCAGGCGTCAGGTGTTGTTGGCGAGGTTCTGCAGGCCGGCGTAGGCGCCGTTGAAGTAGTCCTGGTCGCCGGGGAAGACGCCGGAGTCGGCGTGCTGCCAGAAGGTGTAGAAGCCCCAGCCGGACGGCAGGGTGCCTGGTGCGGAGGCATAACGCGCGATGAACAGGGGGTCGTTGGACGCGTAGGCGGCCGTGTTGCCGGTGCAGGTGGTCCACCAGTTCGTGGTGGTGTAGATCGTCGCCCAGCGGGTGGTCTTCGCGTGCACCTCGTTGATGAAGGAGGTGATCCAGCTCCGCATCGACGCCTGGCTCAGTCCCCAGCACGTGGACGTCGGACCGTATTCGATGTCCAGCATGGGCGGCAGGGTCTTGCCGTCCTTGGACCAGCCGCCACCGTGGGCGACGAAGTAGTCGGCCTGAGCGGCACCGGTGGAGGTGTTGGGCGTGGCGAAGTGGTAAGAGCCGCGGATGAAGCCGGCGTTGTACGAACCGGTGTAGTTCGCTGAGAAGTTGGGGTCCCGGAAGGTGGTGCCCTCGGTGGCCTTCATGTAGACGAAGCGGCCTCCGTTGGCGTAAGCACTCCCCCAGTTGATCGCCCCCTGGTAGTGGCTCACGTCGAAGCCGAGGGTCTGGGTGACGGCGGGGGTCACCGTACCGCTGCCGGCCGACCGGCCCTCGTGGGCCGCCACGGTGGAGCCCATCCAGTCGAGTTCGGGGTGGGCGAGCTGCCCGCTCGGGGCGGGGCGGGCGCCGGCCGCGGAGGGGACCGCTGCGAGCAGGGCCAGCAGGACGATGAGCGTGCCGCCGATGGCGGCCAGGGGACGGCTCAGCCCTGATTGCTGCCGGGAGCCGTGTGGGGGGACGTGCATGTGGCGCCTCCTTGAACGACGGAGAGGGAATTGGCGTGGCCATGCCAGGAGGACGCTACGCAGGAAGTTTCAGGGCAGGGAAGGGCTGCGCTCCACGCCTTTGGTCCACTCCTGTGAAACCACACCGCGATCCGCGCGGCGAAAGCCCGGCAGCAGCTGTTCAGGCACCAACAAACCGGTTTTCATGCGCTGCCACGCGGACCGTGGATTCTTTGCTCGACGGAGGCGCCTGATGAGGTACGGGCGACACACGGTCGGCGGGACTGCTGTGGCGGGGGCTTCACGCCTGACCGACCCTGGATGGCAAGGGACACCGACGAGCGGGCCGACAGAAGGAGACCGTTTCATGGCCATCACCACGACCGACCACTCGGTCCCTCACACGTCGACCGTCCCCGCGAACGCGGGCGAGAAGGTGGAGCTGTTCGTACGAGAACACGACGGCGCACCCTCCGGCCCCCCGGCGAACCGCAAGGTCGTCCTCATGCTGCACGGCAGGAGCGTTCCGGTCCTGGCGGGCTTCGATCTCCAGCACACCTCGTACGGCTGGGCCAAGGCCATCGCACAGGCCGGCTACGACGTCTTCATGATGGACCTGCAGGGCTCAGGCCGGTCGCCCCGTCCACGGATGGAGGATCCCTGCAATGTCAATCCAAGCCAGCAGTCTGCCGTCACTCCCCCGCTGACGGGCTCGCGCACCCCGAGCTACCCGTACGTGCTGAACAACTCCCAAAGCGACCAGGACGAGGTCAGCACCGTCGTCGAGTACATCTGCACCAAGCGCTCCGTCTCAAAGGTCGCCTTCATCGGCTGGTCGGCGGCCGCGTTCGCCATGGGCCCGTACGCGATCAAGCACCCGGGGCGGGTGGAGAGCCTGTTCCTCCTCGCCCCGATCTTCCCCCCACTGGGCCCCTCGAACCCGCCGACCCTGCCGGCACCCGGCTTCCCCACTCACGTGCTGACCCGCACGGGCCTCGATCAAGCGTGGCAGAAGGAATTGAAGTGTACGGGCCAGCGCGAGCCCGGCATGCTCGACGTCGCGTGGGGCGCGCTGATGGACAACGATCCGATCGGCCGTACCTGGGGAAAGATCGACTCGTCCGGGCACCCTGCGGGCGCCAGCCGCTACCGGAACTTCGTGTCATGGGGCTGGAACAAGACCACCGCCGGACAGGGCGGTGTCCTCGGCGGAAGCGTGCCTGCGCTGATCGTGCACGGCGAGCACGACCAGACGGCCAACACCACACCGCCCAACCCCAATCCTGCGCTCGACTTCCACGTCCCCGCCCTCTACGACGCCATCACGGGAACTCACAAACTCCTTGTCACGATGAAATGCGCCGGCCATTCGATGCCGTGGGAAAGCCAGCACAAGAACCTGCACAACCTGTCGAAGCACTGGCTCCAGCACACCAGAGTCGACGGGAAGACCGAGGGTCGCTTCGAGATGGACCAGAACGGCAACATCAGCCCGGCGCCATGAACCCGGCGGCACCGGCCCCGGGACGTCTACCGCGGTCCCGCCTCGTCGGCCTGGCGGTCCGCCGCTGAGGTTCGCCGGGCACGGGGTACCACGGGCCGGGCTCGTGGTGCCGCGGGTGGTCGGGGTGATGCCGCTTGTGCCAGGCGGTGTTGCAGGTCGATGTGCCGGAACTGGTAGACCGATCCGACCTGCCGCAGCGCGCCGCGGTGTTCGTGGGCGTCGGCCAGGAAGGCCGGGAGGTTCCTCGGCATACGCCGCCGCACGGCGAGGCTGTGGCGGGAGACGGTCTCGTACCACCAGGCGGTCTGGCCGAGTGCGGCTCCCAGCCCGACAGTCACGCCGTAGGCCACGACCCGCATCAGGAGCTGGACGGACCCCAGGGACAGCCCGTGCCTGTCGGGTACGTCACGGCCGATGCCGTAGCGCATGCCGCCGACCAGCAGGTACTCGGCTCCGTAGCACAGCAGGAACGCCATGCCGACGGCCGTGCCGACCGCGGTCCACAGCCACCGCCAAGTGCGCCGGTCCTGGGCCAGCAGGGCTTTGGGGCCCACGGCGGTCGCCAGGTCGGCCGACTCGCCGCGCAGCCCGCGGACGAGTCCGACGGCGAGCCCGTAGGCGCAGCTGAAGGCGAGCATCACGCCGAGGGTGTACGAGGGGTTGCCGGTCAGCCAGCTCTGCAGGCGCAGCGCGGCCAGATGCGTGAGGCCGATGGCCGACCCGCCGGCCAGGCCGATGGCGAAGCCCCGCAGGTCCCAGGCCCATCGCGTCCGGATCGCCGGTACGGGTCCCGTATCGTGCACGGGCCCGTCCATCGACCGCGGGCGGCCTCTGCCGCCGATCAGCCAACCACCGGTGGCGTAGACGCCCGCGCTCAGCAGTGCCCCGGCCAGCGCGGCCGCGGACCCGTAGGCCGGGCGGAAGGCGAACCAGAGGGCGCCGCCGCACACCAGCCCGCCGGCGAACGGCCGCCAGTCCCGGCGCCGTTGGGTATCCGCCCCGCCGCGGCGCCGAGGTCCGCCACGGGCGGTGAGTGTGGCCACGGCGCCGCCCGCGAAGCCGTACGCCAGCCCGCTGGCCGCCGGGATGAGCAGCGCCGCGGGCCGTCCGGTGGACAGCACCGCGGTCACGCCCTCCAGCACTCCCCCGGTGACACCGGCGACCAGCCCGCAGCCCAGACCACCGGCCGTCCCACCGGCCATCCCGCCGGCGAGACCGCCCACGATCGCGGCCGGCGGCCCGGTCAGCCAGCCGCTGGGCAGGCCCGTCCACAGCGCCACCACCCACCCCGCCAGCCCTGCTGTCAGCCACGCCACCACACCCAACAGCACACCGGTGAACGCCCGCAGCACCCGCGGCGGCAGCGCCCGGTGCAGCTGCCACCAGCCGATGTCGGGCGTGCCTCCCAGATCGCCCTGCAGGTGCCCGGCCAGCCAGGTCAGGGTGCGCCGGGCCTGCTCCGGGGACCAGCGGCAGGGGTAGCGCGGATGCGGCCGGTAGGCGGCGGCCAGGAACGCGTCGAGCAGATGAGCCCGCACCGCGGCCCGGTCCGGGAACCGCCGCCGGTCGCACAACTGCGCCGGATCCGGCAGCGCCGTGGCCCGTTCACCGGGCCGGGGGTTGTAGACGGTCCGCGCCAGAAAGAGCATCAGCGGGGTGTCCAATGCCCCAGCCACCGGGTCGTCGGTGCCCAGACGCTCGATGACCGGTGCCCAGCGGTCCGCCGCCTGGGTACGGCGTCCGCCCGCGTCCCGCAGCAGCCACCCGGCGGCATCTCCGGCCCGCAACGGCAGCAACTCCACCGCCGCCGCCCCCGACAGCATCGTCGGCACTCCCGAGGGGGGCGAAAGCGCCTGCCGGTATTCGTTCACCCTGCTGGACAGCACCACCGGACGGCCCAGCGGCAGCGCGGCGTTGAGCTCGTCCAGCGCGATCCCCCGGTACGGCGGCGGGATCTCGTCGAACCCGTCGAGCACCGGCAGGATCAGCCCGTGCTCCAGCAACTCCCGTGCCCCGTCCGCCCGCTGACCGCCCAGCCCGGCGTAGTCGCGCGCCAGCCGCTCGGCCATCCAGCTCTCCAGGCTCTGCTCGCCCGGACTCCACGAAGCCAGCGGAAAGAGCACCGGCACCGGGCTGCCGTCGGCGCGCCGCTCCAGCAGCGCCAGCAGCAGTCGCACCAGCAGCATGGTCTTGCCCGTGCCCGGCTCGCCGAGCACGAGCAGCCGCCGGGTCGGCAGCCGCTCCAGGAACACCTCAGCGATCTCCGCACCGGCCCCCGCCAGTTGCTCCGGGCTCTCCGCCCACCCGTCCGGCGCCGACGGTGGTCCGCCCGGCCATGCCGTGGCCATCTCCTGCAACAGCGGCCAGGACTCGCCGAGTTCGGGGCCCGCGGCACGCCGGGCCACCGGCAGCGGATAGGGATCGTTCAGCCGCCGTACGCGTACCTCGGACTCCCACTGCCCACGCACGGCAACCGCCAACTGGTCAGCACTGGTTTGCGGCGTGTGCCGGGCCGCGGCATCCAGCCGCCCGGACCGGAACGCCGCCCACGACAGATACAACCCGCCCAGCGACGGCAGCACCGCCGCCGCCATCTGCGGCACCCCCAACCCGAACCCGTACGCGACCAGCAACGCCCCGGCCAACCCGCCCACCGCAAGCACCAGATAGACCAGACCGTCCCGCCGGGCCCGCGCATCCGTCCCCATGACCGCGAGTATTCAGCGCCCGCCACCGGCCGGACCCACAACATCCCGCGGCGTCCCACTCCCGAGTGAACACGCGCTGGGCGAGGAGTCGCTTGCCGCGGTTCGCATAGGGTGACTCCGGCTGCCGGCACGTGCGGGCGCCGGAACGGAAGGCAACCCCCGTGAGCGCGCGTTTCGAGGAGATCGACTGGCGCCCGACGCCGATGGGTGTGATCAGCCTGCGCCGCCGCCGCGACCCGGCGACGGGCGAGGACATCCATGAGGTGAAACTCGGCGACGAGTTCCTCATGTCCAGTCTCTTCACGGCAGGCGAGATCGCGCTGACCGACCTCGGCCTGGCGGGCCTCACCGCCACCCAACTGGACGTGGTGGTCGGCGGGCTCGGCCTCGGCTACACCGCCCGGGCGGCGCTGGACGACCCGCGGGTCCGCTCACTGATCGTCGTCGACACCCTCGGCGAGGTCATCGACTGGCACCAACGCGGGCTGGTGCCGCTGGGCGCCGGGCTGTCCGCGGATCCCCGCTGCCGACTGGTGCAGGGTGACTTCTTCGCCATGGCCACCGGCCCCGACGGCTTCGATCCGCAGGATCCGGGGCGCCGCTTCCACGCCGTCCTGCTGGACGTCGACCACTCACCCCGGCATGTGCTGCACCCGCGCCACGCCGCGCTCTACCGGCCCGAAGGGCTGCGCGCCCTCGCCGACAGGCTGCACCCCGACGGCGTCTTCGCCCTCTGGTCGAACGACCCGCCGGACGCGGACTTCACCGCGGACCTCGCCGACGTCTTCCCGGCCTGGGCGGCCCATGTCGTGGACTTCGACAACCCGCTTCAGGGAGGAACGTCGGCCAACACCATCTACGTGGCCCGGAAGGCGGCCACCCCGAACCCACCCGGCACCACCTGAGGCAGGTGCGGCCCCCTCAGCTTCCCGGCTGCCGAAGGGCCGCACACACCGGCCGTACACACCGGCCGTACGGCCGCGGGCAGTGGTCGCACCGACTGCCCGCAACCGCACCACCGGGATCAGCGGACGTGCACCGACACCACGTCAGAAGTGTGCAGGCGTACGGGATGCCGGTCGTTCTTGCTGGTCAGGCCGTACAGCACCGCGCGGAACCGCAGGGTCCCACGGCCCGCGGAGGTGCCATGCGCGACCACTCGCGTGTCGCCCCGGACGACGGCGCTGCAGTTCTCCTGGTGCCACCCCTCACCGAAGCCGTTCTCCTCCAGACACAGCTGATGCAGGTAGCCGGCGCTGTCGTCGCCGCCGTGCGCCGTGACGGTGATCGTCTTACCCACGTGCGCCGTACGGGGCGCCGTGATGTCCACACTGCCCTTCGCGAACGCCGGTACAGCGGCCACCGTCACCGAGGCCAGAGCCAGCGCACCGATCACGGCCCCCCGGCGTCCCCACGCCTTCATCCCGGTCTTCTTCGTCCTGGTCATGGACGTTCCCTCCCGCGGATCTCCCCGACATCGTGAGACCCGCACCCCTTGTGTGCGACAGCGCCCGATTGCGCCCTCGCCGATCATTCAGAGGGGCGTCTCCTGCTGCCCGTTGCGCCCGCCCGGCATCGTTACCGTTCCACGACAATCAGCGGATGAGTGCGATCAGAGCCCGATGCCCCGAAGGGCCGTAGTGGTCTTGCCGGTGCGTTCACGGAGGAGCACGCGCAGGGTGTTGGGGTGCTCGTAGCCGACCTTCCGGGCGATCGTCTCGAGGGACAGTTCGGTGGTGCGCAGCAGGTGGGACGCGCGTTCGATCCTCAGGTCCTGGATGAAGCGGATCGGTGAGGTTCCCAGGGTGCGCTGGACGGAACGCTGCAGTGTGCGGTTGCTGACGCCGATGGACTTGGCGGCGTCGGGGATGCTGATCGGCTCGGCGAGGCGTTCGCGGGCCCACCGTTCGAAGGCCGCGACGGTGGGGTCACTTTGGGCCAGAGCGCTGGGGATGGTGTACGCCGACTGGGACGGGCGTTCGTCGACCACCAGGTAGCGCGCCACCAGATCGGCCAATGCGGGGCTTCCCGCTCGGACGATCGCCAGCGCGAGGTCGACGTGTCCGAAGGCCGCACCCGCGGTGGTGACGCCGTCCGATGCGATGACCATGCGGCTCTGATCGAGCTGGACCTTCGGATACCGCGCACGGAAAACCGGTGCCAGCCACCAGGTGGTGGTGGCGCGCAGGTCGTCCAGGACGCCCGCTTCGGCCAGGAGGAAGGTTCCGGTGCAGGCCGAGGCCATGGCCGTACCGCGTTCGCGGGTGCGCGCGATCAGATTCCGGACGGGAAGCGTCTGATCACCGCCGACCTGGTCGAGCAGCGCCGCGGGGCGGCGTTCCGCAAGGGCGGGCACGATCAGAAGGTCCACCGCCTCGGCGTGCGCGAGGGGTTCGGCGGTGACCAGGTGTCCGGCGCCGGTGCGTACCTGGGGCTGGAGGCCGACCGTGGTCACGTCCCACGACGGAGGTTCGCAGATCCTCTCGCCCATCGCGCCGGCCTCCTCGCCCATCGCGTTGGCGCCGTCCAGTACGTCAAGGATCGCCGCGAGGCCGGAGTCGAACACCCCGTCGCAGACCAGAACCGCAACCTTCATGGCGTAAACACTATCAACGATGTCGTTTCTGCCACTGATGTGGCCACTGACCAGCGCCGTAGGTTCGCTGTGCGCCGGAGATCCGGCGGCTTTCCCACACAAGGAGTGACCACGATGAAGATCGGTCTGCTGGCACGTATCGAGGCCAGGCCGGAGCACGCCGACAAGGTCGAGGCGATGCTGCGCGACGCGGTGGCGTTGGCCGAGCAGGAGCAGCACACGGTGACCTGGTTCTCGTTCCGCCAGGACGCCACCACCTTCGGTGTGTTCGACACCTTCGACGACGAGCGGGGACGGCAGGGCCACCTGGAAGGCAAGATCGCCGCCGCGCTGATGGGAGCCGCGGAGACCATGCTCAGCTCGGCTCCGGTCATCACGCCGGTGGACCTCCTGGGGGTCAAGGTCTCCTGACGGACTCCCCGGCCGGGGCGATAGCTCCGCCAGAGCCGTGTCGCCGATGGTAATTTGCATCCGCGTTCGAGCATGGCCGGGCCATGCGGGTCGGTGGTCGGGACTGCCGAGGTGCCCCGGGTGTTGATCTCCTGGGCCGTCACGACGAGGAGAGTGCCCGTGGTTCCGACGTGGAGGATCGAGGCGTACGTTCGCGCCGGCGCGCCGGTCACCGCCCCGGTCACCAAGTTCGGAGGCCAGCCGGTGTGGCTCTCCGAGCCGCAGTGGCCGGTCAACGACGCATGGGACGAGCCGATGCGCTTCATCTGCCAGATCGAGCTCGGACCAGTGCTCGGCGACGTGGGGCGAGACAGGCTGGCGTACGTCTTCGTGACGCACGCGGAGCACGGCGACGAGACGTTCTTCGACCCCGACATCGCCTTTCCCGAGGAAGGCGCGAACGCGGTCATCGTGCAGCCCGGTGGCATCTACGGTGGTTCAACGCTCCCGAGAGCCACCGGGCCCAGCCTGTACCACGAGGATGGGACCGAGGCCGAGTACACCGTCCGGCTCCGGCCGGACACCGACCCCGACTTCCGTCCCCAGCACGACCACGGTCAGCCGCCGCCCGACGACCACGATCAGTACTGGGACCAGATCACCGGTGACAAGATCGGCGGAACACCGGCGTTCTTCCAAGGCGACGAATGGCCCGACGGCGGCCCCTGGACACTGGCGCTGCAGCTCGACCCCAACTTCCAGCCGTTCCACCTCAACCTCGGCGCCGCGCCTACCGCGTTCGCGTTCGTCTCGCCCGACGCCGAGCAAGGCCGGATGCTCATACAAGACACCTGACCCGGGGAGTGAATCGGGAAGCGCCCATCAGCTCGGCCGGGAGCGTGCTGCGGCCGGGGCCCGCCGGGCCGCCGTACAGGGGAAAGAAGAGGGGCCGACCCGGGACGTGCGGCCCGCCTGAGCGTCAGCCCACCTGACGTCTGATAGGGAATATCCCACGTGCCGCCGTCTTGCCCTCCAGGGGCGGCGCACAGGTGACACCCCGCGTTCGGACCTCGCGGCCCGGCACTGCTCACCAGCGCCGGCCTGGCGTCGTGCGACCGCAGGGCACCGGTCCTCTCCCCCGAACCCCACCGAACGAGGAAGCCCCCAGCCGTGGACATGAAACTCGAGGTCGTCGTGGTGCCCGTGTCCGACGTCGGCCGGGCCAAGGACTTCTACACCGGGCTGGGCTGGCGACTCGACGCGGACGTCGCCCCTGACGACTCGTTCCGGGTGGTCCAGGTGACTCCGCCCGGTTCACCGACATCGGTCATCTTCGGCACCTCGGTCACCGAGCAGGCGCCCGGTTCGGCACGCGGACTGCACTTGGTGGTCGATGACATCGAAGCCGCCCGCGAGGAACTGGCACGCCACGGCGCCGAGCCGGGCGAGATCTTCCATGACGCAGGTGGCGTCTTCCACCACGCCGGTACCGACGCCCGGGTACCCGGCCCGGCATCGGAGCGGACGAGCTACGGCTCGTTCCTGTCCTTCAGCGACCCCGACGGGAACGGCTGGCTGCTGCAGGAGATCACCGAACGCCTCCCGGGCCGGCTGGACCCCGCCACGACGGCTTTCTCCTCTGCCGACGACCTGGCCGCCGCCCTGCGCCGAGCCGCGGCCGCGCACGGCGAACACGAAGCACGCACCGGCGCGGAGGACCCGAACTGGCCGGACTGGTACGCCCGGTACATGGTCAGCGAACAGGCCGGCACGAACCCACCGCTGTGACCCCTCGCGACCACAAGGAGAACGCGATGTCGGATCCGTTGAATGCCGCGCTTTCGGGACAGGCGCCGGCGGCGCTCGCCGAAGACGTCTCTCTCGCGACGCCGCTGACCGCACCGCGTATCGCCGGCCGCGAGGCGGCCTCGGCCGCTCTCAGGGCGTACCAAAAGGCGCTCGCCAAGGGCGAGGCGACAGCCCGGCTCAAGGGCGGCGGGTTGGAGGGGGTGGTGTACAGCGCGAGCGCCGACGGTCAGACGGCGGAGATTCTGGCGCTGGCCGGGTACGACACCACGGGCCTGATTGCCACCGTCGACGTCTACGGTCGGCCGTGGCCGTACATGGCCGCGCTGCGGGAGGTGATCTCGGAAACGGACCCCGCGCTCGCGGATCCCGACCTCGGAACCGGGCCGTATACGCCGGAGGGGCCCACGCCGGTATGGGTCGAACACCCGGCCGTCCCGCCGCTGGCGCAGGATGTCACCCTGTACTCCCCGATCCTGAGCGAGGAGCCAACGGGAAAGGCCGTCGTCGGGCCCATCCTCGAAGCAGCGGCGCGCAGTTACAGCGACCTCAAGGTTCGCGCCGTTCTCGACATCGAGGGCCGATCGGGATTCGCCGTGGTGATCGACGAACTCGTGGACGGCCATGTGCAGCAACTCGTCGAGATGTTCACCCTCAACGCGGAGGGCGAAGTCGGGGAGATCCGCATCTTCACCCGCCCATGGCTCGTGACCGCCCACTTCCGCAAGAGGATGTACGCCCTGCTGAAGACCGATCTCGGACCCGAGTACTGGATGGGGCCCGATCCCGCAGGTCCCTTGCCCGGCTGATGGGTCCGCGTCCCCTACGTCACTGAACGATTCCTTCGTACGCGGGCGCGCGGCTATGCTCGGCGGCCGTGAACTCCATTCCCGACATCGATGACGGCGCCGGGATATCCGCGCGGCCGACCCCGCGCGCGGAGCCCGGCCCGGACACGGGAGGCGGTGTCGTCAGCGGTTCGGGCAGCGGCCGGGCCGGGACGCCGTATCCACTGGCCGTGCGCCTCGCGGCAGCGGTCCTCGGCGTCGCGGCCGCCGCCGTGATGTGCTGGAGCGGGCTCAACCATGATGTGCGGTATGTGCTCGGCGGGATGCGGGCGAGCGGGCGCGGAGGCATTCCGGCTTCGGGGACGTTCGTCCACCGGCCGCTGGCGTACCGCTACTTGCTGTCCTGGCTCGACCACCTCAGCGCCGGTCCCGTCGCCGCACGTGAGGCATGGATCCGGCTGCTGGTGATCGTCGTGACGGCGGCGGTGGTGTGGTGGCTGCGGGCCGGGCTCGCACGTCATCTGCCGCGCCGCGAGGCGAACGCGGTGGCCGGAGGTATCGGACTGGCGCTGCTCTTCGCGCCTGCCTGGGACTTTCTGCAGCCGGAGTGGGTGGCCGTGCTGCTCGCGGTGGCCGGACTCGCCGCAGCGCTGGTGCTCCGGCGCACCTGGGTCGCCGCCGGTGTCGCGGGCGTGCTGATCGCGCTCGTGACGCTGGTGAAATACACGACCGCGCCCACGGCGCTGTTGCCGCTCGGCGCGCTGATCGCGCTGGACCGGCGCCGCGGTTGGTGGACCACGGCGGCCGCCGCCGTCGCCACTCCGGTCGGTTTCGCGCTGGCGATCCTTGTCCAGCCGCGCGAGTGGCGGTGGTTCAACGAACTGTCCGCGCTCAACCCCGACACCCCGTTGCAGCACGGCCTGCACTCCGCCGACGCGCACGCGCTGATCACCACGGTGGGCACCGAGGCCCTGATGAATCCGGTGGTCGCGTTGCTGCCCGCCGCCGTGGTGCTGCTGGCGCGCGGCAGTTCGTCGCGTCGCGCCCGCTGGGCATGGCCACTGCTGACGGCAGCCGGTGTCACGGGCGTGCTGGCGGCGCTGGTGGTGCAGGGCCAGTGGTTCCAGTACCACGTGGCCGCACTGCCGGTGCTGGCCGCCGCGTTGTGCTCGCTCGCCGTCGCCCGCCGCCCGGATCTGCCGCTGCTCGCCGGGGCGTTGCTGCTCGGCCTCACCGTCCCGCTGATCGCCGGGCAGTCCTGGAACTGGCGGCACGCGCACGAGACGGCCGCGTACACGCTGGTCTGCGTGGTCGTGGTGGTCACGCTCATCGCGGCCTGCCTGCGGGGGCGTTGGGGTACGAAGCGGCGCGGGCAACAGCCGGTCCTGCGTGGCGCCTTGCTGCGCTACGCTCCCGCCGTCGCGATCCCGCTCGCGCTGGCGATCCCGGTCTGGCCGACCACACCGTACTCGTACGACACCCGGCACTCGACCTTCACGGCGATCGAACGCGCGCGCACCCGGCACGAGTTGGGTGACTGGATGACAGGTGTCCGGCACCGTATCGGCGCGGACACACCCGTCACCTACCTGGCCTTCGGCGACGTCGGCTATCTGCTCGGCAATCCCACCCACTGCCGGTACCCCACCCCGGACTTCCTCCAGCGCACCCGCTACGACCGGTCGATCACCAGCCAGGTCAGCTACCGGGAGAACCTCCGCTGCCTCGACGACCCCACCTCACGCTACGCGGTACTCGACACCTCCTGGTTCCCCCTGGCGCAGGTCGCGCCCCAGGCCGCCACAGCGATCCGCCACCGCTTCGACTGCGCGCACCCCGTCGCCGCACTGCCCGCCTTCCACCTGCTGATCTGCCCGCGCCGCTGAAGCGCGCCCGGGCACTGAGCCCCCGGCCGACCTCGCGCGAGGACGGCACCGTCGGGCCTACTCTTCGACCGGCAGACCGACCCCGCGGGCGAGCACGCCCAGGCTCCGGCGCAGCCGCTCGCGCTCGGCAGGGGAAAGCCCGGCGGCCAGCTCCGCGTCGATGGCGTGCGCCTGAGCGGCGCACTCCTGCAGCAGGGCGCGGCCGCCCTCGGTGAGAGCGAGCATCTGGCGGCGGCGATCGGCCGGGTCGCGCTCGCGCGCCACCGCGCCCAGCGCCTGCAGCTGGTCGGTCAAGCTCACCACCAGGCTCGGCGCCACGCCCATCGCCTGCGCCAGTTCCAACTGCGAGGAGGCCGCGCCCGCGTCGAGTGCGGCGAGCAGCGCGACGTGCTTCGGCTTGAGACCGCGATCCTCGATCGCGGCGGTGAAGCGCATGGTGGCGACCGTGCCCAGGGTGCCGAGCCGGAAGGACAGCGAGGAGGTCAGCGAAAGGGGGTTGACGGCGCTCATGACACCGATACTATCTCCTCAGAATCATTCAGAGCTCGAATCATTTGAGGCGTGATTGATATGAGTGGGACCGGGACGGCCGCACTGCCGAAGCCCCTGGCAGTGCCGCACTTGGAGACGGCGCGGCGGACCGCCGGGGGTGCGCGGTGACCGGGGGGCTGCGCATGGCCGACGACACGCTCGCCTTCCTGCTCGAACTCGCCGTCTACGCCGCCGCTGTCCGGTTCGCGCTCACCCGGCGGATGGCCCGCCCGGCCCGCTGGGCACTCGCCGTCGCCCTGCTGGCCGGCTACATCGCGGTATGGGCCCTGTTCGGCGCACCCGGTGCGGTCGTGCCGCTGCACGGGGCGGCCCGGGCGGCGCTGGACCTGGTCTGGTTCGGCAGCGCGGCCGTCCTGCTCCGGGCGACGAACCTGCGCCGCGCACCGATGGCATTCGCCGTGATCTATCTGCTGACCACCGCGGTACATCTGACGCTCTGACAGAGCGGAACGGCAGCGCGACCGGCCACGAGCCGGACAGCTCACCTCACTCGAACAGGGCGCAGTTGACCGCGTCCATGAGCAGCGCGCCGGTCTGGTGTTCCTGCTTGGTGAGGGTGGAGGTGGCGAAGAGGAAGGAGGCCGTGCGGTGGCCGGTGGAGTCGGTGACGTTGTAGGTCGCGTAGCCGGGGACGACGCCGACGTGGTCCCAGACCGTGCCGCACGGGGTCGTCGCGGTCTCGATGCCCAGCCCGTAGCCCAGTTGCTCCGGGTCCCCGGGTCCTTCCTCGGGCACGGTGGTGCGCATCTGCGCGAGTTGAGCGGCGGGGAGCAGGCGGCCGGACATCAGTGCGGCGTAGAAGCGGGACCAGTCGCGGGCAGTCGACACGATCGCGGCGTCCGCCCCGTCCGCTGTGACGTAGTCGCCGGTGACGTCCACGTGGTCGTCGTGGTGCGGTCCGGCGTAGTCCCTGAAGTCGGCCGGGACGCCCGGTGGCATGTGGGCGGCGTCGGGTTCGTAGCCGTGGGCGTGCTGGCCGTGCCAGGTGACGCCGGTGGCGTAGAAGGTGTGCCGCAGCCCCAGCGGCCGGGCGATCCGGTCCCGTACCAACGCCGCCAGGCTCTTGCCCGTGGCCTTCTCCAGAACGGCGCCGACGGCGATGTAGTTGGTGTTGCTGTAGGACCACTGCGTGCCCGGGTCGAACAGCGCGGGGTGCCGGGCGACCAGGGCCAGGATCTCCTGGGACGTCCACACATGAGGGTCGTGGCCGGTCAGGGACGGGGCAAGAGCGGGATCGTCGGTGTAGTCGAACAGCCCGCTGGTGTGGTTGAGCAGCATGCGCAAAGTGATCGCTCCGCCGTTCCGCACCTGGCCCGGCAGCCACTTGGCCACCGGGTCGCTGAGCGCGAGCCGGTGCTCGGCGACCAGTTGCAGGACGAGGGTGGCCATCATCGTCTTCGTGTTGGACGCTTCGCGCACCTCGTCGTCCGCCCGCAGCCGGTGGTCCTTCCTCGTCCAGGCGGCTTGCTCCGCGATCTCGATCGGCTTGCCGTGACCGTCGTCCACCCGCACGGTCACTCCGGGCATCCCCTCGCCCACCAATTCCCGTACCAGCGCCCGCAGATGAGCGCGCGTACTCTCCTGGCCGACGTGCGCGACCGGCGCGACCCGCGGGACCGTCCGGGAGCCGTCGGCCGCACTGGACGGAGCCGCCGCGAGGGGAACGGTGAGGGCCGCGGACGCCACAACGGCCAGTAACGCGCGGAGCCCGCTAAGGCGCGGGCGCCGCCGAACACGTACAACGACGCGCATCACATGCTCCTTCGTGAGTCAGTGTCTGTCACCACTGTCGAGCACGATCAGGGCACGCACAGGCGAACGCGGCACCTCGACGCGACGGACCCGTCGGGCCGCGTCGGGCCGCGTCGTCAGAAGGTGATCTCCACGGCGGCGATGGGATGGCGGCGGCGACGACCGGTCAGAGAGGAGAACACGTCGCCCAGCCGGGCCATGAGGTACTTGGCGTTCAGCAGGCGGCGGACCTTCTCCCTGCCGTCGGCGTCGAGCACGCGGCCGGTCCCGACCGCCTCGGCGGCACCGGGCTTGATCCGGCCCCGTACGTCGCAGACGACGACCTTGACCCGCGGGTCGTTGCGCAGCCGCTTGACCTTCCACGAGCCGGCTTCGGTCCACACGTACAGCAGCCCGTCGTCCACCACGTGCCACACCGGTGTGGCCACGGGGGTGCCGTCCCTGCGATACGTCGTCAGGCTGACGTAGCGGGCTCGCGTCAGTGCGCTCAGCGTGGTCGCGTCGAGTGCGGTCATAGGGGGTCCCATCGCGTGTGGAGGACATGCACGAAGCCGAGGGCCTTGTCGCCGACGACGACAAGGGTAAGCGGCCACGACGGCGAAAACGCCGACCACCCGACCGGGCAGGGCGTCAGCGAGCCGTCATCCGCAGAGCGCCGTCCATCCGGATCGTCTCGCCGTTGAGGTAGTCGTGCTCGGCGACCATGGTGACCAGGCGGGCGAACTCGTCCGGGCGAGCCAGCCGCTGCGGGAAGGTCACGCTCGCGCCGAGCCCGGCGCGGACCTCGTCGCTGAATCCGGCCATCATCGGGGTGTCCACGATCCCCGGGGCGATGGTCACCACCCGGATGCCGTGCTGGGCCAGGTCGCGCGCGGCGGTGACGGTCATCCCGGCCACTCCTGCCTTGGAGGCCGCGTAGGCGATCTGGCCCACCTGCGCCTCGAAGGCGGCGATGGAAGCGGTGTTGACGACCAGTCCCCGCTGACCGTTCCCGTCCGGCTCCTGCCGGGCGATCGCCTCGGCGGCCAGCCGCATCACGTTGAAGGTGCCCAGGAGGTTGACCTTGAGGACGGTGTGGAAGAGGTCGAGGTCGTGCGGGCCGCCGCGCCCCAGGATGCGGGCGGAGGGAGCGATCCCGGCGCAGTTGACCGCGAGCCGCAGCTCGGCGCCGTCGTCGGCGATCCGGACCAGCGCCTCGCGGACCGGCGCGTCCTCGGTGACGTCGGCGGCGAGCAGGGTGACGCCGTCGGGCAGCGGGCCCGCCGCGGCCACGGCCTTGTCCAGGTCCAGGCCGTAGACGGTCGCGCCGCGTGCGGCCAGCGCGGCGGCCGTCGCCGCACCCAGGCCCGAGGCCGCTCCGGTGACCAGCGCGGCGGATCCGGCGATGTCCATGTGTCTCCTCGTAGCGTGAAAAGTGTCGGTCGGGACAGCCCTGGGGCGGGCCGTTGTCACAGGCGGCCCGGCGGCCGCCACGGTCAGGAGGCCATCAGGCGGCTGATCACCAGGCGCTGGATCTGGTTGGTCCCCTCGAAGATCTGCATGATCTTCGCTTCGCGCATGTAGCGCTCGACGGGGAAGTCACGGGTGTAGCCGTAGCCGCCGAGGACCTGGACCGCGTCGGTGGTGACCTTCATCGCGGCGTCCGTCGCGATCAGCTTGGCGACGGACGCCTGGCGGCTGAAGGGGCGGCCGAGGTCGCGGCGGCGGGCGGCGTCGAGGTATGTGGCGCGGGCCGAGTCGACAGCGGCGGCCATGTCCGCCAGGAGGAAGCCGAGGCCCTGGTGGTCGACGATCTTCCTGCCGAAGGCGGTCCGCTCGTTGGCGTAGCCGACGGCCGCGTCCAGCGCGGCCTGGGCCAGCCCGGTGGCGCAGGCGGCGATACCGAGGCGGCCGCTGTCGAGCGCGCTGAAAGCGATCTGGAGGCCCTGTCCCTCGGCGCCGATCAGGCGGTCGGCGTCGATGACCGCGCCGTCCCACATGGCGGAGGTGGTCGGGATCGCCTGCAGCCCCATCTTCTCCTCGGGCTTGCCGAAGCTCAGGCCGTCCAGGGCACCAGGCGCCAGAAAGCAGGAGATGCCGCGGCTGCCGGGCGCCGTCCGGGCGAACAGGGCGTAGAAGTCGGCCTTGCCGCCGTGCGTGATCCACGCCTTGTTGCCCGTGATGCGATACCCGGTCAGCTCGCCCCCCGGGTCCCTGACCGGCTCCGCCTTGCAGGTCAGCGCGGCGGCGTCGGAACCGGCCTGCGGCTCGGACAGGCTGTACCCACCGACGCTCTCGCCGCCGAGCATGGCCGGCAGCCAGCGGTTCTTCTGCGCGTCGGTGCCGAAGGCGTTGAGCGGGTGGCAGGCGAGCGTGTGCACGCTGGTGGCCACGGCGACCGCCGCCCAGCGGGCGGCCAGCTCCTCCAGAACCTGCAGGTAGACCTCGTAGGGCTGCTCCCCGCCGCCGAACTCCTCCGGGTACGGCAGCCCGAGCAAACCGGCCTGCGCGAGGGTGGCGAAGAGCCCCTCGGGGTAGATCTCGCCCTTCTCGTGCTGATGCACCCGAGGAGCGAGCTCCTTGTCGGCAAGTTCCCTGGTCAGGGCGATCAGGTCCTCGGCCTCGGAGGTGGGCAACATGCGGTCAACGGGCATCGCTGTCTCCAGACGGTACTTCGAGCGGTACGCCAGTACCGCTTATCGTAGCCTCAATGGCGCGCGAGGATAATGGGCACGTGATCGAAACTGCCGACGCGGTCGGACCGAAGCAGACCGGCCGTGGCGCGGCACGCCGGTCCGAGCTGTTCGGGGCCCTGGTGGACCTGCTCACCCAGGAGGGGTTCGCCCACTTCACCCTCGACGACCTCGCCGCGCGGCTGCACTGCTCCAAGCGCACGCTCTACGGGCTCGCGGGCAGCAAGGAGCAACTGGTCCGGGCCGTCGTGGTGCACTTCTTCCGCAGCGCGACCGGGCGGGTCGAGTCGGCCCTCGCCGCCGAGTCCGCTCCGGCCGCCCGGCTGGCGGCCTACCTGCACGCCGTCGCCGGGGAACTCGCCCCGCTCTCACCCCAGTTCTTCGAGGACGTGGCCGGCTTCGAGCCCGCGGCGGAGGTCTACGAACGCAATACGCGGGCCGCGGCCCGCCGGGTCGAGCAGCTGATCGAGGAAGGGGTGGCGGCCGGCGAGTTCCGCGAGGTGCACATCGCCTTCGCGGCGGATGTCATCGCCTCGGCGATGGTCCGCATCCAGCAGCGCCACGTGGCCGCCGTCACCGGTCTGGCCGACGCCGAGGCGTACGCCTGCCTGGCCGAACTCCTGCTGCACGGTCTCAGCCGCTGAGCCGTCGTCGGCCCGCGCACATCGCGGCGCGCGACCTCGGTATCGCGCCCGGCGCCGCTACTACGGCGGGCGCCCTTGCCGTCGTCACTCGATCCAGCGGGCGGCGGCCTCATAGGTGGTGGCGGGGGTGCTGTTGAACGCGATGGCCGCGTCAGGCGCGTGCCGCCGAATCAGATTGACCACGCGTTCGAGGAGTTCCACCTGGTCATCCGAGTGCCGCAGGCCGCCTCCGACGGTGACGCACTCCCACGCGTGGGCCCGCAGCGCGCTCGCGACGGCCGCGTCCACGTCGTCGCTGCCGTCGAGGCCGATCAGGCAGGTCTCCACACCCACACCGTGCTCGGCGAACTCGGCCAGCCCCGCCTCGATGGCCGCGGCCACCGGCTCGGGATCCCACGGCCCGGGCACCCGATAGGGATCAAGCCCGATCACCAGGACGCGGGGCGAAGCAGGAGTGTCCATGACCGGACGATACGCGCCGACGCGGCCCTTGGCCTTCCTCGCCCCTCCTTGCACGGGCACCGCAGATTGAGCGCACACACCGAGGCCGACCGTGCATGAATTTGACTTGAAGACGCTTGTTTCAAGCATCTATGGACAGAATGAGGGCGCTGCGGGCATGCTCGGGGCCGTGGGCCGGGAGGGACGGCCCGGCCCCACTCTCGACCTCGCAGATGAGCTGCGCACAGCGATAAGGCACGGCAGATGATCGTCACGGTGACGCCCAATCCGGCACTCGATATCACCTACTCCCTCCAGGGACTGCGCCCGCACACGACCCACCGGGTGAGCGCCGTCCATGAGCAGGCGGGAGGCAAGGGCGTCAACGTGGCCCGCGTTCTGCACGCGCTCGCCTGTCCGGTCATCTCCGTGCTCCCGCTGGGCGGATACACCGGAGCGGCCGTACGCGACGACCTGGAGAGCTCGGGGATCAACCACCGCGCCATCGACCTCGGCGACAGACGCACGCGACGCACCATCGCCGTCGCCGACGCGGTCGACGCGACGATGCTCAACGAGCCGGGCCCCGAAGTCGACGCACCCGCATGGGCCGCGCTGCACAACGCGGTCCGCGGCCTGCTGCCCGGCGCCGACGTCCTGGTGCTCTCCGGCAGCCTGCCCAGCGGTGTCCTGTCGGATGCGTACGCTCGACTCATCACGCTCGCCCATGACCACGGCGTCCCCGTCATCCTCGATGCCGACGGCCCGGCACTGACCGCGGCTCTCGACGCGCGGCCCACCCTCATCAAGCCGAACGCGGCCGAACTGACGGCCGCCACCGGTATCGAGGACCCCTTGGAGGCCGCGACGGCACTCCGGAAGGCGGGAGCCGGGACCGTGATCGCCTCGCTCGGCCCGGAAGGTCTGCTCGCCGTCGCACCCGAAGGCGTATGGCGAGCGGCCCTGGCATCCACCGAGACCGTCCGCGGAAACCCGACAGGCGCCGGTGACTCCGTGGTCGCGGCGCTGGCCACCGGCCTCACCGAGCGGCTCTCCTGGCCGGAGGCACTGGGTCGGGCCGTCGCACTGTCGGCCGCCACTGTCCGCGCCCCCTACGCGGGCATGTTCGACGCGGACGCCTACCGCGCCTACTCCTCGTCCGTCCAGGTCGACGCCATCTGACACCGCACCGCCCCCACCCACCGCGCACACACGGGCGGCCGGTCAGCCGCGGGTCCCGTGCTGCCCGTACGTCCGTCGCACGTGGGATGACGTCCGCTACGGGAGGAGTGCGCTGCTCAGGTGGCCTGCGGCAAGGTCCGTCCACTCTTCCGGAGCGGACCGCGTGCGAACGCGGGAGAACCAGTTCGGGGTGCAGCCGGTCACCGCCTTGAACGAGCGGTCGAAGTGCGGCTGGTCGAAGAATCCGGCGTCGAGTGCGGCCTGTGTCCAGGGACGGCCGCTCTCGTGAAGTCGCATGGCCCGCTGCAGGCGCAGGATCTGTGCGACGCGCTTCGGCGACGGCCCTATCTGCTGGCGGAACCGGCGCTCCAACTGGCGGCTGCTCCAGCCGACCGCGCGTGCCAGGGCCGACACGCGCACCTGACCATGGGTGCGGCCCAACTCGCGATAGGCCCGTTCGACTTCAGGGCTGCCGGGCGGACCGGCGGGCATCCGTGCGGCCAACTCCGCGTCCAGCAGGGCGAATCGCGCTGCCCAGTCCCCACAGCCCGCCAGCCGGTCGATCAACATGGCCACCACCTGGGAGCCCAGTAACTGGGCCGGGTGGACCACCAGTTCCGACCAGTCGGACATCGGTGCCCCGAAGAACCGGTAGGCCGCCTGCGGAGTCATCAGCACGGTCACGCACCGGACGGGGTCGCGGTGCTCGGCGACCAGTGCGGTGGTACGGGCCGGGATGAGCAAGGAGGCGCCCGTGAACGCCCGCTCAGGGCATACGGCGTCCGTCAAGAGCACGGGGGAGCCGAAGCCCAACGTCAGCCGGACGACTCCGTCCGGCATCAGCAGCCGACGGCGCGGCGGGCACTGGCCGCCCGCTTCGAACGCCCGATAGCCGAGCACCTGGCCCTGGAGCGCTGCCGCCAGCGGGTGGCCGAACAGGGTGCGTCTGGCACCGTCGCTGTTCGGGCGCGCGGTGGGCACCGGCCTCCCCTGCATGAGATCCTCCCGGTGCGTGGCTGATTCCGGTCTACAGCCGGAGATCCGGTGATGGTCGGCCGTGACGCCGGGGAGACGAGTGCGCCAACCGGCCTGGCTCCCCCCGGCCTGCCTGAGGGGTCAAGGCTGACCACCCTCGTACGGCGGTGACCAGGCAAGACAACCGGCAGAAGGACCGGCAGTTTGCCCGGCAGAACACCTGCGGGGCACGCGCTCACACCTGACGTGCCGTCCGCTACGCGGCGACGGTGCTGGTCACGGCCGTCAAATGAGTGGCTGTGCCCAGCACCGTCGCGTCAGCCCTCAGACGACGTCGAACTCGTTGCCCTCGGGGTCCTGCATGGCGGTGGCGTAGTGCCCCATGTCCGGCTGGTCGTTGATCCGCAGCACGGTGGCTCCGGCTTTGACCAGCCGTTCCACCGTGGCGTTGACCCGCTGGGTGCGGATGTCCAGGGGGACGTCACGGCCCCCGCCGACCTTCAGGTCGAAGTGCCACCGGTTCTTGGCGGTCTTCGGCT
This sequence comes from Streptomyces sp. NPDC051976, assembly GCF_040680795.1. Taxonomy (NCBI): domain Bacteria; kingdom Bacillati; phylum Actinomycetota; class Actinomycetes; order Kitasatosporales; family Streptomycetaceae; genus Streptomyces; species Streptomyces sp. NPDC051976. Next base: position 189,620 of record NZ_JBFAXL010000006.1, read on the forward strand.
CCGGAACCTGCTGGAACCACACCCTCGGTCCGCGTCCCGCGGGATCGATGATCGACTCCGGAACGTCCCCGGCACCGGCGGGCAGTTCCGCCTCGGGCACCCCCATGTCCAGCCAGTAGGCACGCCAGGTGGGGTGCCCGCCCGGCGGCGGCTCGGGCACATAGCCCAGGGCCTCGGTCCAGAAGGCCACCATCCTCCGCGGATCGGAGCAGTCGATCGTCATCTGCAGTGTCATCTCCATGCCCGGAGCATCCCAGGCAGGTCTGACAGCGAGGCCGCCGTTGTCTCCGATGTCCGGGAGGTGTGGCGGTCAGGTGCTGGGGCCGAGGACGCGGACCTCGGCCGCGGAGGACCACGGGCCGCGATTGCCGGCCTCGCTCAGGGCCCTCAGGCGTACGTAGCGGGCGGTGGTCGCGGGGAAGGTGACGGACTTGGGCTGGGGGTCGTCGGCCCAGGTGCCCGTGGCCACCGGCGTGCTCCAAGTGGTGTTGTCTGTGCTGGTGGAGACTTCGTACCTGCCGATACGGCCGTTGGCGTTGCCGTCCTGCCGGGGCAGGTAGTACAGGCCGCTGACGGTCTTGGGGGCGGCCAAGTCGAAGCGGATCTCGTGCGGCAGCGGGGCGGGGGTCGTGCTCCACGCGGTGTGCCACATGGTGGTGGGCACGTCGTCGAGCACGTTGACGGCCGCGCCGTTCTCCGCGGACGTCTCCTGGCTGTCGGCGTAGCTCACGGTGCTGGGGAGTACGCCGACGACGGCGGGGTCGGTGATGGATTCCTGGCCCGTCTCGAGGTGCCCGGCGAAGCGGCGCAGGAAGCCGTCGGTCGTGCCGGCGGTGGCGGTGAGGTCGTACCAGTGTCCTGACGCGGTGAGGTCGAAGTTCTTGGTCGAGGTGGCACCGGCGGCAAGCGGTACGGTCCACGGCCCGTCCGTGCGGTAGGCGTTGGCGGTGATCGTGACCGTGCAGGCGGCGGTGCCGCTGTTCTTCATGGTCAGCGTCAGCAGTCCGGCGGCCGCGTCCAGGCCGGCGGTGACCTCGGGGTTGGCGTTGCCCGCGGTGGTGGCGGTCACGCGGTTGCCGCGGAAGCGGCGGTGGAAGCCGTTGACGCCGATGAGGGACAGGTCGTACGCGCCGGTGGGCGTACCGGCGACGAAGTAGTCGGTGAGCGTCCTGCCGGCCTCGACGGTGTGCCGCCAGGGGCCGTCGGTGCGGTAGGCGTTGGCGTAGAGGTAGACGCACTGGCCGGCGGAGCCGCTGTTGGTCATGTCGATGTAGAAGGTGCCGGGCGTGATGCGGCCCTTCGCCTCGAAGGCATAGGGGATCGGGCGCGCCTTGCGGTGGCCGGCTTCCTGCAGCGGCGGCGACTGCACGGTGGGCACGGTCGGCGCCGGCAGGGTGTCGCACTGGGTGGCGGCGGTGCTGACGTACGTGCTGGTGTCGGGAAATGCCGGCCAGGCCGTGTCGGCGGAGGTGAAGTCGAAGGCGGACAGCAGGTCGCCGGAGACAGCCTTGCGCCAAGCGCTGATGTTGGGTTCGGCGACACCGAACACCTTCTCGCAGAACCGCAGCACCGAGGTGTGGTCGAAGACCTGGGAGCAGACGTAACCGCCGCGGGTCCAGGGCGAGATGATGGTCATGGGGACCCGGAAGCCGAGCCCGATCGGCTTGCCGCCGGAGATCTCGCCGGTGGTGGCGACGGTGGTCAGCCCGTCACTGTCGGAGGCCGGCGGCGACGGCGGCGGCACGTGGTCGAAGAAGCCGCCGTTCTCGTCGTAGTTGAGCAGGAACGCCGTCTTGGCCCACACCGCGGGGTTGGCCGCGAGTGCGGCCAGCAGCCGGGCGGTGAGGTCCTCGCCTGCGGCGGGGCGGTAGTTGGCGTGCTCGGACAGCGCGGTCGGCGCCACGATCCAGCTCACCTGCGGCAGCCGGTCGGCGGCGACGTCGGCACCGAACGCCTGGACGATATCCGCGACCGTGGCCAGTCCTTTGTCGTACAGCGGGTTGCCGGGCCCGGCGGACTTGAACGATGCGAACCAGGCGAGGGCGTTGTCGTCGAAGTTGTCGCTCTCCTGGTAGACCCGCCAGGAGATCCCGGCGCTCTGCAGGCGCTCGGCGTACGTGGTCCAGGCGAAGCCCGCCGGAGGTTCGGTGTTGTCCATCACGGCGGACTGTCCGACCGATCCGCCGTTGCTGCCGCTGAACAGGTGCAGCCGGTTGGGATTGGTCTGGGTGAACGTCGAGGAGAAGTACTGGTCGCAGACGGTGAAGGCGTTCGCCAACTCGTAGTAGAAGTCCAGGTCCTTGCGGGCGAAGTGGCTCATGCCCAGGCCCGGGGTGCGGGCGGTGTTCCACGCGTCGAACACACCGTTGCGGTACATGCCCAGGTCGGTGGGCCAGTCCATGGCAGGCGCGGACGCGCACGTGGCGCTGGTGGTGGCGGTGTTCATCCGGAACGGCAGGGTGTAGTGGTCCGCGGCGGCCGGGTTGGGCTGGTACCAGACCGGCTTGCCTCCGGGCAGAGTGATCGCGTTGCGGTCGCCGAAGCCGCGCACGCCGTTCATGGTGCCGTAGTAGTGGTCGAAGGCGCGGTTCTCCTGCGTGAAGACCACGACGTGCTTGACGTCGGCGACCGTCCCGGTCCCGGCGGGTATCGGGGTGTTCAGCAGGTCGCGCAGGACCTTCGGCAGGGTGCCGGCGGCGCCGACTCCCGCCGCCGCGGCGGCGCTGGTGAGGACGGCCCGGCGGCTCACACCGGGCTGGGATGCGGGGGTCATGGTGGGGCTCTCCTGAGGGGGGAGGGTGCGACGCGGGCGGGGGTCAGTGGCCGATGGCGATCGTCGTCGCGTGGCCCGCGGTCAGTGCGACGGTCCGGGCGTGGCTCCCGAGCGTCGACGGCGTCACCGGGGCGGTGGTGGAGATCGAGGCAATGCCGCGGCGGCTGATCACGGTGAGGGTCTGGTCGACGGCGGAGGTCAGCGTGAGGGTGGCGGTTCGCGCCGCGGTGTCCCAGTGGAAGACGGAGATGCTGACCTGGTTGCGGCCGCGGACGCCCGTGATCGTGCCTCTGGCCCACTGCTCGGGCAGCGCGGGAAGGAGCTCCAGAATGCCCGGGCGGGTGCAGAGGAGGGCTTCGGCGAGGACGGCCGGGATGGCGTGGGCGGCATCGCTGTTGTAGACGGTCAGGTCGGGGTTGTGGGAGGTCATCAGTGACCGCCACACCATGTTGTTGCCGAGGATCTTCAGCAGGTTGCCGTAGACGCCGGCGCCGTCCTTCAGGCGGGCGTGGGCCAGCGCGCGGTGCAGGCTGCCGTGGGCGGAGTAGTTCTCGTCACCGCGCAGTTCGAGGGCGCGGCGTGCGTACGGGACGAGGTCGGGGGTGTCCTCGGGGTTGATCTCGTGGAGGGGCCAGGCGCCGTACAGGTGCTGGATGTGGCGGTGGTCGTAGGAGTCGGTCAGGCCCGGCCAGGACCATTCGGCCAGCGCCCCGTCGCCGTTGACCGTGTAGTCGGGCAGTTTGGCCAGCAGCATGGTCCACCGTTCGACGCCTTGCCCGGGCGCCTGTTCCACCCCGAGGGCGGTGGCGGCGTCGATGGCGGCCTGCAGCGCGTGCCTGGCGGCCATGATGTCGCCGGTGGCGTTGATCGACAGGCACTGGCCGGTGCTGGAGGGGTGGTTCTCCACGGAGTAGGAGGGCACGAAGACCGCTCTGCCGTCGGCGTCGGTGCGGGTGAGGAAGTCCTCGTAGAAGAGGGCGAGTTCCATCAGGGCCGGGCCCAGCCGTTCCTTGAGGAAGGCGTGGTCGCCGGTGACCTGGTAGTGCTCCAGCAACGGGTACAGCAGCCAGTCGGCGCCGCCGGTCCAGCACTGCCCCGGGAAGCCGTCGTCGTCGAAGTGGAGCATGTGGCCGTGCTCGCCGTCGGTACGGGTGGGGGCGAGGAACCTGCGGGCGCCGTAGAGGTGGGTGGCGTTGTCACGCCAGTCCTGCAACTGGCCGAGGACGAGGTCGAAGTAGCCCTGCATCGCGTCGCCGAGAGCGAGAATGTTGCCGCCGGCGACCTGGAGGTTGACGTTGGCGTTGGTCGTCACGTCACCGGCCCACGAGGCGTCCCAACTGCCCGTCCACAGCCCGGTCAGGCGTGGCGGCAGCACTCCGCTGGAGCTGGCGAACAGATAGCGGCCGGAGTCGTACATCCGCTCCAGCAATGCGGTGTCGATCGCCGCGCGGTTGGCTTTCTGACGGGCGATCAGGTCGCCGGTGGACATGCGGCGGTCGGCGGCGGAGACGTCCAGGTCGATGCTCGAGCCGTCGAACAGCGCACGGTGCAGCGGGGTGTGCCGGCTCAGCAGGACGCCGTAGTCGGCGGTCAGACCGGCAAGGGCCGTCTGGAGCGGCCCGGCGTCCCACGCGGTGGGGGTCTCGTAGCGGCCCAGCTTCGTCAGCAGCAGGACCTTGGCGGCCCCGGCGACCACCAGGGTCTGCCCGCTCGCGGTGACGGACGCTCCCTCTCCGTGGACGACGACGCGGGTCGCGCCCTCGTACCCGTACGCGCCTCCCGCGGGATAGACGCCGCGCAGGTCGAGATAGCCGTCGCCGTGGGTCACGCCGGCCCTGGCGGTGAAGGCGACGCTGGACGGGACACCGTCGAGGGCCGTGTTGACGCCGAGGGTGACGTCCACGGTCCGGCCGGGCGCCGCCAGCAGCTCGTGGGCGACGACGTGGTCCGCGCGGGAGACGAAGGCCCGGCGTCGCCAGATGCCGGAGGCGTCGGTCCAGCTGTGGGTGACCTCGCCGGTGCGGAAGTCGGTGGTCCGGGCGTAGCTGTCGGTGGTGATCCCGCCGGGAGTGCTGATCCGCAGTTCGTAGGCGGGGTGGAAGGTCTGCGTCCAGCGCAGGCTCCAGCCGTTGCTGAACGTCGACGCGGCACCGGTGTAGTCACCGGCGAGCGCCTGGTCCTGGGCCTCGGCGAGCCGCGCCGCGTTGTGCGGGGGCGGCACCGTCCGGCTGCCGTTGGGCAGCACGAATCGGTGGTGGTTGAGGACCACCTTCTCCAGGGACGGGACGCCGTAGTAGAGGGCGCCGTACTCGCCGTTGCCGGTGAGGAACCCGTCGGTCCACGCCGAAGCGGCCGCGGTGTCGTAGATCCCCCGCCGCGGAGGGGCGACGAGGGGTGTGGTGGGAGGCGCGCCGGGTGCGTTCACGTGTGTCACTCCGATGTGTGAGGGTGGGGAAGGCGTCGCGCCCTCCGCCCCCGGTGGTGGGGCTCGCGCCGCGTCGGCGCGAGCCCCACTGTCATGCCGCTACGGCAGGTGCCACTGCTGGTTGGTGCCGCCGTTGCAGTCCCAGATCTCCAGCGCGGTGCCGTTGGTCGTGGACTGCCCCGGGTCGTCGAGGCAGCGGCCGGAGTCGGCGCTCTTCAGGGAGCCGTCCTGCTGGGGTGCCCACTGCTGGTTGGGGCCGCCGTTGCAGTCCCACAGCTCGACGAGGGTGCCGTTGTTCTTGCCCGCGCCTGTGACGTCCAGGCACTTGCCGTTGTGGGTGATGCTGCCGTTGGACCAGGTCCACACCTGGGCGGAGTACCCGTCGCAGTCCCACAGCTGCACCTTGGCGCCGTTGGTGCTGGAGTCAGCGTCGTCGTCGACGCACTTTCCTGCCAGGCCCGAGGTGATCGGTCCGGTGTGCGGCGGGGCGGGTGTGCCGGGGGTGAGGGAGAAGTTGTCGAACTGCTCGGTCTGGTAGCCGTGCACGCCCAGACCGGCCTGGCCGTTGGTGAACGACAGGTCGGTGGCGCTGCCCACCTGGGTGCCGTCGACGCCGGCCGAGATCGTGGAGCCCTGCATGGTCAGCGTGACCGTGTGCCAGGTGTTGGTTCCCAGCGCGGTGGTGGTGCCGCTTGCCAGGGTGGTCTCGTTCCAGGAGGTGTCGGTCTTGACCAGGGACCAGGCACCGGTGTCGCTCACCCGGAAGTGGTACGCGTTCAGGCCGTTGTTGTTGCGGCCCTGCGTGTTGACCCGGCCGAGCAGCTCGACGGTGCCGGGCTGTTCGAGCAGGGTGTCGGCCTTGACCGTGTAGTTGGTCCAGGAACCGTCGCCCATGATCGTGTACGGGGAGTCGTTGGGCTCGTCGGTCCAGCGGATCGGGGTGGTGGGGGCCATCTGGCGCACGCAGGTGCCGGTACGGCCGCCGCCGCAGGCAACCGTCCGGAAAGCGCCGTTCATGTCGGTGAAGTACTTCGGCGAGGTGGTGGTGGCGGGGGTCTCGAAGGTGTCGGAGTACGGCAGCGTCATGGCCGCGGCCGCGGGCGGGGTCGCCGTGCCCTTGCCCTGGCCGGTGGTGGTGGTCACGGAGTAGACGTAGCCGGGCTGGAGGGTGAGGGTGTAGGCGGACCTGCTCGGGGTGACGTCCCGCTGGTGGACGAAGTAGTCCGCGGTGCTGCCGGAGTTGAGGTTCGTCGCCCAGACGTGGACCTGCTTGGTGGACAGTCCGCCGGTGATGTGGAAGGTGGCCGTCTGGGAGGCGGTGGCGTCCGCCGTTTCCAGGATCGTGGAGTAGTCGGAGTTGTTGGTGGACTTCAGGGAGACGTAGCTGCCGTTGGACCGGTCGCCGCCGAGGTAGCCGCCAGCGCTGTCGATGTAGTGCCAGCCGGGCTTGGTGAACTGCGTGGTCTGGGCGGTGACCCAGGTGCTCTTGCCGATCGAGTAGTTGCCGCTCCACGGCTGGTTGGCCAGCGACATGCCGTCGGTGGAGAAGAACAGGTTGGGGTAGAGGGCGGCGATGACCGGCCAGTTGATGTAGGCCGTCATCTTCCCGTCGATGTAGTCGCGGTTGATGGCCCGCGCGACGGCGCTCGCCCCGGCGTTGTAGTCCTGCGAGCCGTTCTCGCTGGCCCACAGCGGCTTGCCCAGGGACTGGGCGTTGGCGGTGCTGGGGCACGAACCCTGGTCCGACAGGTAACCACAGGGGTAGTGCACACCGACGATGTCGACCGCCGACTTCAGGGCGGAGTCGGTGGTCATGCTGTCGGCGATGTTCCAGTTGTCGTCCGCGCCGACGACCTTGGTGGTGTAGCCGTGGGAGACCAGGGTGCTCTTGAGGTTCTCGTACCAGGAGGCGTTGTAGCCGCGTTCGTTCCAGCCGCCGAGGTAGTCGATGCCCAGTCCGTGCTGTGTCGCGCAGCCGAACCAGCTCATGAGGTAGTCGATCATGTCCTGGGACCAGAAGTTGCCGTTGCCGATCCAGCCGGGAGCGCCCCACGCCAGGCCGTAGATCTTGATGTTGGGGTTGCGCGCCTTGGCCTGCGCGGCCAGCCACCATTCGTAGCCCTGGTTGCAGTCGACCGTGCCGCGGGTGTGCTCGTGGCTGGCTTCGGCCCCGTCGGTGGAGTTGGTGTCGCCGCCGATCTCGATCTTCAGGATCTGCAGCGAGGCGCCGTAGCCGGGCTTGAACAGGTAGTCCAGCAGCTGGCTGCGCTGCGGTTCGGGGTAGTCGGCCAGCAGCCGGGAGTTGCCGCCGCCGCCGCTGATGGCGCCCACTCCGTCGAAGGCCAGGCCCGTGCCCTTGCCGTCGACGGTGATCGAGGTGGTCGTCGCGGCCTGGGCCGGGTGGGGAACGAGCCCCACGGCCGTGCCCAGCAGCAGGAAGAGCACTGCCAGGAAGGCGGTTCTCGTTCTCGGTCTCGTTCTCGGTCCGGTTCTCGCTGACGAAGGCATAGCGGCTCCTTGTGTTCGGGTGAGGTGAAGGGAGGGGATCGGCGCGCGAGGGTTACGGGCCGGTCTGCGCCCACTGCTGGTTGGCGGCGCCGCTGCACGCGTACAGGATCAGCGGGGTGCCGTTGCCCGTGCCGCCGCCCGAGGCGTCCAGGCACATGCCGCTGAAGGGGCTCAGCGTCTGGGCGGTCGCGTTGTAGGTCCAGTTCTGCCCGGGTGAGGTGCCGCAGGTGGCGAGGGTGACCGGGGTCAGGGAGGCGCTGGACGCCGCGGTCAGGCACTTGCCGAGGGTGCGCAGGGTGCCGTCGCTGTAGTCGGCGAAGAACTGGTTGGCGCCGCCGTTGCAGTCCCACAGATCGGCCTGGGTGCCGTCAGATGTGTTCCCGCCGGGGATGTCGGCGCACCGCCCGCTCGGGCCGTTCTTGAAGACCCCGGTGGGCATGGTGGCGGCCTTCACGGAGATGTCGTCGCAGTAGCCGAGCCCGGAACCGCCCGCCTTGTAGCAGTAGACCGTGGCCTGGGTGTCGGACGGGCCGGTGCGGAAGATCAGGTCCGCGCCGGTGTACGAGGTGCCGGTCACCGAGGTGAGCACCTCGCTGCCGCCGTAGTCCTTCACTCCGATCTGGACCTCCTCCCCCGCGGTGCCGGCCTTCGCCCACCCGGTCAGCTGGTAGGTGGTGCTGGGAGCCAGGGCGATGACCTGTTCCGCGGAGGCCGGTGCGGAGCCGACCTGGAGCGCGTGGGTGCCGGAGTGTGCGTTGCCGGTGGTGACGGAGGCGGAGTTCCAGGCGTACCAGGGGGGAAGCGTTCCGGACTCGAAGCCGCCGTTGTTCACCAGCCCGCACGAGGCGTCATTGGGCGTGGACAGCTGGTCGGCGCCGATGTCGGGGGCGCAGACGCTCGGCACGTGGTGGCCCCAGTAGTCGCGGCCGCCGTTGTCGGGGATGACACGGCCGGCACCGATGGCGGGCGAACCGGCGGTGAGCTGGTAGCCGTTCACCGTACCGATGCCGGTGCCGCCGCTGCCGGGTGACTGCAGTTGCGGGTCCGCGGTGATCTGGCCCGAGGGGATGCCGGAGGTGTTGCCGGTCATGATGTTGTCGGTGAACCGGGTGCCGCTGTAGTCGTAGCCGCCCGAGCCGTTGTTGACGAAGATGTTGTTGGCCACGGTGAGGGAGGAACGGCCGCTGGTGAGGATGTTGGCGGTGGAACCCGCGGGTTCGTAGACGGTGTTGTTGTAGAACCAGCCGTTGTTCTCGCCCGCGTCGCGCAGGACCTGACCGGCGTCGTTCTGGCTGACGTTGTAGCGGAAGACGGCGTTGGTGGTTGATGTCCCTGCGCCGCCGCAGCCGCAGAACATCGCCATGCCGCCTTCGTTGTCGTGGCTGTAGTTGTACTGGTAGACGGTGTGGTCGGTGCCGTAGTCGGCGTCCCAGGCCATGCCGTCGCCGTTGTCGGGCAACTTGTGGGTGTGGTACGCCTCGTTGTACTGGAAGGTGACGTTGTCGGCGTTCCAGTCCCAGATGGCGGCGTTGGAGCCGTACCAGCGTGCGGCCGTGTCGTAGGCCACGTTGTGCTGTGCCACTCCGTCCTGGGTGTACTGCATCACGATGCCGTCGCCGCCGATGTCGTGCACGGTGTTGTTCTGCACGACGAACCCGGTCCACGGGTAGTAGTTCGTCACGCCGCTCTGGCAGGGGGCCGGCCAGCCGATCGATGCCCGGCACTTCCAGGTCGTCGACATGTTGATGCCGGAGCGGTCGACGGTGTGGACGTCGTTGCCGTCGACGACCACGTCGTTGAACTTCGTCTTGACGGCTGTGCCGAAGACGTCGAACTGGATGCCCGAGCTGCCGTTGAGGTCCTTGACGCCGTCGCCGTTCACGTCGTGGACGGTGAGGTTCGTCAGCCGGTAGTGGTTGCCTGTGCCGTAGTCGGTCAGCATGATGTGGACGCCGCGGCGGTTGGCGGCGGTCGCGCCGTGGTTGGTCACCTCAAGGTTGCGGATCTCCCAGTACTGCTGGTTGGTCAGCAGTACCGCGTCCGAGGCGCCGCCTCCGGCGATGATTGGCTTCGCGCCGGTTCCGTACGTGTCCACGACGATCGGCGCCCCGGAGGCGCCGGAGCCCTTGGGTGCGAGGGTGCCGTTGCAGGTGGTGCCGCGCGCGAACAGGATCTGGTCGCCCGCCCTGAAGGTCGTGGCGTTGACCGTGGCCAGCGAGTTCCACGGGCTGGACTGGGTGCCCTTGCCGTTGCTCGCCTTGGAGCAGTTGACGTAGTGCGCGGTTCCCGCCGCTTGTGCGGGGGCGGCCGCGGCGAGGGTCACCATGGCGGCCGGGAGCGACACGGCGGCGGCCAGAGCCGCCAGGCGTCTGCGCCAGCGGGCGCGGGGCGGGTGGTGTGGCGACACGTACTTCTCCTTCTGTGAGGGTGGGACGGGCGGAGCGGAGAACGCACAGGGTCCGCCCGCGGAGGAAGGCATGCGGAGTCCGGCCGATGGCACCACCGGCCGATCGGGCGGGGGCGTACGGTCCCGCGCCCGGTCAGCGGGGAGGCGCCGCGGCGGGCGGCAGGGAGGGCCGTTTACGGGTCCGCGGTCAGCCGGTGAGCCGGCCGGTGAGGGCCTGGGCGACCTCGACGGTGAGCACGGGTGCGTCCCAGCGCTTCACCACGGTTCCGTTCGCATCGCTGAGGACCACGGTCGGCAGATTGTGCACGGCGTGGCGCTGGGCGAGCTTTCCGGTGGGATCCGGCAGCAGCCGGACGGTACCGAGCTGCCAGTCGTAGTAGGTGTTGACGAGGGCGTCCACGGACGCGCCGCTCTCGTCGATGATCTCGGTCGTCAGACCCTTGGCGCCGTACTGCGTCTGCAGGCTCTGGAGTGCGACGGCCTGGCTGCGCGACGCGGTGGCGGCGGTGTCCGGCTGTGTCGCCAGGAACGCCACCAGGTGCAGGGTGCCCGGTGCGGGGGCGCGGTGCAGGACGTCGTACGCCACGGCGTCCTGCGACCGCGTCCCGCCGGCGGCGGGCCATACGGCGGCGGCGATCGTACCGGTGGCCACCGCGGCAGCCGCCAGGACCACGAGGCCCCTTACCGAGGGCCGCTTGAGGAATCGGTGGTGTTGCGACACGTGCCACTCCTCGGCCGGATGTACGGTGCCGCCGCCTGCGGGCGGCTCCGGCATCGTGGATGGGTGATTCGGCGCTACGCGCGGCTCATGTCGTTGACCGGTCCACGTCGCTCAGCGTTGGACGGATGCTAAGTCTGTGTTTCAGAACGCGTCAATGGCCGTGCACCGAGAAATCCTGACTCACGCCATAAATGCGTCCTGACCAGTCAGTATGTCGAGCACTGGCCGCCCCCGGCCCTGCGAAGCAGTGGCATCCCGTAACGGGTGGATTACGAGATTCACGGGAAAGCTTGCCGTTCGACCGGGCGGGGCCCTACCGTGACACCCACGTTCGTGGATCGATAAACGCAGGAGGTTGCTCGTGGTGACCATGGCAGAGGTAGCCGCCCGTGCGGGGGTCACCAAGCAGAGCGTCTCCAACGTGCTGTCGGGCAAGTCGGTGCGGCCGGAGACGGCCGCCAGGGTCCAGGCCGCGATCAAGGAGCTCGGCTACACGCCGAACCTGCTGGCCAGGTCACTGCGGACCGGCGCGACCATGACGGTCGGGCTGTTCGTCCCCTCCGTCGCCAATCCCTTCTATTCCGAGGTCGTCGAGGAGGTGGAGAACGTGCTGGTGCGCCACGGCTACAACCTGCTGCTCGCCACCACGCGCGACGACCCCGAGTGGGCCCGCAAGCACCTGGAGAACCTCACCGCCCGGTCGGTGGACGCCCTGCTCGTCGCCGGTGACACCGGCGTGGCGCAGCAGCTCCCCCTGCTCGCCGAAGCGAAGTTCCCCGTCGCCCTGTTCGCGTGGGAACTGGACCCGCCGCACACCCTGCCGGTGGTGTCCGTCGACTACGAGAACGCCGGCTACCTCGCCGGCCGCCACCTGCGCGAACTCGGCCACAAGAAGATCGCCGTGGTCGCCGACCTGCCCTCGCACGCACCCCGGCTGGCGGGACTGCGGCGGGCGTTCGCCTCCGACGGACTGACCATCGACGACCGCATGGTGTTCAGGAGGACCAGCGACGACGCCGAAGGCGGCTTCGCCGCGGCCACCAAAGCACTGGCCGAGCACCCCGATATCACGGCGATCTTCGCCACCCACGACATCCTCGCGCTCGGCGCGCTGGAAGCCGTGGCCCGCTCCGGGCGCCGCGTCCCCGACGACGTCTCCGTCGTGGGCTTCGACGACATCGCCCAAGTCGGACACGTCGAACCGATGCTGACCACCGTCGCGTTCCCCAAGCGCGAGATGGCCCAGCACGCCGTGGAACTGCTGCTGCGCGCCGTCGAGGCCGGGCAGCCCCCGGTCAACGCCATCTCCCTGCTGCGCCCGACCCTGATCGTCCGGGCGAGCAGCGCCCGGCCGCGCCCCGCGGCCTGACACAAACGGGCGGACGGCGACCCCGTCTCCTCGCGGTTGCGGACCCCCGACGCACGGCAGTCGGCCGGTCCTCGGCTCCGCACACCCTTCAGCGGCCCGGCCCCGACGCCCCCGCCGCCGTCGTCATCCCCGCTTCGGGATGATCCGAGAGAAAGCCCCGCATCATGAACACCTCCGACCCGACCGCATACGTCGACGACCCGTCGCCCGGCAGCGGACGGCTGCCCCCGCGCTCCGCGTTCGCCTCCGACGTCCCTACGATCGCGCTCGACGCCGCGTGGCGGTTCCGCCTGGCACCGGGGCTGGACGAGCTGACCGACGGCTTCGCCGAAGCCGCCTTCGACGACGAGGGCTGGGACCTCCTCCAGGTGCCGTCCTGCTGGCAGATGGCGGGCCTGCCCGGCTCCCAGCGCTACGGCACACCGGCGTACACCAACATCTCCTACCCGTTCCCTGTCGATCCGCCCCGCACCCCCGAGCAGAACCCGACCGGCGAGTACCGCCACCGCTTCGACGTCCCCGCCGACTTCCCCCGCGACCGCGCTGTGCTGCGCTTCGAGGGTGTCGACTCCGCCTTCGCGGTGTGGCTCAACGGCGTCAGGCTGGGCGACGGCAAAGGCAGCCGCCTGCCCACCGAGTTCGACGCCTCCGCCGCACTGCGCCCGGGACGCAACCTGCTGGCCGTACGGGTCCACCAGTGGTCGTCCGGCAGCTACCTGGAAGACCAGGACATGTGGTGGCTTTCGGGCATCTTCCGGCCCGTGTCGGTGATCGCCCGCGGCCTGGAGGACTACTTCGTCCGGGCCGACTACGACCACACCACCGGCCGCGGCAGCCTGTCGGTCACCACCACCGCCCCGGCCACCACCCGCCTGACCGTACCCGGACTGGCACTGCACGAGGTGGACCCGGCCGGACCGCACATCGTCGCCGGCGTCATCCCGTGGTCCGCCGACCAACCCCGGCTCTACACCGGCGAACTGGTCACCGACGACGGCGAGCACATCCCGCTGCGCATCGGCTTCCGCACCATCGCCGTCACCGACGGCGTACTGACCGCCAACGGCCGCCCCCTGACCTTTCACGGCGTCAACCGGCACGAGTGGCACCCCCTGACCGGCAGGACCCTGTCCGAGGCCACCATGCTCGACGACGTCCTGCTGATGAAGCGGCACAACATCAACGCGGTGCGCGCCAGCCACTACCCGCCCGACCGCCGCTTCCTCGACCTGTGCGACGAGCACGGACTGTGGGTCATCGACGAGGGAGACCTGGAGACCCACGGCTTCGAGCCGGGCGGCTGGCGCGGCAACCCCAGCGACGACCCCTCCTGGCTGCCCGCCGTCCTCGACCGCACCCAGCGCCTGGTCGAACGCGACAAGAACCACCCCTGCATCGCCGTCTGGTCGGTCGGCAACGAGTCGGGTACCGGCTCCAACCTGGCCGCCGCCGCCGCGTGGATCCGCGAACGCGACGACACCCGGCTCATCCACTACGAGGGCGACCACGAGAGCTGCTCCTACACCGACCTGTACAGCCAGATGTACACCGGCCTGGAGGAACTCGAACGCATCGGCCGCCACCGCGAACCGCCTACACCGGACCCGGCCGACGACGCCCACCGCCGCTCCCTGCCCTTCATCCTGTGCGAGTACGCGCACGCCATGGGCAACGGCCCCGGCGGCCTGGCGGACTACCAGGACGTGATCGACACACATCCCCGGCTGGCAGGCGGCTTCGTCTGGGAGTGGATCGACCACGGGATCTCCCGCACCGCGCCGGACGGCACACCGTTCCACGCCTACGGCGGCGACTTCGGCGAGGAGATCCACGACGGCAACTTCGTGTGCGACGGACTGCTCTTCCCCGACAGGACACCCTCCCCCGCCCTGGCGGAGTTCAAGAAGGTCATCGAGCCGGTCCGCATCCGCGTCGACATGGCCGAGCGCGTGCTGCACCTCCACAACCGCTACCACGCACGCGACACCCGCCACCTGCGCTTCCTGTGGACCCTGGAGGAGGACGGCCGGCCCGTCTGCGGCGGCGACCTGACGGTGGCACTGCGGCCCGGCGACCGCGCGACCCTGCCCTGGCCGTCCGACCTCGCCGCCGCGGTCGACGCGACGGTCAAAGCCGACTCCGGCTGCGACGCCTGGCTCACCGTCTCCGCGCGCCTCGCCCACGACGAGAGCTGGGCACCGGCAGGACACGAAGTCGCCTGGACGCAGGGCACGGTCACCACCGGCCGCTACGACGAACCCGTCACCTCGGCCGCCCCCCTCGTCCGCTCCGGCTCCCTCACCCTCGGTCCCGGGCAGTTCGACCCCCGCACCGGCGTACTCCGCCGGCTCGGCGAACTCGACCTGCACGGCCCGCAGTTGGAGATTTGGCGCGCGCCCATCGACAACGACCTGATCAATGTGGCGGGCGAACCCCAGATCACCGCATGGCGCCGCGAGGGCCTGGACCGGATGAAGCACAGGACGCTCAACGTCCGGCCGGACAACCACGGCGTCGTCGTCACCGCCCGCCTGGCCGCCGCCGGATCGCAGTGCGGACTGCGCGTCGTCTACCGCTGGACCGCCCCCGACACCGGCAACAGCCCCCAGCCGCACCAGCTGCGCCTCCAGGTGACGGTGACGCCCGAAGGCGACTGGCCCGTCCCGCTGCCCCGGCTCGGCGTCGCCCTGTCACTTCCCGGCGACGACGCCGACGTCGAATGGCTCGGACTGGGACCGGGAGAGGCGTACAAGGACTCCGACACGGCGGCCCGGCTCGGCTGGTACCGCAGCTCGGTGTCCGCGATGCAGACCCCCTACGTCCGGCCCCAGGAGAACGGCAACCGGCGCCACGTCCGGCAGGCCAGGATCGCCCGCGCCGGGCGGTCGGGATTCCTGATCGCCGGAGACCCCCACATCGACCTCACCGTACGGCCGTGGAGCACCGCCGCCCTGGCCGCGGCTAACCACACGCACGAGCTGCGCCGCGACGGCCGCATCCACGTGCACCTCGACCACGACCACCACGGCCTGGGCAGCGCCGCCTGCGGCCCCGAACTCCCCGCCTCCCACGCCCTGCACGCCGTACCCGCCCAGTTCACCCTGCACTTCTCCGTGGACTGAGCACCGCACCACCCCACCCTCACCGCAACGATCGATTCACCGAAAGGCTCGAACGATGCACAGCACCAAGAGACGTACCCGTACCGCTCTGGCGGTCGCCACCGCGGCGGCCTTCGCGCTCACCGCGGCCGCGTGCGGCGGCAGTTCCAGCGACAGCGGCGCCAAGGCCGACAGCTTCACCTACTGGTCGATGTGGCGGGCCGACGAGCCCCAGGGCAAGGCGATCAAGGCCGCGATCGACCAGTTCACCGCCGACACCGGCGTCAAGGTGAAGGTCCAGTTCGTCGGCCGCGACGTCCGCGCGAACATCGGCCCCGCCATCGCCGCCAACCGGGCGCCCGACCTGTGGGACCAGGGCTCCGACGTGATCTACGGCCAGACCGCGTCCGCGGGCCAGGCGCGGGATCTGACCTCCGTACTGTCGCTGCCGGTCCCCGGCGAGGGCAAGACCGTCGGGGACGTCATCCCCGCCAAGTACAGCAAGGTCCTGCCCAAGGACCCGTCCGGCGTGCAGAACTACGTGATCCCGTACATCGTCGACTCGGCCGAACTGTTCTACAACGCGGCCGACCCCGACATCCGGGCCGCCATGCCCACGCCGCCTGCCACCTGGGCGGACTTCATCAAGGTCTGCGACGCGCTCAAGGCCAAGAAGAAGCCCTGTCTGGCGTCCGAGGGCGAGGACGCGTGGACCAACGGTCTGCAGTTCGACTACCAGCTCAACGCGCAGGGCGTCAGCTTCGCGGACCTCACCAACGACAAGACCGGCAAGGCATGGGACAACCCCGCCGTGCTGAAGGCGGCTCAGCAGACCGAGCAGCTGGTCAAGGGCGGCTACATCGTCCCCGGTTACGACGCGACCAAGGCCCCGGCACAGGAGACCGCCTGGGCGTCCGGCAAGGACGCGTTCTGGATGACGGGCAGCTGGGCCACCTCGGAGACGGGCAAGGAGGTCGCAGCGGGCTGGAAGTACGGCGCGATGCTGCCGCCCGGGGTGACCGCCCCCGACTCGATGACCTTCGGCTTCTCCATACCGAAGCGGGCCAAGCACCCCGAGGCCGCCGAGAAGTTCATCGCGTACTTCCTGCAGAAGAAGGTCCTGCAGAACCTGGCGACGAACGCGGACAGCATCACCACCCGCACCGACGTCGCCGCCCCGGCGGACCTCGCCGACGTGCAGAAGGCGCTCGACGGCAACGCGGTCCGGCTGACCTACGACGGGCAGGCCGGCGCCATCATGGACAAGGTCTTCAACCCGCACTTCCTGGACCTGTGGCACGGGAAGATCTCCGCGGAGCAGTTCGTGGCCAAGGTGAAGTCGGACCAGGTCGCCTACTGGAAGACGCAGGGCTGACGCTCCCATGACCGACCTGATGACCGAGTCTCCCCGGGCCGCGCGGCCCGGGCGGGGCTCCCCCCGCCCGCCACGCGGCTCGCAGGCTCCCATGGAGCGCCAGCGGCGTCGCATGTTCTGGCCGTTCGCGGCTCCCGCACTGATCACGTACACCGTCATCTTCCTCGTGCCGATCGGGTACGCGGCCTGGACCAGCCTGTACAAGTGGGACGGGATGGGGCCCAAGCAGTGGCGCGGGCTGAAGAACTATCAGGTCCTGTTCGAGGACTCGTTCTTCCGGTCCTCGCTGACCAACACGCTGGAGATCCTCTTCATCGGCGGCGCGTGCACGTTCGTCATCAGCTTCGCGCTGACGCTGGTGCTCCGCGAGATGTGGGGCAAGCTGTTCGCCCGCTCGGTGATCTTCTTCCCGTGCCTGGTCAACGCCATGGTGTTCGGTGTCCTGGCCGGGTTCCTGTTCTCGCCCGACGGCCCGGTCAACCGGATCCTGCACGGCCTGGGGTTCTCCACTCCACCGAAGTGGCTCTCCACCGACAACCTGTTCCCGATGATCGTGGGGACGCTGGTGTGGACCGCGACCGGCTACTACACGGCGATCATCATGGCCGCCGTCGACCAGATCCCGCCCTACCTCTACGAGGCCGCCGAACTGGACGGCGCGAACGCCTTCCAGCGCTTCCGGCACATCACGCTGCCGCTGGCGTGGGACGTCATCAGTGTCTGCGCGGTGCTGTGGACGGTCAGCTCGGTGAAGATCTTCGAGCTGATCCTCGTGTTCGGCGGCGACAACTCCGGGCAGGCCCCGCCCGCCCAGTCATGGAACACCGCGATGTACGTGTACGAGGAGGCGTTCCCGCCGCAGAGCACTCCCGCACTGGGCATGGCCACCGCGGCGTCCATCGTCAGTCTGGTCATGGTCGCCCTGATCACCGTGGTGCTGCGACGGCTCATGCGCCGCGACGCCATCCAGTTCTGAACCCCACCGAACAAGAAAGGGACGCAAGGCCATGCGCAACAGACGCAACGCCGCGGGCCCGGCGATGCGGGTCGGCACAGGGATCGTGTGGGCTGTCGTGGCCGCCGACATCGTGCTGCTCGCGTGGGTCGCCCTCACCTCGCTGCGCGGCAGCCACGACATCCTCCACCACCCCTTCGGGCTGCCCGGCCGGCCGAGGTTCGGCAACTACGCCAAGGCGTTCGGTGACGGCGGTTTCGGCCAGGCCGCCGTCAACAGCCTCATCAACGCCACCCTCTCCTCGGCACTGGCCATCGCCCTGGCGGCCCCGTGCGCCTACGTGCTGGCACGCCGCCGCACCCGCACCACCTCGGCCCTGACGATGACGTTCGCGATGGGCCTGGGGGTGCCGGGGCAGGTACTGATCGTGCCGATGTTCGTCGGTCTGGCCAAGGCCAACCTGGTCGACACCCACACCGGTCTGATCATCGTCTACACCGGTCTGGCCATGCCCTTCACGGTCTATCTGCTCACCGGGTTCTTCGCCGGTGTCCCCGAAGTCCTGGAGGAGGCCGCGGTCATCGACGGTGCCGGAGCGGTGCGCACCTTCGTCCAGGTCATCGTCCCCGTCGCCCGCGGCGGCCTGATCACCGCGTTCCTGCTGCAGTTCATCGGGGCGTGGAACGAGACGCTGTTCGCGGTCGTCCTCACCCAGAGCCAGGACAAGATCACCCTGCCGGTGGCGCTGAAGGCGTTCCTCGCCACCCAGCAGATCAACGGGCTGGACTACGGCACCATGTTCGCCGGTATCTGCATCATCCTCGCGCCGATGCTCGCCCTGTTCTCCTGGCTCGGCACGAGGATCATCCAGGGCATGACCGTCGGCATCGGCAAGTGAAGGACGCCGAGTGCGGCGGCCGATCTGAGAGGTGAGGCACACATGACCGTCCGCACGGGCGTGATCTACGACCGCGACTGGGCGCCCGAAGGGCTGCCCGGTTTCGCGCGGGAGGCCGAGGAGCTCGGAGTCGACGACCTGTGGGTGGTCGAGGACCTCGGCTGGAACGGCGGCATCTCCGCTGCCGCGATGGCGCTGGGGGCGACGCGGCGGCTGCGGGTGGGCATCGGCATCATGCCCGCGCCACTGCGCAGCCCGGCGCTGCTGGCGATGGAACTGGCGACGCTGACCCGTACGTATCCCGGTCGGCTCGTGGCCGGGATCGGGCACGGGGTTCCCGAGTGGATGGCCATGGCGGGAGTCTCCGCCCGCTCGCCGCTGGCGCTGCTGGAGGAGACGATCGTCTCCGTACGCGCGCTGCTGCGCGGTGAGCGGGTGGACCTGCGGGGCAGGGAGGTACAGCTCGACGGCGTGCGGCTCGTCCATCCGCCCGCCGAACCCCCGCTTGTGGTCGCGGGCGTCGTACGCCCCCGGTCACTGGAGTTGTCGGTCCGGGTCGCTGACGGGACGCTGATCGCCGAAGGGCACGGCCCGCGGGATGTGGCACACGTCCGCGCTCTGGCCCGGGAGCGGGGCAAGGCCGGACACGACGTGACGGTCTTCGCCTTCTGCGGTGTGGGCGACGACACCGAGAAGGTCGCACACCGGCTGAGCCCCGTCACCGAGGCGCAAGGCACCTGGCTCGGACGCCCCGCCGCATCGGTGTTCACCGTCTCCGGCGGCGTCGCGCAAGCCGCCGACGACGTACGGCAGCTCGCTTCGGCGGGCGCCGACACCGTCGTACTACGCGTGATAGGTCCGGAGCCGCTACGGCAGCTCGCGGGCGTCCTGGGGGCGCTCAACGACTGACGGGCGCGAGGGTGGCCGCTTCCCGCCCGCGTACGGTGGCGGCGCCCGCTACCCGCTTCCCACCGCGCTGTCCCAGCCCGCACGGATGACGTCGAGTGCCGTGGCCAGCTGGGCCGTTGACGGGAAGGAGGGCGTGCCCTCGACGGTGGGCAGCTTGGCGGCCGCCTCCTTGTCGAGGGTGCCGTCCTTGGCCATGGAGGCCATCAGGACAGGGCGGGCGTACCCGGCCAGCCTGAGGTTCTGGCCCTCGGTGCTGTGCAGGTACTCCTCCCACAGACGGGCCGCCGCCGGGTGCGGGGCGTCCTTGCTGACGGCCTGGGCGTAGTACTGGGAGAAGCTTCCGTCGAAGGGGATGGACACGTGCCAGTCCACCCCTTGGGCGCGCAGTTCCTGGGTGTGCTCGAGGTTGAGGAAGTCCCAGTCGATGCTGATGGGTGTCACGCCGCGGACGATCTCGTATTCGCGCGAGTGGGTGCGGTTGTAGTTTCCGACCTTGGCCAGGTGGGAGAAGTAGTCCAGCCCGGGTCGCACATTGTCGAAGGACCCGCCGTTGGCGAGCGCCGCCGCGAACACGGCGGCGAACGCCGTACCGGCCGAGGTGGGCGTCCCGTCGAGCGCGACCATGCCCTTGTACCGCGGCTTGAGCAGATCGGCGAAGGAGTTGGGACAGACCTTGACGCGTTTGGCGTCGCAGCCGATGGAGACGTAACCGCCGTAGCTGTTGTACCAGCGGGCCTGGGCATCGCGTTGGCTGGGCGCGAGTTCGTCGAAGGCGGCGAAGCGGTACGGGGCCAGCAGGTTCTGCCGGGCCGCGGACTGCGCGAAGGAGTCGCCGAGATCGAAGACGTCCGGCGCGCGCTCCTGGCCGCGGTACCGCTTGATGTCGTTGATCTCCTCCTGGCTGGACCCGAACGGGTTGCTGTTGACGATCTTGATTCCGTACTTCTTCTCGAACCCGGCCATCAGGCCGCCGTAGTTCGCCCAGTCCGGCAGCAGCGTGGTGGTGTTGAGCCGCCCCTCCCGCTGGGCCGCCTTCACCAGCGCCTCCATCCCGCCGGCGTCGGCCGCCGACGTCGCCCGCGAGGGAGCGACGGGGGCGCTGGGGTGTGCTTGCTGACAGGCACTGATCCCCGCCGTGGTGAGAGCGAGACAGCCGGTCAGCACGACGGTCGACACGGACAGAGCGGTGGGTTTCATAGGTCCTCGTCGTCCCATTGGCCGAGGAGGAGCTCCCCCATGTCGTCCTCGACGATCCCCTTGCCGTGGTCGATCGCCTGCACCGACCAGATGGTCTTGCCCCGCGCGGAGTACCGCGTGCCCCAGCGTTCGGCGAACCGGGCCACGAGGAACAGGCCACGGCCGCCCTCGTCCGTGGCCTTGGCCCGGCGGATGTGGGGAGAGGTGCTGCTTCCGTCGAAGACCTCGCAGACCAGGGTGCGGTCGAGCACCAGCCGCACCCGGATGGGTTCGGCGCCGTAACGGATGGCGTTGGTGACGAGCTCGCTGAGGATGAGCTCGGTGGCGAACGAGATCTCCTCCAGACCCCACTGCGCCAGCTTGCGCGCGCAGTCCCTGCGGACGGGGCCCACGGCGGCGGGATCGCTGGGCACCTCCCACTCCGCGACGTGCGCGGGGTCCAGGCGGCGGGTGCGCGCCACGAGCAGCGCCACGTCGTCGCCGGGCTGGGACGGCAGCAGCGCGTCGGTCAACGTCACGCACACGTCCTCCGGGGTCCGCGCGGGCCCGGACAGAGTCCGGCACAGCAGGTCCAGCCCCTGGTCCAGATCCCGGTGGCGGTCCTCGATGAGCCCGTCGGTGTAGAGCACCAGACTGGAGCCCTCCGGCAACGTCAATTCCGCGGTCTCGAAGGGAACCCCCGCACTCAGCCCCAGCGGCGCGGAGATCGGCGGACGGAGAAGGGTCACCGTCCCGTCGGGGTGAACGGCGGCCGGGGGCAGATGACCGGCCGCGGCGGCGGTCACCAGACCGGAGACCGCGTCGTAGATGACGTAGAGACAGGTCGCCCCGATGACCGGCCGGCCGCTGTCGGTCGCCTCGTCCTGGATGTCGATCTGCTCCACCAACTCGTCCAGACGCCCCAGGAGTTCGTCCGGGGACAGGTCCAGCGCGGAGAAGTTGTGGACCGCGGTGCGGAGCCGGCCCATCGTGGCGGCGGCGTGCAGCCCGTGGCCGACCACGTCACCGACCACCAGCGCGACCCGCGCCCCGGGCAGCGGAATGACATCGAACCAGTCACCGCCCACTCCCGCCTCGGCGGGCAGGTAGCGATAGGCCACCTCCAGCGCGGGCTGCTCCGGTATACCGCGGGGCAGCAGGCTGTGCTGCAAGGTCACCGCCATGGAGTGCTCACGGGTGTAGCGGCGGGCGTTGTCGATGCACACCGCGGCCCGGCTGACCAGCTCCTCGGCGAAGGACAGATCCTCCTCGGCGAAGACCGGGGAGGTGCCGGACCGCCAGAAGTCCGCCAGCCCCAGCAGCACACCGCGGGCCCGTATCGGCACCACCAGCAGCGAGTGGATCCCGGAGTCGATGATCTTCCGGGCACGCTCCGGATCCTGTTCACGCCAGCCGAAGGAATGCGCCAGGTAGGGCTCCATCACCGGCTCGCCCCTCTTCAGACCGGCGGCCATCGGGGTGCTGTCCACAAAGCGGATCGGCGTGCCGACCGCGTACAGCGGGTGCTCCTCTCCCATACCGGCGAGCGCGGCCCTGCGCAGGTCGGTACTCGTCCCGTCCGGCTCCTGACCGCTGAGCACCGGCTCCAGGAGCTCGACGGTCACCACGTCGGCGAATCTGGGGGTGGCGACCTCGGCGAGTTCCTGGGCCGTCGTGGCCACATCCAGCGTGGTACCGATGCGTACACCGGCGTCGTAGAGAAGCTTCAGCCGATCGCGCGCCACCTCGGCGCGCCCGGACACCTCCTCCAGTTCGGTGGTGTCGCGCAGGGTCACCACGCTCCCGTTACGGCCACCGAAGGGTGAGGTGGAGCGCTTGTTCAAAGACAGCAGCCGGTCCGCGGCCAGATGCACCTCGTCTGTGGCGTCCCGGTCGGACAGGAGCAGGTTGGTCGTGCGCGGGTCCAGACCCAGGCCGGCCACGCTCAGCCCCTCGGCCTCGGCGGGGAGCGCGAGCAGCCGCCGCGCCTCGTCGTTGACCAGCAGCAGCCGCCCGTCGGGGCTGACAATGAGCACGCCCTCACGTACGGCGTGCAGCACCGCGTCATGGTGCTCGAACATCCTGGTCATCTGCACCGGCCCCAGGCCGTGCGTGCGGCGCCGCAGTCTGCGGCTCACCAGCCCGGTGCCGACCGACGCCAGCACGAGAGCCCCTGCCGCGCCCAGCAGGAAGAGCGGCAACTGGCGATTGACGGAGTTGTGGACCTTCTCGACGGTGACGGGAGCGGCGACGATGGCGACGACGGAGCCGTGCGCGTCCTTGACGGGCACCCCGGAGATCACCGAGAGCCCGAGGGCTCCGTTGAAGGTGCTGGTGAACGGCTTGCCCTGCGCTGCCTGCGCGTACGGTCCGATGACGTGCTTACCGATGAGCTTCGGATCGCTGTGGGTGATCACGACCCCGTCCGGCCCGTACACGATGATGGCGTCGACACCGGACGCCGCGCTGGCCGCGGCCGCGAGGGGCTGCAGCCGAGCCGACGGATCGGGACTGTTCAGGGCCGCCAGCAGACCCGGGGCATGGGCGAACGACTCCGCGGCGGCGAGCGTCCTGTGCCGGGCGTCGGCCATGGTGTCCCGCCGGATCTGCGCGACCATGGCGACCACCCCGGCCACGACGAGCAGCACCACGAGCACCAGCTGGAGCAGAAACACCTCGCGGGCGACGCTGCCCCCTCTCAGATGAGAGCGAGCCCGCAGTCGCCCGCGCAACCGCCCCCAGGCCGTCCGATCATCTCCTCGGCCGTCGTTCTCTTCAGCCGGAGAGGTGCGCCGGGTACGGTCCCGGAGGTGCATGGCGTCGCTCAGCCCCCGCGCACTGGCATCAACGTGGGCGGGCACACGGCTATAGGTGCGGCAGGGCGAACCGTCTCCGAAGCGGCACTCAAGGCGCTCACCCCCTCACGGGTTGCACGGGAGCTTGATGGCCTGCAGGTTCCTTTCTACCGCAAAAAGAGCGACACCCGGGCAGATCACACTCAAAGCCAATAATTCCGATTTACGCATAATTATGCAGTCGCGCGGTATCGGACGTAGACGACGCCACAGTCGAAGGTGCGGGTCTCGGCGAGTTCGAGATCCACCCGGCGCTCGTGCCGGGGGAAGTACGGAATGCCGCCGCCGACGATCACCGGGTAGACCCTGATCCGGTACTCGTCGATGAGACCCGACTCGGCCGCCTCGGCTGCCAGGGTCGCCCCGCCGATGGCGATGTCCCCCTCCCCCGGCTCGGCTCGCAACCGCTCGATCTCCTCGACCAGGCCGCCGGAGGCCAGCCGGGCATTGCCCTCCACCTCGGAGAGCGTGGTGGAGAACACCACCTTGGGGAGCGACTTCCAGATCGCGGCGAACTCACGCGTGGAGAAGTCGAGCGAGGGAACCTGGTCGACGCTCTCCCAGTACAGCATCGACTCGTATAGCCGCCGCCCCAGCAGGTGGACGCCGGCCCCCCGCACCTCGTCGGTGGCGAGACGAAACACCTCCTCGTCGGGCGCCGACCAGTTGAAGCCGCCGTCCGGCCCGACGATGAAGCCGTCGAGTGAGACGCTCATCGAATAGGTCACGCTGCGCATCAGAAGCCCTCCTCGGTACCGGCTTCGACAGTACGACCGCCGGACGCCGCACGACTCGTCGCCACTCGCGAAACCCCCTGGACCGTGACGTGTGCCGACGACGCCACACGGAAATCTGCCGGGAAACTGCCGGTTCTCCTGCCGGTCGTGCTGCCTGGTCACCCCGCGAGGGCGTGCCGAGAATCGGCACGAAAGCTGCCGACGGGGGGACCGATGACGGCAGTCGGCAACGATTCCACGAGTGGAGCCCAGATGATCCAGCGAAAGGCGGCCGTCAGTCTGGCCGCCCTGGCACTTGGCGCCGGCACCCTGACAGGGCTGGCCGCCGCACCCGCACAGGCTTCCCCGTCCGACTGCCGCGAGACGGTCGGACCGGTGAAGAACCTCAGCATCAACGGCTACAACATCGGCGACTTCTACGAAGGCTTCGACGTCTGCGGCCGCTCCACCTACGCCGAACTCCGCTTCAACGACGGGTGGGTGTCCCAGCAGGCAGTCCGCGCCAATATCGCGATTACGCGGAACGACGGCCTGGCCGTGAAGACCAACGGCGCCCCGAACGGCGTCACCTACTGGGACGCCGGCTTCCTCCCCGTCCCCACGTCCGGTGTCGAAAGCTTCACCGCGTCATTCAGCTTCTCCTGGTGGACGGGATCCAGGACCGCCATGTGCCAGGGATTCAGTAACTGGGACTACCACACCGGCACCGTGCTCGGCGCTGACAGTAAATGCAACTAGGGCCTGTATGACGTCGGCCCCCCGCCCCTAGGCCCTAGGCCCTAGGCCGGGACGAAGACGTCCTCGTCGGCCCCGTCCAGGATGAACCCGTTGTCGAAGCGGACCCGTACGCTCACCCGGGGCGGCTGTTCCTGGAACGCGGTCCACGCGGGTTCCAGCGAGCGGACCTTCTCTTCGAGCTGCTTCCTGCTCTCCGTGGGCATCCCGTCCCCGAAGGCGTCGAGCAGCGACTTGAGCCGCTCGTACTCGCGCACGTCGTCACTCTCGTCCTGGCGGCCGACCACTTGCTCGACGGTCCCGCCGGTGCCCGCCGCCAGGGACAGGAACCCGACGACGACCCCCGACACCTCGACCGCGTCGGTCAGCCGGGTGTCCGCGGCCAGCACCACCCGCTGGCCTGCCTCCAAAGTCATCTGCTCTCCCTCTCCCCTGCATCGACTACGTCCACTACGTCCGCTGCGTCCGATACATCCACGCGCCGCAGGAACGCCTCGACGAGACGGTCGGTGAAAGCCTGGTCGACGGGTTCCGCCGTCACCAGGACGCGGTGGTAGACCGGTCCCACGAGTTGGTCGATCTCCGCCGCCATGTCGAGTCCGGCGGCGAGCTGGCCGCGTTCCACCGCGCGTTCCAGCGGGAGTCGGTCGCGTCGGCGCTGCTCGTCGAGGTACGCGGACCGCAGGGCGGCGGCGAACGCGGGATCGTGCTGGGCGTGCCCGATGAGGGCCCTGAAGACGGCGCCCGCGTCGGACCGGGTGAGGAACAGGGCCAGTTGGCGCAGGTGGGCGCGCAGGTCCGGGGCCAGGTCGCCGTGGTCCGGCGGGGTCAGGGCTTCGGCCGCGTCCTGGAGGAAGGCGTCCAGGAGGATGTCGGTCTTGGACTTCCACCGGCGGTAGACGGTCTGCTTGGCGACGCCCGCCCGGGCGGCGATGCCCTCGATGGTGACGCCGGTGAAGCCCTTCTCGACCAAGAGGTCGTCGGCCGCCTCCAGCACTGCCTGCCGGGCCTGTTCGCTACTGCCGTGCCTGTTGCCGTGGTGGCGTGCCGCCGGCTCCGGCCCGGCCGCCGCGGCGGCCGTACTTCCTCGTCCCATGTCTGCCTCCCGGAGCCAGCGTAGGCCAGAACCTCTAGACGCAACGCAACGGTGCGTCTAGTTTAGATCCATGACACCGACCAATACCCTCGAAGACCCCCGGGTCGCCTCCGCCCTCGACCGGATGTTCCGGCATGCCGAGCAGGACGAGGCGACCAGCAGGCGGGTCCGGGCCGCGTGGCCCCAGGGCTTCTCGCCCCTCAGCCCGCAGGAGCAGGCCGACGCCAAGGCGGAGGTCTACATGCCGATCTCCGCCCAGGGCGGCCGCCTCCTCTACAACCTGATCCGAGCCGGCCGCCCCGCCACCGTCGTCGAGTTCGGCACGTCCTACGGCATCTCCACGCTCCATCTCGCCGCCGCGGTACGCGACAACGGCACAGGGCGGGTGATCAGTACGGAACTGAGCGCCGCCAAGACCGCTGCCGCCCGCCGGACGTTCGCCGAGACGGGACTGGACGACCTGATCACCGTCCTCGAAGGAGACGCCCGCGACACCCTCGCCGACCTCGCCGGCTCCGCGGACTTCGTCCTCCTCGACGGCTGGAAGGACCTGTGCCTGCCCGTCCTGCGACTCCTCGAACCACGCCTCGCGCCCGGCACCCTCGTCGTCGCCGACGATGTCGACCTGGAGGACCTCGCCCCTTACCTCGACTACGTCCGCGACCCCCGCAACGGCTACCAGAGCGTCACGTTCCCCGTGGAGGACGGAATGGAGATCAGCTGCCGCCTCTAGCGGATCGGGACGGGGCCGGACGACCGTCAGATGGCGTGGCAGGCGGCCGGCGTGGGCTGTGAGCCCCGCGCGGTGAGTTCCTTGGCGACCGACGCGATGTTCAGCGAAAGGAGATCCGGCAGGGAGGCGACCTGCGGATAGCCGGGGTAGTCGTGGTTCATGGTGCGTTCGATCGACGCCTTCTCCTTGGCGTCGACCACCGAGCCCGCCGGGGAGTGCGGGGCCGTCGCGGCGCCGACCAGGGCGCGGAAGCGCAGCAGGTACGTGCGCTGCTGGTCCAGGAGCAGGTGGGAGTCGCCGGGCGCTCCGTGTCCTGGGTAGAAGGTGCGGGCGGACGGGAACCGGCGCAGGAGCGTACCGATGTCGACCAGCCAGCCGCAGCTGTGCCCTTCGAGCAGGGCGGGGGTGACGCGGTCGCCTGCCAGGTCGCCGGCGTAGAGCGCACCGGTGGCGGGGTCGTGGTAGACGGTGGCGAAGTCGGACTCGCCCGCGGTGAACTCCGCGGTCTCCAGGCGCAGTCCGCCGATGTCGAGGGTCTGCCCCGAGCGGAAGACATGGTCGGGGTAGGTCAGACGCGGCGGGAAGTCCGAGTGCGGCACGGCCCTGGTGAGCGGGTAGAACCCGCGCGGGTCCTGGCGCATCGTCTTCGTGGTGCCGATCGACGCGTAGATGGGCGCGGCCGGGAACGCGGCGTGCAGGACACCCAGTCCGCCGACGTGGTCGGGGTGCGAGTGGCTGATGAGGATGGCCACGACGGGGCGGCCGGTGTTCCTGATGCGGTCGACGGCGTGCCGTGCGTCTGTCGTCGTGCGCAGCGAGTCGAGGAGGATCAGCCCCTGCGGGGCGGGGATCCAGTACATGTTGACCGAACCGGGGTTGGGCGAGGCGAACCGCCCGACGGCGTCGGTCCGCGCCTTCGCGGTCGTCGTGTCGCTCGGTGCGGTCGCGCTCCGCGCGGGTCCGCCGCCCGAGCCGCCGCAGCCGGTGGCCAGCAGGGTCAGGGCTAAGAGGGCGGCTGCCAGATAC
Organism: Streptomyces sp. NPDC051976; assembly: GCF_040680795.1. Lineage (NCBI taxonomy): Bacteria > Bacillati > Actinomycetota > Actinomycetes > Kitasatosporales > Streptomycetaceae > Streptomyces > Streptomyces sp. NPDC051976. The sequence goes on from NZ_JBFAXL010000006.1 coordinate 217,419, forward strand.
CGGGCGCCGCGCCCCCGGTGGGGGCGGACGGTGAAACTCGGTGTCACGGGTGTCCTTCGCTCGGGGTGCAGGTGCCCGGCCCTGATCGAGCCAGGCGGATCGCTTCGTCGGTCGCCCGTCAGGGAGGTCACCGGAAGCTGCGCACGTGCGTACGCGCCCAGTCCTCGTACGTCCGGGGCGGCTGCCCGGTGATCTCCTCGACGGCGCCCAGGACGGCCGAGTCGTCGAACTCGCCGTCCGAGAAGAAGCGGAAGAACGCGTCGACGAAGCGGGCCGGTGTCGTCGCGCTCATCTCGGCACGGGCCTCGTCGTCGGACTGCGCCACCAGCCGCAGCGGGCGGTCCAGGAGGTGGGAGAGGACGGTGAGTTGGTCGGCGGGCAGGAGAGCGGCCGGTCCGCTCAGCGCGTGGGCGAGCCCGTGGTGTTCCGGTCGGCCGAGTACGGCGGCGGCCACGGCGGCGATGTCGTACGGGGCGATCGCGGCGATGGGCACCTGCGCGAACGGTACGCGTACCTCGTCACCGGCCCGGATCTGGCTCGCCCAGCCCAGGGTGTTGGACATGAATCCGCTGGGCCGCAGAATCGTCCAGGCCAGGCCCGAGGCGCGGACCGCGGCCTCGGAGTCCTGGTGCATGGCGACGACCGCGTTGTCCGCGTGACCGCCGACGACCGACCGCGACGACAGCAGGACGACGTGCTGGATCCCGGCGGCCCGAGCCGCCTTCAGCGCCCCTGGCATGTCCGGGAACCCGCCCAGCAGGAACAGCCCTTCGGCGCCTGCGAACACCTCGTTCAAGCTGTCCGGCCGGTTCAGGTCGCCCGCTGTCGTCTCGACCCCCGGCGGTGCCTCGTACGCCCCGGTGTCACGCACCACCGCGCGGACAGCGCGACCCTGCCCGGCAAGCACCCGGACCAGTTCGCCGCCGACATTCCCTGAAGCCCCCGTCACCACAAGCATCTCTGCACCTTCCCATGTTCCTTGGTCAGCGATGTTAGGGAACGATCCCTAACATCGACTACGCTAGGGGTCCCGCAGTGGATCTGACAAGAGGTGACCATGGCCCGCACAGCCGCCGAGACGCGCGAGCGCGTCCTGGAAGTCAGCCACGAGTTGTTCTACTGGCAGGGCATCAAGAATGTCGGCGTGGACAAGATCGCCTCGGCGGCCGGGATCGCCCCCACCACCCTGTACCGGCTCTTCGCCTCGAAGGACGACCTGATCACCGCCTACGTCGTTCGTGCGGGCGACTTCTACAAGCAGTGGTTCGACACCACCGTCGCGGACGACGGCCGGCCCGCCCACGACCGCATCCTCGCGCTGTTCGACGCGCAGACCGACCAGATCAAGCCCGAGCGGTGCCGCGGGTGCCCCTTCCTCATGGCCCTCGCCGAGATCCCCGACAAGAACCACCCCGCCCACCAAGCCGCCGCGGCCACCAAGGACTGGGTCAGAACCCGCCTGACCGAACTCTCCGCGGGTACCGGCTCCGCCGACCCGGACGAGACAGCCGACCAACTCACCCTGGCCCTGGAGGGTGCCTACGCCTCCGTGCAGGCCCTGGGCGCGAACGGCCCCGCCCGCCGAGCACGCCAACTGGCCGCACTGATCCTGCGGGCGGCCGAGACCGAGCGGTGACGACCGGCAGAAGGACCGGCAGTCTCCCCGACGGAACCCGTGTGATGTACTCGGCCACGTAGATGGAGATCATCCCGGGGGGGGCGAGATGGGCGAGGATGAGCTCGGGGCGGTGTTACGCGCCCGGCGCGGCTCGGTAGGGCTGACGCAGGAGGAGCTCGCCGCACTTTCGGGGCTGAGCGTGCGGGCGGTCCGTGATCTGGAGCGCGGAAAGGTCGCCCGGCCCCGCCGGGAGACGGTGCGGCTGCTTGCCACCGCGCTCGGTCTGGGCCACGACGACCGCGAGGAACTCCTTCGCCTTGCCGGCCACGTTCTCCAGTCGGGTCAGCCCTTGCCCGGCAGCGGAACACCGGCCGCTCCCGCCGACGGTGACGATCCGCCTCTCGCCACCGGCCCGCGCGCCGGACCAGCCGGGGCCCCGACGAGAGCGGCGGGCAGCGATCAGACCGCTCACACACGCGGGACAAAGAGCGCGGCCCGCAACGCCGTCGTGCTCGCCGCCCGCAGAACATGGCGTCCCGCTCAGCGCATCTTGCTCACGGTCCTCCTGATGGCGATGGTGTTCCTCACCGCCGACGGCAGCCCGTTCTCCTCAGGCGACAGTCCGATCGCCCCGAGAAGCAAGTTCGCCTATGTCGCCCGGGTCAGCAATGACAACTACTCCTTCGGAACACCCACTTACACCGGGTCAGATCTGGCGCTCATGCACGCCGTTGCCCCGGGTGACGCGCTGGTCGTCACCGTCGTGCTCACCGATTCGGGGCCGGGAACGGTGGCGGTGACCGATTCGGCGGGCAACAACTACGTGACAGCCGCGGACAGCGGCGCCATGGTCAACCGGGATCGCCTGCTGATCTTCGTGCTCGTGAACTCCAAGCCCCTGGACAGCCTGAGCAAGATCTCCATCCGATGGCCGTGGGCCACCGACGACCACATCGCCGTGGACGAATTCCGGGGGATCGACCACGCCGCCGGATCATGGACGAGCGAATCGTCCACCGATCCCGGCTCCGGATCCTTCACCGTCAGCGACCCGCTGCCACGTGGCGAGGACGACCTGATGTTCAGCGCCGTGAGCACTCGTACCACCGGTGCCGCGCCTGGCCTCGGTGACGGCTGGACGCCGCTGGCGGATCTCCGACAGCCCGCAGAGCCCGAACAGCCCAACCACATCTCGCTCACCACGGGCTACCGCACCGTCCCTCCCGGCGGGAGATGCACCATGCGCGTCACGGCACCCGCGCCCTGGCAGGCAACCGTCCTGCGCCTGCGCTGAAAACCGACCCCGTGACGACGATCGCGGCCACCTCTCCGGCCTTGGGGTACGGGGCCCACCGACAACCCCAGCGGGTGGCGATCAGCGGTGCGCGCTGCCCATCGTCTGGGCGAACGCGTTCGCGTCGGTGTCGAAGCCACGGACGAGCTCGTGGAACTCCCACTCGCCGGAATCGTTCCGGGTGAACTCCGCCACGGTCGCGGCCGTGGCACCGGACACGTCGGAGAAGTCACCTCTCGCCAGCTCCGTATGGCCTTCCACGACCCGGAAGTCGGGATTGAGGACCTCGCCGAACACCCGCCGTCCGTCGCGCTGCTGGATGGCGACCCCGACGACCACCCGGCCGTAGGCGTCGCCGATCCGGTCCAGCTCCAGCGTCATCGACTCATCGACGCCCAGCCCCTTGCCGTCGCGGCTGTCCCGGTTCTGGATGATGGTGCCGTCGGGCGACCTGCTGCCGAAGTGCACCAAGTAGGCCGGCTGGCCGCTCGGGTCTTCTACGAGGAAGGTCGCCGCGATGATGTCCAGATCGTCGGGCGGCGTGCCCAGGGGACTCGGGTCCCACCTCAGCTGCACCTCGACCTTGCCGGTCCCCTTGCTGAAGCTGTGCACCAGTTCTCGCCCCCGCAACCTCGTGTCCCTGGCCCCCAGGGCTGTCAGTTTGATTAATCACCTCACGGCGGGTGATGTCCACACCGATCCGGCCGAACTTCCGGCGGAGTGACGCCTTCCGGCCAGTGCGGTCCATCCGTGGGCCGCGAGTTGAGGCAGTCGCCGTGTCAGGTCGTGTAGCCGCCGTCGACGGCGAGGGAGGTGCCGGTGATGTAGCGGCCTCCGGGGCCGGCCAGGTAGGCCACGGCGGCGGCGATGTCCTGCGCCTGGCCGAAGTGGCCGAGGGCGGTGAGGCCGCGCTGGAAGTCCGCGCTGTCGCCGTCGGCCGGGTTCATGTCGGTGTCGATCGGGCCGGGGTCGACGACCGTGGCGGTGATCCCGCGTGGGCCGAGTTCGCGGGCGAGACCTTTGGTCAGGCCGATGAGCGCGGACTTGGCCATCGCCTGGAGCACGAAGTTCGAGCCGGGGACGCGGCCGTTGAAGCACGAGCCGATGCTGATGATCCTGCCGCCGTCGGACATGTGCCGGGCGGCGGCCTGGGCCGCCAGGAAGACCGATCGCACGTCCACGGCAAGGACGCGGTCCAACTCCTCGACAGGCACCTCCTGCAGGGGCCCGTAGGTGAGGAACCCGGCGTTGTTCACAAGGATGTCGAGGCGGCTCAGCTCCCGCACGGTCCACTCGACGGCGTCCACCGCGGCGGTGGGCCCGGTCAGGTCGGACTGGACGGCGAGGGCGCGGCCGCCGTCCGCCTCGATCTCCTTGGCCACCGCGCGGGCCCGGTCCGCGGACCGGGCGTAGGTCAGCACGACCGCCGCCCCGCCGTCGGCCAGCCGCCGCGCCGTCACGGCGCCGATGCCGCGGCTGGCTCCGGTCACCAGCGCCACCTTGCCGGACAGTTCCTTCATCGCCGTTCCTCCCTCGTGGGTGCGTTCGCCGTGCCGGAAGGGTAGAAGCTGACACAGGTTTCAGAATCAAGTCGGTGCGCAACCTGGCGCCACGGACGGGGGGTTGACCGATGCGGATCGGGGAGCTGGCTCGGCGCAGCGGGGTGAGCGAGCGCTCGCTGCGCTACTACGAGGTGCAGGGACTGCTCCGCGCGGGGCGCACCCCGGGCGGGCACCGTGAGTACGGCGACTGGGCGGTGGACCGGGTGGTGCGCATCCAGACCCTCTACGCCGCCGGCCTCAGCAGCCGGACCATCGCCCGGCTGCTGCCCTGCATCCGGGACGTGGACGGCGGCCCGAGCGAGACGGCCACCCCGAAGCTGGTGGGCGTGCTGGCCGAGGAGCGGGAACGGATCGACCGCATGATCGCCGACCTGGTCCGCTCCCGTGCCATCCTCGACGAAGTGATCGACGACGCCTCGGGCCCGGTGCGGACCTCCGCCCGGTAGCCCCAACGGGCCAACAGCCCGCCGCCCGCGCCCCGCCGCACGTCTCGTGCGAGGACGGACGGCGGGGGCACGGGCCTTCCGGGGTCATCCCAGCTGGGACTGGACCTCGGAGGAGATCAGCTCCAGGTGGTCGAGATCGTCGAGATCGAGGATCTGCAGGTAGAAGCGGGTGGCGCCCTGTTCGGCGTAGCGGCCGATCTTGTCGACGACCTCGGCGGGCGAGCCGGCCAGGCCGTTCGCCTTCAGCTCGTCGACCTCCCGGCCGATCGACGACGCCCGGCGGGCGACCTCGGCGTCGTCCTTGCCGACCACGGCGACCAGCGCGTTGGAGTACACCATCTCCCGCGCACCGCGCCCGGCGGCGCGTACCGCCTCGCGCACCCGGGCGAACTGCGTGGCGGTGTCCTCGATCGAGGCGAAGGGCACATTGAACTCGTCGGCGTACCGCGCCGCCAGCTCCGGGGTGCGCTTGGCGCCCATCCCGCCGACCAGCACCGGGATCTTGGCCTGGGCCGGCTTCGGGAGCGCGGGCGAGTCCTTGAGCTGGTAGTGCGTGCCGTCGAAGGAGAAGGTCTCGCCGGGTGGCGTTCCCCACAGGCCGGTGACGACGGCCAGTTGCTCCTCCAGGCGACCGAACTTCTCCTTCGGGAAGGGGATGCCGTACGCCGTGTGCTCGGCCTCGTACCACCCGGCGCCGAGGCCGAACTCGACGCGGCCGCCCGACATCCGGTCGACCTGCGCGACCTGGATGGCCAGGACGCCGGGCAGCCGGAATGTTCCCGCCGTCATCAAGGTGCCCAGTTTGATCCGGCTGGTCTCGCGGGCCAGGCCGGCCAGGGTGATCCACGCGTCCGTCGGTCCGGGCAGCCCGTCGCCGTCGCCCATCACCAGGTAGTGGTCGGAGCGGAAGAAGGCGTCGAAGCCGAGGTCCTCGGTGGCCTTGGCCACTGCCAGCAGCGTGTCGTAGCTCGCCCCTTGCTGGGGCTCGGTGAAGATACGGAGATCCATTCCCCCATCCTGCCCCCACCGCGGGCCTCCACGTCATCCCGCCACCCCCGACAGCGCCCGCCCCCCCGGGCAAAGCCGCCGCCGGTGCCACGTCAGGGGGCGGGTTTCTCCCAGGTCAGCGAGTACCGGCGCAGCACGTGCCGGCGGTAGCGCATGCCGGGCAGCAGACGTCGGGCAGCGGCCCGCACCTGCCCGTAGCTCATCTGCGGGTCGGCGACCGGCATGCCCTGCGGGCCACGCGCGCGTCGCAGCACCTTCGTGACCCGCACGATCGGGGCGAACGCGATCAACGCCGCCCAGTCCGCCGCACTCGCCTCGCGGGCCAGGCCGACCACCACCAACGTGCCTCCGGGCCGCAGCAGCTCACGCATGCGGACCAGGGCCGCTTCGAAGTCCATGTGATGGATCGTGGTCACCGAGCAGACGAAGTCGTACGTCGCGCGGGGAAGGTCCGCGGTGAGGAAGTCGCCCGCGACGAAGGTGAGTTGCGGCTGTCCGGGCGGCGCGGACTCGCGTGCGCGGGCGATCATCTCCGGCGACTTGTCGATCCCGGTGACGTGCTTCGCCCTCCCGGCGAGCTTCCGGGCCAGCAGCCCGTCCCCGCAGCCGACGTCCAGGGCGGCATCGCACCCCGCGGGAACGGCCCGGAGGATGCCCGGGTGCCGGGCGACGTTGGTGTTCCAGTACGGCTCCGCGGCAGTTTGGCGCATCGGATCATCGTAAGGGTCGGCCCCGGTGCTGCGCCGCGCGCCGAAATCCACCTGACGCCGCCACGACCGTGCGACAGGATGTCCGATTGCCGTAATGACGAGCGAAAGGCAGTCCGCATGCCGCGTCCCGCCCAGCAGCCGACTCCGGAACCGACCACAGCGCTCACCGCGGAACTGGTGGTGGACGTTGCCGCAGCCGTGGCACCGGCCATCTCACCGGACGGCCGCCTGGTCGCCTACGGAGTGGTCGCGAACGGCGGAAAGGACGGGCGTCCGCACGGGTCGATCTGGGTCACCGCCGCCGACGGCAGCACATTACCGCGCAGGCTGACCGACGACACGGCCCGTGACCTCGCCCCGAAGTGGGGGCCCGACTCGGCCTCCCTCTTCTTCACCTCCGACCGCGAGCAGCAGGGCACCGCCCAGCTCCAGCGGCTCCGCCCGGAGAGCGGTGAGGGCGTCAACAAGGCCGAGGCGTTGACCAGTTGGCGCGGCGGCATCTCCGGCCACTACCCGCTCCTCGACGGCCGCACCGTCGCCGTCCTCGCCGAGGACGAGCCCACCGGCGAGGACGAGCGCCGGGAAGCCGAGCGCGACGACGCCAAGGTCTGGGGCCGGCACCTTCCCGTCACCCGGCTGCGCCTGCTCGACCTGGAGACCGGCGTGCTCCGCACCGTGGCAGGGCTCGGTGACCGGCATGTGGTCGAGCTGATCCAGCGTCCGGACGGCGGCCCGCTGGCGGTGCTGAGCTGGTCCACCCCTGAGGTCGACCCCGGCTCCTTCACGGCGGAGCTTCATCTCGTCGACCCGGGCTCGGCAGCCGTCCACGCCCTCGGCCCGGTCGGGAGCGAGGCGCAGTCCCCGGCCTGGTGGAACCACGACGGTGTCTGGCATCTGGCCCACGTGGCGGTGACGCCCGCGCATCTGGTCGGCGGGCTCGCCGTGCTCGACACCGTCCCACCGGAGACCGGCCCGGCCGTCGGACACCGCAACCTCACCGCCGGTATGCCCGTCTGCCCGGCCGAGCTGGCGCAGGTCGCGGACGGGCCGCCACTCGCGCTGTTCGCCGACGGACTGGACACCGCGCTGTACCAACTCGCCCCGGATTCGCTGCGGTTCCACCCGTTGTCCTCCTCCCCCGGCATGCTCGCCGGGCTCACCGCGAGTCGCTCCGGGGAAGCCGTCGCCCTGCTGGCGAGCACGGCGTACGAGCCCAGGAACGTCCATGCGGGACCCACCGGCGGACCCCTGGTCCGGCTCAGCGACGTCAGTCCAGAACTGCGCGGAATCCGCTGGGGTGTCCAGGAACGCCTCGGCTACCAGGCCGCCGACGGAGTCCAGTTGGACGGCCTGCTGATCCTGCCCGCCGGCCGGGCCCGGGACGACGGTCCGTTTCCGCTCGTCACCCTGGTCCATGGCGGCCCGTACTTCCGCTGCGCCGACGAATTCGCCCTCACCGTGGTCGACTGCGGCCAGTGGCTGGCGGCCACCGGATACGCGGTGTTCCTGCCCAACCCCCGAGGCGGCTCGGGGCACGGCCACGAGTTCGCCGCCGTGGTCGCGGGCGCGGTCGGCGGCGACGAGTGGACGGACATCCTCAGCGGTATCGACCTGCTGGTGGCACAGGGAGTCGCCGACCCCGAGCGGCTGGGCATCTCCGGATGGAGCCACGGGGGCTACATGGCGGCCTGGGCGATCGCCCGTTCGGACAGGTTCAAGGCCGCCGTGATGGGTGCGGGCATCAGCGACTGGGGCATGCAGGCCGGGACCGGCGACTGGGGCATCCTCGACGCGACGCTCGGCGGCAGCACCGGCTGGGAGGGCCCGGGACCACACGTCCACGACCGCAACAGCCCGATCTCCTACGCCCCCGGGATCCGCACCCCGGTTCTCATCCTGCACGGCGAAGAGGACACCAACGTCCCGCTCGGCCAGGCGATCCACTTCCACCGCGCCCTGCGTCACTTCGGGGTCGAGCACGAGTTCGTCGTCTACCCTCGCGAGGGCCATGGGCTCGACGAGCGCGCCCACCAACTCGACGCCCTCCGGCGCATCCGCGCCTGGTACGACCGCTGGCTGTAGGTTGTCCGCCCTCGGCGCACAGCGTCCAAGTCGATGGCAGGCTGGGCGACGGCGAGGGACGATCGTGAGGGGCGCGGCGCCCTTCTCTCGCCGCACGTGCCCGGACGGCGGCGCGGTGTCGTGCCGACGACGGACTGACGCTCGGCCGGGCCTCCCGGGCCGAGCCGGAGAGGACGCGTGTGTCACTCGCTCTTGAAGACCACTTGGCCATCACCGAACTGATCTCGTTGCATGGCCACCTCGTCGACGACGGAAGCCTTGACCGGTTGGAGGAGTTGTTCACCTCCGACGCGGTGTACGACCTCACCGACTTCGGCCAGGAGCCGCTCCTGGGAGTGGAGGCCATCCGGGCGGCGGCATGGGCGCTGGGAGCCGCCAACCCCGTCGCCCATCACGTCACCAACGTCGTCGTGACGGCGTCGGCGGACGGCCGGGTGCAGGTTCGCTCCAAGGGGCTGGGCGTCCAGGCGGACGGCTCCTGCGGATCCGTCTCGTACGACGACACCGTCCTGCGCACCGTTGACGGCTGGCGGATCAGCCACCGCAAGGTGTCGCTACGGCGTACGCCCCTGGGCGGGAAGACGCAGTCCGGCTGATCACGCACCACCTCGCCCGGGCCCTACCGGTCCGGGCGAGGTGGTGCGGGCGGGAGATGCCTGGCGTGGGGTACCGGCCCAACCTCTAGGCAGCGCCGTCGGGTTCGGCGTCCTCGGGGATGCTGACCAGCCAGCGGGTCTCGCGCCGCGGCCGCAGGTACAGCGCCCAGTACAGGGTGGCGACGGCGGTGATGCCGCCGGTCCACACCAGGTACTCCGTCTCCTGCTGGGTCAGGATGTAGGCGAGTACGACGATGAGCAGCACGGGGACGGCGGGCCACAGCGGCATGCGCCAGGCCGCGGCGTGCTGGTGGGCGCCGCGTCGGCAGAGCAGGGCCGCGACGGCGACCAGCAGGTACATGCCGGTGACGGAGACGCCGGTGACACCGTAGAGGGTGTCGAGGTTGACGAAGCACAGGGCCGCGCCCGGGACGCCGACGACGAGGGTGGCCACCCATGGGGAGCCGAACCGGCCGAGCCGGGACAGGCCCCGGTTGACGGGCTCGGGCCACGCCTTGTCGCGGGCGGAGGCGAACAGGACCCGGGAGTTCTGGATGACCATGACGATGCCCGCGTTGATGATGGCCAGGGCGACGCAGAGGCTGATGAAGGTGCCGACGGCGGAGTTCGACCATGCCTCGACCATGCCGCTGAGGTCGCCGCCGGTGAGGGCCGCGAGGTCGGGGGCGCCCATGGTGATGGCGACAACGGGCACCAGGATCACGGCGGTCGAGATGGCGAGCGTGGCGAGTACGGTCCTGGCCACGTTGCGCCGCGGGTCCTCCAGCTCCTCCGACAGGTACACGGCGGTCGAGAAGCCCTGGGTGATGAAGAGGGCGATGGCGAGTCCGGAGATCACCATCATCGCGGTCACCGTGGAGGGCGCGCCGCCCGAACCGGCCACCGAGCCGTGCAGGACGGCCGAGGCGCCGCGCCGGCTGTGGGAGAACCCGAGCACCGCCACGACACCGGCGGCGATGACTTCGAGGACCAGGAAGATGCCGGTGATCCAGGCGTTGGCGCGCAGGTCGAGCAGACCGGCCAGCGTGGCGAGCAGCATCACGCCGGCGCCGGCGACGGGCGAGGGGATATGGGCGATCGGCGAGAGGTAGTCGGCGGTGCCCATCGCGATGACGGGCGGCACGATCATCACCACCAGCAGCGACAGGACGAACACCAGCCATCCGGCGAGCCGTCCGGCCATCGTCGACACCATGGCGTACTCGCCGCCGGCGCTGGGGATGAGGGTGCCCAGCTCCGAGTAGCAGAACGCCACCGCGATACAGAGCAGCGAGCCGATCGCGATGGTGAGGGCGGTATAGGTGCCGAGGGTGGCGAAGAGGTCGGGCACGACGACGAAAAGCGTCGAGGCGGGCGTCACGCAGGACAGCGTGAGGAGCGTGCCGCCCACCACGCCGATGGAACGCTTGAGCTTCTGCGGGGTGGGGCCGGTCGCGGGGGCGAGTGCCTGGGGGGCGCTGAGCGTGTCCGTCAACGTCTGGTTCCGATCGACTGGTGCGGTTCCGATACCGGGAGCGGGAGGGCCTCCGTGGGCGCGGTGGTCGAGGAATGGGCGGATCCCGGGTGCCGATATGCAATCCTTCGCGGAACCGCAGGTCAATAGCCTCCAACCTACGAAATCCGCACATCAACTCCCACTCGGCAACGATTTTCGGCGTCTAAGGCGTGTCAGCGCAGGCGAATCCGGAGGTACGGGAACCGCAGCGCCCCCTCCGAAGTTCGTCCTCAACTTTCGGCCGTACGGCCCGCTCCGCGCGCGCCCGGCCCCGTGATCAGCGGCGTCAAAGCGTGTGCTTGTGCATCACGTCCAGGTAGTGGCGGTCGCGGTGCGGCACATCGTTGCCGCTGCGCGGAAGGCCGAACACCGCGCAGACGTCGGCGGGCCGCGTGACGATGCTGGACTGCTCGCCGAAGGTGAGAGCGTCGTTCACGTGGTTCTCACAGCCCGCGGCGTCCAGAGCCATGACCAGCTCCTCGCGGAGCACAGCCGCCTCGAAGGACTCCGACGCGGGAAGGACGAGATGCGGCAGGTTCGCGGTCTTTCCGGGCCACAGCCTGATCCAGATCCCGCTGACCGCCCCCTGGGTGACGACCAGCTCCAGTCCGTCCCAGGCATACGGGTACCCGTCGATGTCGGGCCCCTTCATGAGGATGGCGGGGTGCGGACGCCCCGGACCGAGGAGGTCCACGGCCTCCGTCAGCGGCATTCCGCAGTGCAGCGGCCCGATCCGGCCGGTGCGGGCGAAACCGACGAGGACATCCATCAAGGTCACGGCGGTGACTGTGCCACGCGCGTGCACGGCTTCGCACGCGGATATCGGCTCGGCCGGCGGGCAGCGGCGACCGGCAGCCGCACGAGGGATTCTCGGCGGCGTTCCGCCGATGAGTTTCCGGCGGTCGTGGCGTCTACCCCTCGACGAAAGGAGCGCACCGTGCGCCAGATCATCGTTTGCACGTTCCTGACCCTGGACGGCGTCATGCAGGCGCCGGGCGGCCCGGACGAGGACACCCAGAGCGGCTTCGAGCACGGCGGCTGGCAGAAGCCGGTGACCGACGACGAGGTCGGGGCGGCCATCTTCGGTTGGTACGAGCCCTCCGACGCGATGCTGCTCGGCCGCAAGACGTACGACATCTTCGCCTCGTACTGGCCGGACGCCGATCCCGACAACCCGTTCACCCAGCGAATGAACAGCATGGACAAGTACGTGGCTTCCCGAACCCTGACGTCCGTCCAGTGGCAGAACTCCCATCTGCTGGAGGGCGACACCGTCGATGCCGTACGCAGGCTCAAGGCGTCCGACGGCGGCAACATCAACGTCGTGGGCAGCGGCGACCTCGCCCAGACCCTCATGCGGCACGACCTCGTCGACGAGTACCGGCTGACCATCCACCCGGTGATCATCGGCACCGGCAAGCGGCTGTTCGCCGACGGGGCGATCCCCACCTCCCTGGAGCCGGTCAGCGTCACGGCGACGAAGGGCGGCACCGTCGTCGGCGTCTACCGGCCCAAGGGCAAGCCCACCTACGACAGCTACTAGGCGCGTTGAACCGTCGGCCGCGGTCAGGATCCGGGCAGGAAGAGGCAGAACATGTGGCCGTGCGGATCCCGCAGCACCCGGACGCCGTCCTGAGGCTGATGAGCCTCCACACTCGCTCCCAGCGCGACCGCCCGCGACGTCTCGGCGTCAAGGTCGTCGACCAGGAGATCGAGGTGCGCCTGCATCTGCTGCGCACCGGGCCGCTGCGGCCACACCGGCGGCACGTGATCGGCCTCGTACTGGAAACTCAGCCCCGGCCGCTCACGCTCCGGATCCCGCAGCCGCACCCACTCCGGTTCCCGGTCCACCTCCTCCCATCCGAGCAGCGCACGGTAGAAGTCGGCGAGCACGGCCGGTTCCGGCGTCCCCAGAACGACAGCGCCGAAGGTCACGGTCATAGGGGTCCTCCTGGTGGCACGGGCTAAGGGCGGCGGGTCGCGACAAGTGCTGAGGTGGCGGGGGTGGTGAGGACTTCGGTGGCCTCCAGGGCGGGATGGGTGAGGTAGAAGAGGCGGAGCTCGTCCACTTCGCCGCCGAAGCGGGGCGGCCAATCAGGGGAGGGCGTGAAGTCGTCCAGGATGAGGAGGCCACCGGGGGCGAGCAGGTCGACGACCTGCTCAGGGGCGTCGCGCTTGCCTCCGCCGTCGCAGAAGAAGACGTCGAAGGGGGCGTGGCGCTCAAGGAGGTGCCAGTCGCCGGTGAGGACGCTGACACGGTCGTCGTCGGCGAAGACGCCGGCCGCTCGACGGGCCAGCTCCTCATCACGCTCCACGGTGATGAGGCGGGCTCCGGCGCCGAGGCCACTGTGCAGCCAGGCGGTGCCCACTCCGGAGCCGGTGCCGCTCTCCGCGACGACCCCGTGCGGCTTCGCGGCGGCGGCCAGGCTGAGCAGCCTGCCGACTTCCGGAGTGCAGCTCTGCTGGAATCCCGCCTCGACCGCGACAAGCTCCGCCTCCTGCACGCGGGCCGGAACCGCACGTCCTGCCATGATCACGCTCCCCCTTTGCCGGTACGCATGACGCTATCCGCCGGCGATGGCGGCCGCACCGGGTTCGGCCTGCCCGGGGGCCGAGGCCGACAGCGCCACGCCCACGGTTCGGCGGTTGCCGCAAAAGTGCAGTAAATGGAGGTAAGAGGGAAGAAATCACTCATACCCCCCAGAAGGGACCCACCTTGTCCGCTGTACTCGGTGACAAGCTCAAGGAGCTGCTCGACAGCCCCGTCTTCGTCAACATCGCCACCATCCAACCCGACGGGAGCCCTCAGGTGTCCCCGGTCTGGGTGAAGCGCGACGGCAACGACGTGCTGATCTCGACGACCGTCGGACGCCGCAAGGAGGCCAACCTCCGTCGCGACCCCCGCGTCACCGTGCTCCTCCAACGCTTCGACTCCCCGTACGAGTACGCCGAGATCCGCGGCACCGCCGAACTCACCACCGAGGGCGGCCAGGAGCTGATCGACGAGCTCTCACAGAAGTACACCGGCAAGATGTACCGCGAGTTCAACCCCGACTCGGTCAACGACGCCCCACGCGTGGTCGTCCGGGTCACCCCGCGGAAGGTCGTCGGGATGCACTGAGCCCCATCGTCGCCACACACCGCGCCTCGCGACCGGGAAGGTCGTGGGGCGCCGGCGTGGACCACAACGAAGGCGCCGTGCCACGCGACCGCGGACCGGCTCGGGGTCAGTGACTGGACAGGGCGTGCAGCAGGTGCCCGACCTGCGGGGCGGGCAGTGCTCGCGCCACGTCGGCCTGGGCGATCATGCCGATGAGGCGGTGCCCTTCGATGACGGGCAGCCTGCGGACCTTGTGGGCGGCCATCGTCTCCAGGACCTGGTCCGCGGGGTCGTCGGCGCTGATCGTCACGGCCTCGCCCTGGGCCAGGTCCCCGGCCAGGGTGCCGGCGGGGTCCTTGCCCGCGGCGATGACCTTGGTGACGATGTCGCGGTCGGTGAGCATCCCCGTGAGGCGGTCGTCCGCGCCGCGGATCGGCAGCGCGCCGACGTCGAGCTCGGCCATCTTCCGCGCGGCCCGCAGCACCGGTTCGTGCTCGCCGATGCACTCGGCGCCGGGCGTCATCAGGTCACGTGCCGTCTTGGTACCCGGCTTGGACAGATACCGCGGGTTGGGGCTCATGCGCGGCCCCGTCCGGAGACGTCAGCCTTCGGCGGGGCCTGGATCCGGTCGAAGGGTTCCTCCACCCCGCGGTGATCCGGCAGGAGTTCCGCGATGACCTTTCCGCCCAGTCCCATCTCCGTCGCCTTTCGTCTGGCCGCTGTCGTCACGCGTCCGACCGGCTCCGGCCGACCCCGCATCCGTTCCCGGCGCGAGCCGGCCGATAACTCGGCCGTAGGAGGGAGCCGCTACGCGGGGCGCGCGTGCTCCGCAGAGGCGCCTTCGACCAGCGCGTGCACCCCCTCACCGAGCGGCAGAGGTCGTCCCATGCCCGCGGTCACGCCGGGATGGTGATCACCGTCTTGCCGCGCGCGCCGCCGCGCTCCACCTTCTGGAGGGCCTCGACGGTCTCGGCCAGCGGGAAGGTCGTCTCCACGAGCGGCCGGAGTTCGCCGGAGGCGGCCAGGCGGCCCAGCTTGGCCAGTTGCTCGCCGTGCGGACGCATCATGAAGGTGCGGACGTCGACGTTCCACTTCGCCTTCTTGTCGTCCGCGTCGGCGATCGGCAGGATCGACACCAGGGTGCCGCCGGGCTTGAGGACCTGGAAGGAAGCGTCCTGGGCGGGCCCGCCCACGGTGTCGAAGACGACGTCGACGTCGACGTCGGACAGGACCTGTTCGAACCGCTCGGCGCGGTAGTCGATGACCTGGTCGGCCCCCAGGTCGCGGACGAGTGCGGCGCTGTCGGCGCTCGCGGTGGCCACGACCTCGGCGCCCAGGTGCTTGGCGAGCTGGACGGCGACCGAGCCGACGCCGCCGGCACCGCCGTGGATCAGGACCCGGGTGCCGGGACCGACGTCGGCCTGCTCGGTGAGCGCCTGCCAGGCGGTGAGCCCGACCAGCGGCAGCGAGGCCGCCTCGACGAAGGACAGCGTCCCGGGCTTGGCGGCGACCAGCGACTGGTCGACGGCGACGTACTCGGCGAAGGCCCCGCCCACGCGGGGGTCGACCCGGGCGAAGACCTCGTCGCCCACGGCGAAGCCGGTGACCTCGGCGCCGACGGCGGCGACGACGCCGGCCGTCTCGTTGCCGATGACGACGGGCTGCGTGAGCTCCCCGGCCCGCAGGTAGCCCTTGACGATCAGGTGGTCGACCGGGTTGACGCCCGCGGCCCGCGCCTCGATGAGTACGTCTCGCGGCCCGACGGTGGGCTTCGGCGCCTCGGCGACCGTCACGACGTCGCCGACCTGGCCGTACTGCTGGATGACCGCTGCCTTCATGGGAACTCCTTGATCAAAAATCATCTGCACTGGTGGTTCGGGGCTCACGGACCGCGACACGGCAGTTCCGGACCTCTCGTTCCATAACTTACGCGTTCTGGAACGAGAGGTCAAATACTGCTATCTTTGATCCCATGGCCAGACCCCGGACGTTCGACGAGGACGCGATACTCGACCGCGCGATGCTGCTCTTCTGGCGCAAGGGCTACGAGGCCACGGCGATGAGCGACCTGGTGAGCGAGCTCGGCCTGGGTCGCGGCTCGATCTACGCGGCCTTCGGCGACAAGCACCAGCTCTTCATCCGCGCACTCACCCGGTACCTCAACCGCCAGGACACCTTGCTGACCACCGCGCTGGGCACGGAAGGACCGGCCGTCGCCCAACTGCGTGGCGTCCTGGACCGGCTGCTGGCCGCCGACGCGGCCTGCGGGAACGCCGGATGCTTCAGCGTCAACAGCATCGCCGAGCTCCTCCCCCACGACCAGGACGTCGCCGCCCTCGCCCAGCGCAGCCTGCGCATCGCCGAGGAAGCGTTCACCCGGCAGCTCGAACGCGCCGCACACGACGGCGAGCTCTCCTCGCTCATCACCCCCGCCGAAGGCGCACGGCTGCTGATCACCCTGATCCAGGGCATGCAGATCGTCCGCAAGATCGACCCGGACCCCGCGCGCACCGCGGCCTGCCTCGACTCCGCCTTCACCCTGCTCACCAGGGAACCCGCGACCGTGGCCACCGCCTGAGTCCGACCGGCCCACCTCTCTCCGGGCGCTCCTCTCGGCCGACCCGGATTCCCGACCTTCACGGGGACTGCCGGCCGGAAGGAGACGGCAACGGGAAGCGCACCTGCGTGAGGCGTTCCGACAGCTCCCAGAGGCGGCGGCCGGTCTCCGGATCGGCCGCCTCGCCGGACAACCGCACCCGCGTCGGATGGCCGCGCAGTTCGGCGATGCCGTCCGGCCCGATGAACTCACCGCCCTTCGCCTCGGGGGCGGTGGCCGCGTACAGCTGCGGCAGCGCGCCCTTTTCCGGCCGTTGGGCGAGCGGGGCGAGGACGAAGCCGAACAGCACCTTCACCCTGCCGACCGGCGCGCTCGTCTGCAGATTGGTGGCGGTGTAGCCGGGGTGAGCGAGCAGACTGCGTATCGGGCTCCCGGCCGCGGTCAGCCTCCGGTGGAGTTCCCACCCGAAGACGGCGTTGGCGAACTTCGACTGGTTGTAGAACCCCATGGGGGAGTACTTCTTCTCGCCGGAGAGGTCGTCGAGAAAGAGGCGTCCCTGCCGGTGATTGGCCGAACTCACCGTGACCACGCGGGGATCGACGCCATCGGCCAGGAGGTCGAGCAGCAGTCCCGTGAGCGCGAAGTGGCCGAGGTGGTTGGCGGCGAACTGCGACTCGTGGCCCTGGGCGCTCAATGAGCGCGGGGGCGCCATCACCCCGGCGTTGTTCACGAGCACGTCCAGCCGCGGGTGATCCGCGCGTATCCGGTCGGCGAACGCACGCACCGCATCGAGATCCGCCAGGTCGAGCCGCCGTACCTCCAGGCCGGCGCCGGGCTGCTCGGCGGTGATCTCCTCGGCGGCCCGGCGACCCTTCGCCTCGTCCCGCACCGCGAGTATCACGTGGCCACCCCTGCGGGCGAGTGCCCGAGCGGTCGCCAGGCCGAGGCCGCTGTTGGCCCCCGTGACGACGGCCACCCTCGCGCTCTGGTCCGGGATCTGGTCGGCAGTCCATCGTTGATCTTTCTTCATGCGACACACACTGCCAACGGTGTCACTTGGTGTCAAGATGGCACTCAATGACATTCATGGCACGAGATAGAGTGCTCTCGTGACCTCTCCTCTCCCCATGGCCGAGCGAAAGCGCCGGCTCGTCTCCAGCGAACTGAGCGAAGCGGCGCTGCAACTGCTGGCGCTCAAGGGGTTCGACGCGGTCACGATCGACGAGATCGCGGCCGCCGCGGGCGTGTCCAAGCGCACCTTCTTCCGGCACTTCGCCTCGAAGGAGGACGTCGTCGTCCAGTTCCTCACCGACATGGGAGCCGGCATGCGCGCGGAGCTGGCCGCTCGCCCCGTCGCGGAGCCGCCGTCCGTGGCGCTACGGCACGCCGTCTGGGTCTCCCTGGCCGCCTGCGCCGCACATTCCGAGCGGGCGCTGCGCGTGGTCCAGTTGATTCTGCGCACCCCCGCCTTGCGCGCGCGCTTTCTGGAACGCCAGGACCAGTGGTGCGACGACGTGGCGGCGGAGTTGGCGCGGCGCCTGGACCTCGACCCGGACGTCGCTCTCTATCCGGGGCTGGCCGCCCGGATGGCACTCGCCGCGTTCGACACCGTGCTGCAACGATGGAGCGCCAGCGACGGCGCCGAGGACCCGGCCGAACTCACCGACCGGGCCTTCACCACCATCACCCCCGCCTTGGACGCCGTCGCGTGAGCCGCACGCGGCGTCGTCGAGCGACGCCCAGCCGCCGTTGAGGCAGCGGCCGCTGCGCCGCGTGGGCACGGCACCGCCGCCACGGACGCGTCCGGGACACTGCTACGCCCCGCCGTCGCGACCGCTTGCGGGCAGGGGCTGTTCGGCCCAGATGGTCTTGCCGTCCCTCGTGTAGCGGGTTCCCCAGCGTTGGGCGCACTGGGCCACCAGGAAGAGTCCTCGTCCGCCTTCGTCATGGGTGTGGGCGCGGCGCAGGTGGGGGCTGGTGTGGCTGCCGTCGGAGACTTCGAGGATCAGGTTCACGTCCCGGATGAGGCGGAGGCCGACCGGGCCGGACGCGTGGCGGATGGCGTTGGTCACCAGTTCGCTGACGATGAGTTCGGCGGTGAAGGCCATCTCTTCCAGATCCCAGGCGGCGAGTTGCCGGGTGGTACGGGACCGGGCTTCGGCCACGGCGGTGAGTTCGCGGGGCAGGCGCCAGGCCGCGACGTCCGCTTCGTTGAGGGGCCGGGGCCGCGCGACGAGAAAGGCGACATCGTCGCGGGGACGGTCCGGGAGCAGAAGGCGCTCCATGCCGTCGCAGATCTCCTCCAGAGGGCGGTCGGGATACGCCAGCGCGAAGGCCAACCGGGTGAAGCCGGTGTCGATGTCCCGGTCCGAGGACGCGGTGATGAGGCCGTCGGTGTAGAAGGCGAGGACGCTTCCGTCCGGAACCGGTACCTGCGTGCATTCGAAGGGCAGACCACCGAGCCCGAGTGGGGGGCCTGCTGGTACCTCGAGGAACTCGACGGCTTTGTCGGGGTGGGCCATGGCCGGTGGGGGATGTCCCGCGCGCGCTATGTCGGCGGTGCGGGAGATGGGGTCGTACACGCAGTACAGGCAGGTGGCCCCGATCACCCCCGGGCCGTCGCGGCCCGCGGGTTCCTCCTCGTCGAGGTGGCCGACCAGGTCGTCGAGGTGGGAGAGCACCTCGTCGGGCGGCAGGTCCAGATCGGCCAGCGTCTGTACGGCGGTGCGCAGCCGTCCCATGGTGGCGGCCGCGTTCAGCCCGTGGCCGACGACATCGCCGACGACCAGCCCGACGCGCGTGCCGGACAGGGGCAGCACATCGAACCAGTCTCCGCCGACGCCGGCGTAGGTGTCGGCGGGCAGGTAGCGGTAGGCGACCTCCACGGCCGTCGGAGCGGGCAGGTCCTTCGGGAGCAGGTCGCGCTGGAGGGACAGGGCCGCGTGGTGCTCGCGTGCGAAGCGCCGGGCGTTGTCGATGCAGACGGTCGCACGGGCGGCGAGTTCCTCGACGAGGAGCAGGTCGTCGGCGTCGAAGGCGTCAGGATGCTTCCACCGCACCAAGGTGGCCACGCCCATGGTCACGCCGCGGGCGCGCAGCGGGACGACCATGTGGGAGTGGATGCCGACCTCCCGCAGCTTCGCCGAACGCGCCGCGTCCTGGGACAGCCAGAAAGTGGTCAGGTCCACGACGGGGTCCAGCACGGGACGGCCCGTGGCGACGCAGCGGTACTGGGGCGACATCTCGGGGTAGGTGACCGCCGCCCCCACAGGGACCACGGATTCCGGGCGATCCTCCCGGATGGACTGCTCGGCGCGCCGGAGCAGTTCGGCGGATCCGGCCATGAGCGCCGGGTCGAGCTCCTCGCCGTGGACGACGGCGCTCGACAGATCGACGGCGACGAAGTCGGCGACCCGCGGAACCAGGACGTCGGCGAGTTCCTGGACGGTGCGGTCGAGATCCAGCGTGCTGCCGATACGGACACCGGCCTCGTTGATCAGCGCGAGGTGCCGTCGCGCACGGTAGTAGCCGGTGACATCGAGTACGGCCTGGCCCAGGCCCACGGTGTGACCTGCGGGGTCCTGCAGCCTGAAGGACGAACGGGAGCAGACGTGCGGCACATGGGCAGCGGCGTCCCGGGGGTCGACATGGGAGACGACGACCTGTGGCTCACCGGTCTCCAGCACCTCCCGGGCGCGGGCTTCCGTCATCGGGCCCGCCTCTTCGGGGACGGTGTCGCGCAGTGCGCGTCCCAGCCGTAGCCGTGCGGGGACACCGTCCATGCGCTCCAGGGCCGGGTTGATCATGGCGAGCCTCAGTTGCGGGTCCACGACGGCCAACCCGATCGGCGACTGGGTGAACAGTGCGCTCAGGATCGCGTGCTCGCGCTCCCGCACCTGTGAAACGGCGGGGTCGGTGGCCACGACGAGCCAACCGGCCGTGCGATCGGGGCCCAGCGGGCAGATCTGCGCCCTGATCTCCAGACGGTGACCGTCGCGGTGCCGCACGGTGAGCGAGCCCGCCCAGCCGACTCCGAAGCGCCGCTCAGCCGCCATCCCGTGCTCGTCCCACGGGATCGCCAGCACTTCCGTGACCGGGCGTGCCGTCACGTCCGTCGCCGCGTAGCCGAACAGCGCCTCGGCGCCACCGCTCCAGTGCCGCACGAGACCGTCCGGGCCCACCACCACGACTGCGGCATCCGCGGCGTCGAATCGATGACCGTCGGCGCACGCGTCCGGTTCGATTTCAGGTGATCCCACCCCTCAATGGTGCATCCGTTCAGCTCGGCGGACCGAGCAACCGGACGGTATGCCGCGAATGCCGTCAATCGTGGCATACGCACTCCCCGTGAAGCGCGGGGACCGCATGAACTGACTGTGCGTCAGGCTCACTCCGGGCTTTGCGATTCAGCACGTATGCCCGAAATATCCGCGACGTGGCGGACGTCACTCGGTCCGGACCGACAGGGCCAACTCGACTGCGCGACAAGAATTTCCCAGCGGTTTAACGGTGTTTCGACGGCGCCCCGGCACTTGCGGATAAGAGGCGCCTCGCGCAGAGTCCATCACCGGTCAGTCCACCATTTCTCATCTGTTGAGCATGGTTCAGGTGTCGCAAGGGGGGTGAAAGGTCACGCGTACATGCCAATGAATTACACAGCTGGTATTCCGCGCCACCGCCGCCCCCGCGGGGCGCGCACAAAGCTGGGAGTGCTCGCGCTCGCCACTGCCGCGGTCGCCGCGGGCGTCCTCACGCAAACGAACCGGGCGGAAGCAGCCACCACCAATGTCGTGGTGGATTCCCTGTCCGTGTCATCGGCCTCGAACGGACAGCTCAAAGCCACTGCCACCGTGCACAGCGCCAGGGCGGTCAGGTTGCAGGCGCTCACTGTCGCCGTGCGATCGGCCAAGGGTGCCAACTACGACTTTCCCGGAGCCATCGCGCCCACGGTCGGAGCGCAACCCACCACGTACACCTCGGGCGCGAGGGCATTCCCCGCGGGCACTTATACCTATTACGTGGCGTACAAGTACCGCGACAGCTGGCACAGTCTCTCGCCGGTGAAGTCCCTCACCTCCGGCACCGGCTCCAGCACGACGCCGACGGCCACCCCGACGCCCTCGGCGTCGGCTCCCACCGCCCCGGCCACGCCCACCGCGTCCCCCACGCCGACATCGACGCCGACCCCCAGCGCGACGTCCTCCGCGCCGTCCACGGGCGGCGCCGTGCCGGTCGGCATCGGCGGCACGTGGCACCAGGTGTTCAGCGACGAATTCAACGGCTCGAGTCTGGACAGCTCGAAGTGGAATGCGAACTGGTTCGGTTGTTCCGGCTGCACCACCAAGCCGCCGAACACCGCTGAAGGGTCGGCGTATTCACCGTCGCAGGTCAGCGTCAGCAACGGATCCCTTCACCTCAAGCTCGCCGCGCAGTCGACGACCGTCGGCGGGAAGACGTATCCCAACGTTTCCGGTCTGGTGACGACCAACGGCAAGGCGCAGTTCACCTACGGTGCTTTCGAGGCGCGTATCTATACGCCGTCGTCCGGGTCGCAGATGGCCAACTGGCCGTCCTTCTGGGCGGACGGGCAGAACTGGCCGACCGATGGCGAGATGGACGTGCTGGAAGGGCTGGGCGGCTCGGCCTGCTATCACTTCCATTCCACGGCGGGCGGTCCGGGAGCGTGTGCTTCGGGCACCTACTCCGGCGGATGGCACACGTTCGGCGCCGAATGGAAGCCGGGCTCGGTCACGTACTACTACGACGGCAAGCAGGTCGGTCAGATCACTTCCGGGATCACCTCGGCCCCGATGTATCTGATCCTCAACAACGCCATCAACCCGAGCCACAGTGCGACCAACGTGGTTCCGGCCGACATGATGGTCGACTACGTCAGGGTCTGGCAGCACTGACCCCAGATCACGCGCACTGGGCGCCGGCCGCATCCCGCGGTCGGCGCCCATCGCGTTGTCCGCCTCGTCAGCGGCACCCGGCGGGCTCCGCGCGCTCCGGCCGCAGCAGGCGCCACGTCACCCGCGCTGCGAACCGGACCGCCTCGGCCGCGGACGGCAGCGGGTCGTCGCGGCAGAGCCAGGCCCGTTCGGTCGGGCGCTCGCTGCGGAGGTCGGGAGGCAGGCGGCGCTCGTGGCGCAGCCAGGCCGCCGCCGAGGCGAAGTCCAGCTGCCCGGCGACGAAGACCCGGCCCTCGGCCTGGGCACCGTCCGGCACGGGGCGGCCGGTCAGATCGAGGTGCATGGCGCGGACCACGTCGACGCCGTGGACGTTCTCGAAGAGGCGGAACTGGGCGCCGGTGCGCGGGTTGAAGTCGACGAGCTTGTACTGACCGTCCCTGCGGTCGTAGCGCCAGTCGAGGTCCGCCAGTCCGCTGTAGCCGATGCGGCGGCACAGCCGCTCGGCCAGGCGGGCGAGTTCGGGGTTGCGCAGTGCCACCGCCCGCGCGGTCATGCCCGCGTACGGGGGCCACGAGCGCAGTTTCAGGCCGGTGAACAGCACCCGCGGCACACCGCCCGCACCGCAGTAGATGTGGGTGATCCAGTCCTCCGCCTGCTGCCGGGGGATGTACTCCTGCACCAGGACGGGCGGCGGCGCGGCCTTCGGGAAGCGGGCGAGCAGCTCGCGTTCGCCGGAGACGACGGTGGTGGTGCCGCGGACGGCCGGGGTGCGGAGGCGGCTGAACGGGGCGAGGTTCTTGAGTACCAGCGGATAGCCGAGTTCGCGCCCGGCGTCGATGAGGGTGTCGCGGCTGTCAGGGGCGTGTGACCTGGGCGAGGGCACGCCGGTCTCGGCGCAGATCCGGTGCAGGCCGGCCTTGCAGGCCAGCAGGCGCGGCAGGTGGGCGGGCACGGGCGGGATCAGGAAGCATTCCTTCAGCCGGTCGGCGTACTCCGCGAGCAGGATCGCGGCCTCGTCGTCGGTGGGCACCGCCACACACCGGGTGCCGATCTTCCGGCCGATGGAGAGCAGGCCGTCCGCGAGCCGCTCCGGGTCCTCGCAGCCGGTCGTCGGCCATACGATGCCGCTCGTCAGATGGCGGGAGAGGGCGACCGGGGTGAAGCGGTCCTCGACGATGGCGTGGACCGGCACGCCCAGCCGTCCCACTGTGCGCACCACGCCCAGGCTGCCGTGGTGCAGGGGATAGTTGCCGATTCTGGCGAGGAGCACCGGCACCCCGTTGTCCAGCAAGAAGACCACCCGGCCCTCTCCAGGAAGTTCCCCCCGAAAGGGACTAACATGGATCAAGATCCTCTATCTACTCAATGGTGACAGATCGTCCCCATTCATTCTCCCCGGCAAGCGCGGGTCGCGCCGCGGACGGCCCGGCAAGGTCTGGTATGAAGACACCCGCCACGATGTCCTCGCTCTCCGGTCTGCTGCCCCTGTACTTCCCGCGCGCGCTGGCCGGCCTCGACGACCGCCTCCGGGCCCACTGGCTCATGCGCGGCGCCGCCCCCGGGGACATCAGCGTGGTCCGGCGGCCTTCCCTGCCCCAGGCGGGACTGCTGGTGTTCGAGCTGCGCCGCGAAGCGGGAAGCCTGCTGGTCAAACACCCCAGGAACGAGGCCGGGGCCGCCGTCACCGCACGGGAACGGGAAGTACTGCAGGAGCTCGACGCGGACCCACGGCTCGCCCCTTGGCGCGCGCTCCTGCCCCGCGTCGTCGGCTCCCCCGAGCCCACCGGCACCCTCGCCCAGAACATGCTCCCGGGCATCCCGGCGGAGCGGCTGATCCTGGACACCCCCGACGACCCCTACGACGTCATCGCTCCCGCCATGCACCTGCTGGCGGACCTGCGGGCCGCCACCGGGCGCCGCCGTACGGCAGCCGACAAGGCCCCGGCCTGGTGCGAGGCGCAGCTGACGGACCTGTCGGCCGGAATGCCGCGCTACCGGTCAGGGCGGAGAGCGGCCTCCTTCGAGGCCCTGCGCCACCGGCTGGACGCGGCCCTGGCCGGAGCGGAGCTCACCGAGGGCTGGACCCACGGTGACTACCACCCCGGCAACGTGCTGCTCGGCGGCGCCCCTCTCCACGTCACCGGTGTCTTCGACTGGAGCAGCGGCCGGGCCGACGGGCCGTGCGAGATCGACGCCTACTCCTTCGTGGTGGCCCTGCGCAGCACCCTCACCGGCCGCCCGCTGGGCGGCCTGGTCGCCGAGACCTTGCGCACCGGCCGCGTACCGGAATCCGAGCGCGCCCTGCTCGCGCTGGCCGGAGTGGACCCGGACCACGGTGTCCACGACCCGGTGGCGATCCCCCTGCTGAGCTGGCTGTGGCACGTGGCGAACAACGTCCGCAAATCCCCCAGGTTCGGCCGCAGCTACGGGTGGCTCACCCACACCGTCGCACCCGTGCTCGACGAATGCGCCCGCTGGGCCGGTGCGCGGCCGTGAACGCCCCGGCGCGGCCGCCCACCGTCGTCATCGGGACGGGCCCCTACGGGCTCGCCACCGCCGCCTGGCTGAGCGCGGCAGGAACACCACGGCGGGTGTTCGGTGAACCCATGCGGTGCTGGCACACCAACATGCCCGCGGGGATGTATCTCAAATCCGTCCCCGCCGCCTCCTCCCTCTCCGCGCCGGAGCCCGGCTACCGTCTCGCGGACTTCCGTGCCGCGCGGGGACTCGGTCCCGTCGGCGACCGGTATCCCATCCCCGTCGAGGAGATGACCGCCTACGGGCAGTGGTTCCAGCAGCGCCGCGTCCCGGAAGTGGAGCGCCTGCAGGTGAGCGGTGTCGCGCCCGCGGACGGGCTGTTCGCCGTCACCCTGGACTCCGGTGAGGAGTTCCTCGCCGAGAACGTGGTGATGGCCACCGGGCAGGTCCCGTTCGCCCACGAGCCCGCCGAACTGACCGGCCGCCTCCCGCGGGACCTGGTCTCGCACACCAGTGAGCACCATGACCTGACCCGGTTCTCCGGGCAGCGGGTCGCCGTCCTCGGCGGCGGGCAGTCGGCCCTGGAGAGCGCCGCGCTGCTGTACGAGGCCGGGGCCCGTCCCACCGTGCTCGTCCGCGCCGCGTCCGTCGCGTTCGGCAGCCCGCCCGGCACCGACCGGCCCTCCGAAAGGCCGCGCCCGGTACGGATCGTCAAGCCCGGCTCGCCGCTGGGTCCCGGCTGGTCGCTGCTGGCGTGCAGCTACGGCGGCGGCGCCTTCCACCATCTGCCGCAGGAGCTGCGGATGCGGCTGGTGCGCCAGGTGCTCGGCCCGTCCGGCGCCTGGTGGCTGGGCAACCGTGTGGACGGCCACGTCCCCGTGCTGTGCGGCCGTACGGTCCGCTCCGCGAGGGCCGAGGACGGCGCGGTGTGCCTGGAGGTCATGGACGCCGGGCGGCGCACGCAGGTGCTGCGGGCCGACCATCTGCTGCTGGCCACGGGCTACCGGGTGGACGTCGACCGGCTCGCGCTGCTGGCACCCGAACTGCGCCGGGAGGTAAGGACGTTCCACGGCGCACCGCGGCTGTCACCGGGCTTCGAGTCCTCCGTGCCCGGGCTGTACTTCACCGGCCTGGCCGCCGCCCCCACCTTCGGCCCCGTGCTGCGGTTCGTCGCCGGCACCGGATTCGCCGCGCGCCGGGTGGCGCGCTCCGTCGCGGCCGGGACCCGCACCCGGTCATGAGGTCACGGGGAGCGGTGCTGCTCGGTGTGCTCATGCTGCTGCTGGTGGCATGCGGTGCCTCCGGCACCTCGCCCGCGGCCGGGGGAACCCAGCCCGCGGCGCCCGGCAACTGGCGGCTGGTCTTCCATGACGACTTCAACGGCTCACGTCTCGACAAGGGCCGCTGGGCCACGTGTTACGACTGGAACGACCACGGCTGCACCATCACCTCCAACAACGAACTGGAGTGGTACCAGCCCGGTCAGGTGGCCGTGGGCGGGGGGAAACTGACCCTCAGCGCGGAGCGCCGGGCGACCCGTGGCAGCGACGGAAAGGTCTACCCCTGGACGTCCGGCATGGTCTCCACCGGCCGGGACAACTGGTACGCCCAGCCCCGGGAGACCTTCACCTACGGCTACTTCGAGGCGGCGATCCGCATCCCGGCGCAGGGCGGGATGACACCGGAGTTCTGGATGATGCCCGCGAGCCGCTACACCCCGCCCGAGATCGACATCATGGAGTTCCTCGGCACCACGGACCGGCTGGGGATGTTCGTGCACTGGCGCAACGCCGACGGCGACGCCAGGAAGCAACGCGGCACCTTTGCCCACACCGGATTTCCCGGCGGCTACCACGTCTTCTCGGTGGACTGGGAGAAGGACAAGCTCGTCTGGTACGTCGACGGGGTCGAGCGGTTCCGGGTGACCGACCCCGAGCGCATCCCCCACGTGCCCATGGAGGTCCTGCTCAACCTGGCCGTCGGCCTCCCCAGCACCCCGCCCCCGGGCACCAACTCGGCGCAGATGGGCGTGGACTGGGTCCGGGTCTGGCAGCACTGACACACCG
This sequence comes from Streptomyces sp. NPDC051976, assembly GCF_040680795.1. Taxonomy (NCBI): domain Bacteria; kingdom Bacillati; phylum Actinomycetota; class Actinomycetes; order Kitasatosporales; family Streptomycetaceae; genus Streptomyces; species Streptomyces sp. NPDC051976. The sequence continues at coordinate 244,364 of NZ_JBFAXL010000006.1, forward strand.
TCAGCGGGCCGTGCGCCTACGGCTCTTGCGTCAGGCGGGCAGCGCCCGGTAGGGCCGCCCGGTCATCGCTCTCGCCCGGCGGTACGCGCGCCAGCCCCTGGTCCGCAGTCCCTCGGCGAACGGCGCCACCGGGGCCCCCTCACCACGGGTCCACAGCGCGAAGCGGTCCCGTCCGGTGTCGGCCAGGACCATGAGCCGGCCGAACCGCAGCGGGTCGTCCCGCTCCGAACTGAACGCCGACGCCGACCGGATGGCGGCCGCCGACGTCCACCCGGCCTCCCCCACCACCGCGCGAACAGTACGGCTGGAGTAGCCGTGCGGGTAGGCGAAGGAGTCGACGCGGTGCCCGAGCGCGTCCTCGATCCGCCGCTTGCACCCGGCCACCTCCTCCCGTACCGACGCCCGGGACAGCGTGTCGAGCTGCGGATGCGTGACGGTGTGCCCGCCGATCTCGACACCCGCCGCGTCCAACTCCCTGACCTGGGCCCAGCTCAGTGTCGGCACGGAAGGGAACGGCCCGCCGCCCGGCGGAGCTCCGGCACCTGTCAGGGCGCCCGTGGTCACGTACAGCGTCGAGGGCAGTCCCCGTGCGGCCAGCAGCGGAGCCACCGTGGCGGCGAAGTCCGCGTACCCGTCGTCGAAGGTCAGCACCGCGGACCGGGCCGGCAGCGCGGGGCCGCCGCGCAGAGAGGCGACCAGTCGCCGCAACGGGACCACGCGCAGCCCGCTGTCGGCGATCATGTCCAGCTGCTCCACGAACGTCCGCGGGCTCACCGTGTACGGCGCCAGCCACGGCGGTGAGGTGTGCGACACCGCGTGGTACAGGAAGACGGGTACGACACTCATGGCCGGGCCTTCGTCGTGGGCCGCGCCGCTCCCCGCGGCCCCCGGGACAGGGCCGGTGCGCCCAACGGCCGGACCGAGCCGACGACGTACCCGGCCACGGTCGCGCACACTCCCCCGGACAGCGCCGCGATCGTGCGCAGCGCGCCGGGGCGCCGGATCCGGGTCGCGTTGCGGGCCAGGGCCCGTGGGAGGGTCGACCGCAGGTACGCGCGCTCGCTGGCCAGCGCCGGTCCGCTGCCGCAGCGCCGTGCCACCAGCGCCTTGGACAGCCCTTCGATGTAGCAGCGGTTGCGGAAGTAGGCCCAGCTGGTGCGGGTCGCGGGGACCCGGTGCCGGATCGCGGCGCCCGGCGCGTACAGCAGGACGGCCTCGGGGTCGCGGGCGGCGATCCGCAGGCACAGGTCCGTCTCGTCGCAGCTTGCCACCGGACGGCTCCCCACGCGCCCGAAGGCGTCGAAGAAGCCGCCGACGGCGAGCAGTTCACTTCTGCGGTAGGACATGTTGGCGCCGATGAAGTTGCGGACGCGGGCCGCCTGCCGGGGCTGTCCCCGGTAGGAACAGCCCACCACCCAGTCGAACTCCGGCGGGAACCACGCCGGCCGCCCGGTCACCCACCACGGCCGGACGAACCCGCCGACGCCCACCACACGGGGGTCGCCGTAGGGCGCCAGCAGACGGGCCGTCCACCCCTCCTCCGCGGTGGCGTCGTCGTCGAGGAAGGCCACCACGTCGGTACGGGAGGCCGCCACCCCGGTGTTGCGGCCCCCGGACAGACCGCGCCGCCGCTGGTTGGGCACCACGCGGACGCCCGAGAGCTCCCGCTGGGCCCGCTCCAGGAGGGCCTGGTTGTGGTCGACCACCAGCACGATCTCGTCAGCGGGCGGGTCCTGGACCCGCACCGAGCCGACCGCGGCGCGTATGTCGTCCCAGCGGTCGAGGGTGTAGGCGCAGATGACCACCGACAAGGTGGGCGCGGTGCGTTCAAGGGGCGGTGCGCTGTTCATGATGACCCTTCGTTGACGGGGACGAGCCAGCGGGACCAGGTCAGGAGCAGATAGAGGGCGATCACGGACTGGGTGGCGAGCCAGGCGAGGCCCGCGCCCGAGAGGCCGAGCACCGGCAGCAGCAGATGGGTGAGCCCGAGCACCATGACGCACATCACCGCCTGCAACGTCACGGCCCAGCGCAGGCGCCGGCGCACCCTGGCCACGTCGATGGCCACGCTCAGCAGCAGGTTCGGCAGCGCGGACAGCGCCAGCAGCCGCAGCAGCATGGTTCCGTGGGCCGCGTACGCGGGACCGAAGAGCGACAGGATCTGCGGGGCGGCGACGACCAGGACGACGGTGATGGCACCCAGCAGCAGACCGGAGTGGCGCAGGACGCGCAGGGAGTGCTCCACCAGGCGTTGGGGCCCGCGCATGGACTCCGCGAGCAGCGATGTGCCCATGTTGCGGGCGATCAGGTAGGGCACGTAGGCGACGCCCCAGGCCACGGCGTAGTAGGCGCTCTGCTCGGCGCCACGGTTGTTCAGCACGATCAGCGGTACCACGGTGTATCCGGCGCCCCGGAACAGGGAGCCGAAGTAGTCGGCCGCGGCGTAGCCGAGCATGCGCGGTGGCGGTGGGGCGGTGCTCGCTTCGCGCTCGTGCCGGGGAATGCCTCTGCCCATCAGCACGGAGTTGGCCACGATCAGCGAGACGACGAGCGCTCCCGCCCACGACAGCAGTATCCCGGCGAACAGGCCCAGGGCGGCGCCGAGAGCGAGCAGCAGGATCTTCACGACGGCGAAGATCAGGTTCTCGCCCACGACCCACCCCGGCATGCGGACCGCGGTGAGCGCGCCGTCCTGGAGCACGAAGACGGCGTAACCGGCGGTCGCCACCACGAAGCTGACCGCGGCGACCGGGTTCAGCAGGAACCCCAGCTTCGGCGAGACGAGTGGCACCAGCGCGAGGAACACCACGGCCACCACCACGCTGAAGGCGGTGCTCGCGGCGTAGCAGGTGAGGACCAGCCGGCGGGTGCGGCGGCCGGCGGTCGGCACGAACCGCACCAGGAAGTCGTTCAGGTTGAGCTGCCCGATGTTGGTGAGCAGGAGGGACGCGGACAGTGCCGAGTAGCTCAGGCCAACGGTCCGCTCGCTGTAGAAGTGCGTCGCGAAGGTCCAGAAGAAGAAGCCCAGGCCGGCGTTGACGAGCGAGCTGACCGCGAGGACATGTCCTGTGCGCAGCACGGGTTCGCCGGGGAGCGCGGCGGCGATACCGGCGCGCAGCATCCCTAGGGGGCGCCGTCGCGTTCCGGTGCTTCGCGCACCCGCGCCGGCCGCCCGGCCGGTGTCCAAGCCGCTCACCCACCTCACCTGTCAGCTTCCGCTGCCGGCGCCGGTGAGACGTCCGCGCAGATAGCCACAGGGGCCGTAGACCATCCCCCGCACTTCCAGGAGCGCCAGGCGCCGGGACCAGCCGGCCTCGGGATCGGCGCCGCGGTCGCGGGATCGGGTGAGCACGTAGCGGATGCCGCGCGGCAGCCGCCGCAGCAGGGCGGGCAGCCGGCGGGGGTTTCTCAGCAGCGCGCCGGTGAGATAGGCGCCGAGGCCGGCGCCGTAGCCGAACACCTGCGTGGCCACGGCGTCCTGCGTGCGGTGATGGCAGTGCCAGACGATGGCGCCGGGCTGGTAGGCGAGCGTGTGACCGGCCGTCAGGACCTCGAAGAAGGCCAGCAGGTCGTCACCGCCCCGGCCGGGGGTCCCGGCACCGGTCGCGGTGTCGAAGCCGCCCAGGGTGCGCAGCACCTCGGTACGGAAAGCCATGTTGGCGCCGGAGCCGAAGCGGCCGGCGGTGAACGGGAACAGCGGGTCCTCGGGCGGATCGGCCATCGACCAGCCGCGCGGCAGGTACCCCTTCGCGAAACCGCCCTGCCGTTCGAGGGCGCGCTGGGCGGGGGTCTCCAGTTCGGCGGGCACGATCAGCCCGGTGACGCACCCGATCAGTGGGTCGCAGGCGAACGTCCCGGCCAGCGCGGACAGCCAGCCGGGGTCGACGAGGGTGTCGTCGTCGGTGAAGGCGACCACCGATCCGCGGGCGTGGGCCAGCCCCACGTTGTGGGCGCGGGCCAGTCCGGCGACGGGTTCGCGGACGTAGCGGACCCGTCCGGCGAAGTCGTCGCGGACCAGGGCTTCGGCCGCGCCGTCGGACGGGGCGTTGTCGACCACGAGGATATCGAACTCGGGGTACGTGGAGCGCAGCAGCGAGTCCAGGCAGTGGCGCAGCTTCTCCGGCCGGTCGCGTGTGGCCACGATGACGGTGATGACGGGTGCCTGCTGGAGCGCCGGGTGCCGGACGCGGCCGTCGGAGGGCTCGGCCCTGTCCGCGGCGTGCAGACGGGTGAGCTGTTCGGCCAGTTCTACTTCGGCGGTGTCGGCCAGCGCCCGCCACAGGCCGTCGGGCCCCGAGGAGTCCGCGGCGCTGACCATGCCCAGGGGGCGGCCGTGCAGTCGTACGAGCGCGCGGACCCGTCCGTACGGCCGGACCGGACCCGTGTCGCCGGGCAGCCGGAACTCTCCGGGACGGGCGAGGTCGATGTCGACCACGGTCACCGGGTGCCGGACGTGGGGAGGGCGGACCGCGGCGGAGTTCACACCGCGCTCGCTTCGGGCCGGGCGGCGGAGGAGTGGGCGCTCGGCCGTTCGGAGAGCAGGGTGTGCAGCACCCTGCGCCCGTCGGATATGGCGTGCAGGTTCGAGGCGCCGCTGCGGCGGGGCAGTTCCAGGCTGGGGACCTCGGCGATGCGCAGGCCGGAGCGCAGGGCGTGCACGATCATCTCGGCCTCGATCTCGAACCCGGCGGCGTGCAGGTCGAGTTGGTCGAGGAAGCTGCGCCGGAAGGCGCAGAAGCCGTAGCACAGATCGGTCAGGCAGGCGTGGTACAGCCGGTTGGCGGCGAGCAGGAGCACCTGGTTGCCCATCTTGCGGATGAAGGTGATGTCCAGCGAGCCGCCGCCGGCGATGAACCGCGAGCCCTTGACGAAGTCGTAGCCGTGGTCGAGGAAGTGCACGAAGTGCGGGATCTCCTCCGGCGACATGCTGCCGTCGGCGTCCATCATCACCACGTAGTCGCCCTTGGCCTCGAGGAAGCCGGTACGCAGGGCGTTGCCCTTGCCGCGGCCGCTCTGCCGCACGTTGCGCACGGCCGGCAGGCAGTGCTGTGCCATGGGGACCGTGGCGTCGGTGGAGTCGCCGTCGACGAGGATGACCTCGTCCACACATGCCGGGATCTGCTCGAAGACCCACGCGATGTTGCGCGCCTCGTTCAGGGCCGGGACGACCAGGCTGACGGTGGCGTGAGTCTCAGCTTCTCGCTCGCTACTGATGATCAGGTCGTTGTGCATGGTCATGCATCTCCGAGTGCGCGCCCCCCTCGCGGTATATTTACAGCGTATATATACACATTTGCCCGATCTGCGATTGATGTCAAGTGAACAGCCGATTTTTCGTAATAATCGGGAATGCCCCGGCCAGGCAGGCCGCGGGCCGGGCGTGCGGGACCGCCGCGATGCCCTACACGCGCCGGGAAGCCCCGCGCCGGGGCAGCAGGGCCAGCACGGAGGTGGCGGCGGCGAGGGCGAGCAGCGCCCGGGTGACGGTGAACGCGCCGCCCAGGAACAGGGCCTCCACCACGAGCACCGCCATCGACACCCCGACCGTCACGGACAGGACGCCCGTTTCCAGAACCGCCGTGCGGTCGGTGGCGCGCACCGCGCCCGGCCGGGCCCACCGGGAGGCCGCCAGGCCGGGGCAGACCAGCAGGAACGCCGTCACCAGCACGGTGCGCAGGGCCACGGTGTCCGGCAGGAAGGTCACCACCGCCCAGACCGCCCAGCCGGACAGTGCGAGCCCCCAGCGCAGCGGGGTCATGGTCCCGCTCCCGGGCCGTCGTACCGGTAGACCACCGCGTCCTTGTTGCGGTAGACGGGGACGTAGCCGCGGTTCCTGGCCAGGTCCGAGTCCATGCGCTGCACGGTGTTCGCGGGCAGGACACCTCTCTCGTAGATGTCGGCGGCCTGCGCCCGGCTCAGGATGACGTAGGCGGGCCGCTGCGGGGTGGCGTGCTGGACGAACCCCGCCAGGCCCGTCACCGGGTCGTTCACCAGGCGCCGCCGGTCGTTGAGGGTCTGCGAGTCCAACTGCACCTGGGGGTTCTGGTCGTAGCGCAGGTACAAGCCGGGCACCGCCGAGGTGACGGAGACGATCGTGGACCCGGGAGGAGCGGTGGCCGCGACGTAGCGCCCGGCCGCCACCTCATCCTTGGTGAAGTAGTTCGCCGATTCCTTGCCGTAGTAGCCGAACATGAGCCCGGCGAGCAGGGCGGCCAGCAGCGGATAGACGGCCAGCACGCGCAGGCTCGGCCTGCTCCCCCGCTTGAAGAGCAGGGCCGCGATCAGGAACGCGGCGGCGGGCAGCGCGAACAGATAGGCGCGGAAGATCATCTCTCCGCCGTAGGCGTTCGCCGTCAGGACCGGCAGCGGTGCGAGCACGAGCAGCGGCAGGCAGGTGCGGCGGACCCAGGGGCGGACCAGGACGGCGATGACGGCCAGGAGGATGACCGCGGCGGACAGGCCGCGGTCCACCCAGGCCACCACGACCTCGCCCGGGGCCGCGGTACCGAGGGCGGCCAGCCCGGAGGCGACGTTGGTGTCGGGTTTCAGCAGCGAGCCCAGGAAGTCGCCCAGGTTGGCCGAGAGGTACGGGCGGGCGACGGTGGCGTCCCAGACCACGGCCAGCAGCACCGCACCGGCCAGGACGGGCAGCACCACCCGCCGGTTGCGGCGCGGGAACGACAGCACCACAAGGGCACTGACCAGCATGAGCGGCGTCAGCGGATGCGAGGAGATGATGACGGCGGCGAGCACCATGACCAGCACGAACCGGCCCACGGGCCAGCGGTCGGTGCGGATGTCGCCGGCGCCGTACAGCGCCGAGGTGGGCAACTGCCCCATGACCAGGGCCATCAGCGTCACGAAGAGCAGGAAGGCGAAAGCCTGCGGGGAGAAGTAGTCCTGGCCCACCCAGGAGCACGAGTAGTAGATCCACACCGCTCCCCAGATCAGCCGCCGGTCACGCGTCACCGTCCGGTAGAGCAGCAGGAGCGGGGCGAGGAGTACGGCGTTGAAGACGGGCGGGGTCCAGGTCGCGTAGCCGAGCGCCGAGTGCAGACCGGTGGCCTGCAGGAAGAACGCGTTCAGGTCGAAGAACCCGGGCCACTGGTTGTACAGGGAGAGCTGGCCCGCGCGGGGTACGGCACCGTGGTGGCGGATCACCGCGTCGACGACCGCGACGTGCTTCCACGCCCAGCTGTAGCGCAGTGTCGGGTAGAGCAGCGTGGGGGTCGCGTGGATGACCGCGATCAGGCCGAGCACGTAACCGACGAACCACCCACCGGCGGTGCGCCGGTCGCTCAGCGCGAGGCAGAAGCCGAGGGCGAGCAGGCCGAGAGCGACCCAGAAGAGCACCGGCAGCACCTGCAGCAGACCGTAGTCGCGCATCCCGGCCAGGTGCACATGGCGCAGGGACAGCAGCCAGAGGGCGAGAGCCGCGGGAAGAACGAGGCGTACCGTCCACTGGCGTGCCGTGGCTCGGTCGTGGCGATGCCACTTTCCGGCGGCGGAACGCGATTTCGACCGATATGCGGTGCTCATACCCAACGTGACGATACTCCCGATCGCGGCAAGTGGCAGGTCGTGGCGATCACGAACACCGCGTGTCGAAGCGGCGCCTCGGGCTCACGGGTCCTCGAAGCGGATCAGGCGCTTGACGGCCGTCCGCACCCGGCGCTCGGCCGCGGAGACGGGAAGCCGCTCCCGGACGAAGCGCGGGGAGGCGAAGCTCTCCGCTCCGAACCCGGCCTTGAACGTGGCGAGCGAGGACTCCGGGACGGACTCCCCCATGTCGAACGTCCGGCAGTCCGCCGCGCACGCGTCCTCGATGGCCAGCCGGTACAGCAGCGGGACCGCGTGGACGGGATGGGCCAGTTCCCGGTCCATGGCGCTGCGCCACAGCTTGGCGTGACCACCGTGGCGCAGGATCACACACGCCGCGGCGGGCTCTCCGTCGTGCCAGGCCACCCAGATGGCGCACTCCTCACCGAACCGGGCGGCGACCTCTTCCAGCCGCCGTTCGGGGAACTCCCGCGTCCTGCGCCAGCGGGCCAACGCCAGCGGCTCGTGCTGCTGTTCGGCCCAGCGCACGATCGACTTCTGGTACAGGTCGTAGAAGACGGGGGCGAGCCGGCCGGTACGGTCCACGTCGACCTCGACGTCCGAGCGCTCGGCATGGCGGACCTCCCGCCGCACATGACGGTGGAAGCGGCGCTCCCAGACCGCGCCGAAGCCGCCGTCGAGGTCCACCATCTGCGTCATGTGCGGCTCGGCACGGAAGCCGAGTGCGGCGTCCGCCCAGAGAGCCTGGTCGGCGGGCCGCAGCCGCACGCCGACCCGCAGCGCACGCAGCCGCGCGAGATCGGCGAAGACCACGCGGGCCTCCGCCGGGCTCACTCCTCCCGGGCAGACCGGTCCTCCGATGCCCCACTCCGCCGGCCAGGACTCCTCCGCGTCCAGGACCTGCAGGCGATGCCTTCTGCCGACGAGCGGGAGGACGAGCCGACCGCCCTGCTCGAACTCGTAGAGACGGCTCGCGTCCCGGTACGGCCCCGTGGCGCACAGGCAGTCCATCCACAGCGGAGTCTGCGAGGGGTTGGTGTCGGGGTCCTTCCTCGCCAGCTGCCACCAGACGTCACGTGGCGCCGGTGTGGTGAGGTGCGCGGGACCGGCCGGAGTGTTGATCATGTCATTCGTCCTTGAAACCGATGAGACGCTTCGCCGCTCCCCGCAGCGCTCCGTCGATCGAGGTCAGGGGAAGCACTTCGCGGCGGTAGCCGTACGACGGGTGGCCGCGAGCGCCGAGCCGTTCCTTGAAGACGCTGACGGAGGAATCGGGGACCGAGTCGCCCAGGTGGTAGAAGCGGCAGCCGGCGGCACAGGCGTCCTCGATGGCGAGCTTGTGCAGCAGTGTGGTGGCGCGAGTGGGACCAGCTACTTCCTTGACCATTCCGGCGCGCCAGTACTTCGCGTGCGGCCCGTGCCGGAGCACCATGATGGCCGCCGCGGGCTGCCCTCGGTACGAGGCCAGCCACACCGCGCACGACTCGGCGAACGTCTCGGCGACGGTCTGGAACTTCCGCAGCGGGTCGATCCGGTTCCGGCGCCAGCGCGCCAGCGCCAGGGGCTCGTGCTGCTGCTCCGCCCACCGCGCGATCGAGTGCTGGTAGAGCGCGTAGAAGGCCGGCACCAGGCGCCCGGTGCGGTCGACCTCCACCTCGACCCCCGTCTTCTCGCCCTTGCGCACGGCGGTTCTGACCGACGCTTGGAATTTGCGCGCCCAGACGTCACCGAAGCCGCCGTCGAGGTCCAGGACGTACGTGGTGTGAGGCAGCGTGGTGAAGTCGGCGGGCGCCGCGGACAGCCACGCCGGGTCGGCGCTCGGCCCGAACCGCACGGACACGCGGTTCGCGGGAAGGCGGGCCAGATCCCCGAAGACGGCGCGCGCTTCCCCGGGGCCGGGCGCCTCGGCGGCGACGGGACCTCCGATGCCCCACTCGGAAGGCCAGGCGTCCTGGGCGATCAACTGGCCGGGCCAACGACGCCGCCGGGCCAGCGGCACGACGATTCCGCCGCCATTGTCGAATTCATAAAAGCGACTGGCATCCTCATACGGGTCGGTCGCACAAATACAGTCCAACCAGCCCGGGGTCTGGGTGATCAGCGCCTCGTCGCTCACGTCGACCAGGCGCTGCCACTTGTCCCGGGGGGCCGGACTCGTTATCTCGACATGGTCCCGGGACGACGAGGTTCGCGGGCCCGAAAATCGCATGCCCCTACTTCCTCACGCGTCGCGGACGGTAGGCGTGGTGAACCTGCACTCACTCAAGAGTGCTCTCCCACCGGTGAGGTCGCATCTTGGCTCGTCGCCACCGGCCGGAACGCACGGCAGTCTTCGCTTTCTCCTTTTCGCCGTCGAATTGCGGAATGCCGGACCAAAAGGTATTATTGCATTAATGGTGGCAATATAAAGCAGCCTCAATATCTCCTGTCGACAGAGATACTCATGGATAAATTGAACGGAACCCAGGCTTCCACGCGGATGGTACGCCTCCAACAGCGATTCCCCTCGCGTCGGCTGATGCTCAGCACGCGCCGTAAGTTCGACGACGCGATCGATCTGGTCCGCGTCAAGCTCGACGCACTCCCCGACGGCGTGTACCAGCCCGTACCGGGCGTGCCCGTACGGAAGGCCAAGCGCTCCATCGGCACCGAGTCGCGGTGGGCGGCGATGGAGCCCGTCGTCGAGCGGCTCGGGGTGGGGAGCGCCATGGATGTCGGCGCGAACGTCGGCTACTTCCCGATCAGGCTCGCCCAGCGCGGGATCCCCTCCGTCGTCCTGGAGTCGGACCTCAAGTGTGTGCGGACGGCGACGACAGCCGTACGCCGGAACCACCTGGACAACGTGGCGGTGACGTACCTGGAGTTCCGCCCCGACACCCTCGCCCTTCTGCCGGCGACCGACTGCACCCTGCTGCTGTCCCTGTGGCACCACCTGGTGCGCGAGCTGGGTCTGGACACCGCCACCGACCTGCTGCAAGGGCTCTGGGCCCGGACCGGCAAGGTCATGTTCTTCGACAGCGGCGAGGACGAGATGCCCGAGTCGTTCGGACTGCCGCCCATGCTGCCGACGCCCGACGCCTGGCTCACGGAGTACCTGCGGAAGAACTGCGCCGGCGGACGCGTCGAACACCTCGGCCGGCACCGTGCCTTCGACGCCGACGGCCTCCCCACCGACCGGGCCCTCTTCGCCGTGATCCGCGAAGAGGCACCCGTGTAGGAAGAGGCACCCGTGTAGCAAGATTTCTCCGGGACTGTCGATTCCGATGCCGCCGTGTTCGTCGTACCAGTAGGCGAGCCCACCGGGGCCGCGTACGAAGGGATGACCGACATGGCGAAGTATCTGCTTCTCATTCACGGCGACGAGCGGGAGTGGGCGGCGATGTCCGAGCAGGAGCAGCAGGCGCTCGGCGACGGGCACCGCGCCCTGTTCGCGGCGGCCGGGGCGGCGGTGCTCGACACCCACGCGCTGGAGCCGGCGAGCGTGGCCACCACGCTGCGCGCGGACGCCGAAGGGCGGCTCACCGTCACCGACGGGCCGTTCCTGGAGACGAAGGAAGCGGTGGGCGGCTACTACCTGATCGAGGCCGCTGATCTCGACGAGGTGATGGGGCTGGCCAAGCACCTGTACGAGGCGACCGCCGGCCACAGCGGGGTGGAGATCCGCCCGGTGGTGGAGCACGGATGAGCCAAGAGGTCGTCGCGGCGGTCGCGCAGGCGCACCGCCGCGACTGGGCCCGGGTACTCGCCGCCACCGTCGCCCTGACCCGGGACCTCGACCTCGCGGAGGACTGCACGCAGGAGGCGTACGCACAGGCGCTGCAGGTCTGGCCGGTCTCGGGAGTCCCGGACCGGCCCGCCGCGTGGCTGACGACCACCGCGCGCAACCGGGCCAGGGACGTGCTGCGCCGTCAGCAGTTGTGGCGGCGGTCGCTGCCGCTGCTGGTCACCGACGCCTCGGTGCCAGGACCCGACAGCGCCCTGGACGACGACCGTCTGCGGCTGGTCTTCACCTGCTGCCACCCCGCGCTGTCCCGTGACGCCCAGGTCGCCCTGACGCTGCGGTTGGTGTGCGGGCTGTCCACCGCCGAGGTGGCCCGCGCCTTCCTGGTGCCGGAAGCGACCATGGCCGCGCGGATCACCCGCGCCAAGAAGAAGATCGCCGCGGCCCGCATCCCCTACCGCGTGCCGTCCCCGGACCAACTGGCGGAACGGGTCGGCGCCGTACTCGAAGTCGTCCACCTGGTCTTCGCCACCGGCCACACCGCGCCGGCCGGCACCCAGCTGATGCGCCGCGACCTGGTGGACAGCGCCCTGAACCTCGCGCGCATGCTGCATCTGCTCATGCCGAACGACACCGAGGTCGGCGCCCTGCTCGCCCTCATGCTGCTCATCGACGCACGCGCCGACACCCGGCTGTCCGGCACCGGGCGGCTGCTCCTGCTGTCGGAACAGGACCGCACCCGCTGGGACCGCCGACTGATCGAGGAGGGCGTCGCACTGCTCACCGACGCGCTGCGCCGACGGCCCCCCACGCGCTACGCCGTCGAGGCCGCCATCGCCGCGGTCCACGCCGAGGCGCCCACATGGCAGGACACGGACTGGACGGAGATCGTCGGCCTCTACGACGTCCTGCGCCAGCTCTGGCCCTCACCCGTGGTCGAGCTCAACCGGGCGGTCGCCGTGGGCCTGCGCGACGGCCCCCGGGCCGGCCTCGACGCGCTCGCTCCCCTGTCCGACGAACCCGCGCTGGCGGCCTACGGCTACCTCAGCGCCGCCCGCGCCGACTTCCTCCGCCAACTCCAGCAGTGGCCGCAGGCGGCCGACGCCTACGAGGAGGCCCTGCTGCTCACCGACAACGACGCCGAGCGCGGCTTCCTCACCGAACGGCTCGCCGACGTCCGGCGACACCTGCGGCGCTGAAGGCCGCCCACCGTCACGGGAAGGTCCGTGTTCCGCTCAGCGGAACACGGACTGCGTGACGGTGGGACACCTGCCACGATGAGCGATTGGACCGCAATGTCGCGTTGAGGAGCCCCAGATGACCGAAGCGATGTCCGCACCCGCCGTCCCTCATCCGCCGTCTCCTTCACCGACTCCCTCACCGTCTCCGTCCTCATCGGCAGAGGCGATCGGCCTGCCGCTGCCTCTCCCGACGATCCCGACCCCTCCGCCGCCTCCCCCGCAGGCGCCGTTGCTGGCGCATGCGTCCCGGTCTCTCGACAAGGCGACTCTCGTCCCGCTCAACGCTCCTGCGCCGGTGATCGGGCAGGCCGTCATCAAGGCCGCGTTCGTGCACCAACTGGCCCTGCGGCCAGGCGAGGTGGCGGCGGTGGCAAGCCGTACGCCGGCTGTCAACGACTCCTTACGGGGGCTGGTGGCGCCCTTCGAGACCGGCGTACTGGCCTCGACGCAGCCCGGCGCGGCGGCCTTCGCGACCGTCCCCACCTCGGCGTTGCGGGAGTTCGGGCAGGCGGTGGCCGATCTGCGCCGCGAGGAGGTCGACAGCTGGGGCCGCGCGGCAGCAGACCGGGACCCGCTGGCCAGCTCCCTCGGTGAGGCCCAACACGCCCTGCACAGCGCCGCGGTGGCGCTGCGCGGCCTGGAGGTCAACACCACCGTTCCGCGGCTGGGCTGGATGAACCTGGAGCGCCTGGAGATGGCGCCGAACGGGATCGAGCGCGGCGAGCTCCTGGCGACCATTCCGCTGGCTCCGCTGGAGGAGACCGCGGTGACGCAGAAGGAGTGGTCGGTCCAGAAGAAGGAGTTCACCTCGATCGTCACCGACTCGCTGGAGACCGTCAGCGAGACCGGTGTCACCGACAACACCGAGCTGTCCCAGTCGACGACGTCCGAACAGGAGCACGCCAACCAGTTCAACATCACCGGCACCGTCTCCGGCGGCATCCCGGTGATCTCCGGTTCGGCGTCCTCCGGGTTCACCTCCCAGGGCTCGCAGTCGCAGTCGGCCACCGACAGCAGGAAGCACGCGACGACACTGACGCAGAAGGCGTCCGCCCGCGCCAAGCAGGAGCACAAGGTCACCATCACCACGACCACCGAGACCGGCACGGCGCAGAGCACCACCCGCACCCTGAGGAACCCCAGCAGCACCGACCCGATCCGGATCGACTACTTCAGCCTGATGCGCAAGTGGCGGGTGCGCCTGTACCGGTACGGGCTGCGCCTGACGTACGACATCGTGCTGCCGGAACCCGCGGCGTCGATGCGCCAGGCGTACGTCGAACTGGAGGCCCTCAAGAACCAGTTGGGGCCCTTCGTCTTCAACGTCGCCCACAACGACATCACCGCCGACGTCCGCGACGAGGACCCCGAGCCGCCGGTGACGCACCCGCCGACACAGAAGGAACCGCACTACCTGGTCCTCGCCGACCGGTTCGGCGCCCAAGGCGTACCGCACCCGCCCGGCGACCTGCCCGCACAGACCTACCCGGTGGAATCGGGAGCGCTGCCCAGCGGCCGCGCCGTCACCAAGACCACCCTGAACCTGCCCGCCGGATACGAGATCGTCGACATCACCATCGGCGGCCACATCACCAGCTTCTCCGGGCACTCGGGCCAGTTCACCATCGTCGGCAGCAACCTGTCCTGGGACCCCTTCGGAGAACTGACCTTCCCCCCGGGCACCGTGCTCAAGCAGGACACCGACCCCACCAAGAACTTCATGGAAGGCGCCACCGGCTCCCCCACCCTGGTCCTGGTCTGGGACCAGTGCTCCACCCAGTCCGTGCTGCTCACCGCACGCGTACGCCCGACCAGGCTCGCGGTCGAGCAGTGGCAGTCCGACGTATGGAACGCGCTGTTCAACGCGGCACAGAACCAGTACTACGCCCAGCAGCAGGACATCGCGGGCCGCATCGCCGCACTGGAGACGCGGCTGACGGGCGTGGACACCCTCACGCTGCGCCGCGAGGAGAGCGACGAGGTCATGAAGGCCGTCCTGCGCTACCTGCTGGGCGGCCGCTTCCCCACCATGCCCCCCGAAGTCGCCGCCCAGTTCGCCGCGTTGAAGGTGGACGTGGCACACGGCACCGGCTTCGACAGCAACACCGTCACCGCGGGCACCGCGCTGTGGACCCTGGTGCAGCAGTACGAGGACGTCGTCCGCTTCGTCAACCAGGCCATCGAGTGGGAGAACGTCGTCAGCTTCCTCTACTCCTACTTCTGGGACCTCCCCGAGAGCTGGGCGTTCATCCGCGAGATCCAGCACCCCGACCCCAACCGGCAGGCGTTCCTGCGCGCCGGCAGCGCACGGGTGGTGCTCACGGTCCGCAAGGGCTGGGAGACCCGGTGGGTGAACTTCGTCGAGAACGGGGTGATCGACGACCCCACCCAGCCCCCCTCCCCCTCCCCGTACTGGACCATCGCGCAGGAGATCGCCGCCTACGACGACCGCAACTACCCCGGCATCCCGCCCGCCAACCCGGGCCGCACCGCGACCCGGCTGGAGGACGCGGTCTTCACCACCTGCCCCGCGGCCCTGAACCCCAGCTCCCAGCCGGTCACCCTCCCGGTCGCCTCCAGCGACGGGTTCGTCGTCGGCCTCAGCGTCCTCATCGACTCCGTACGCGACACGCAGGACAACCAGGAAGCGCAAGTGGTCACCGCCATCCCCGACGGCAACCACCTCCAGGTCGCCAGGCTCACCAAGCCCCACGCCGGCACCGCCGCCGCCCCGATCCCCGTCATGCAGCCGGGCGAGAAGGGCGAACTGATCGCCGAGTGGAACGAGTACACCCCCACCTCGGGCACCGACATCGCCGTCACCAGCAATCTGTCGACCATCTCCTGAGGGCGCCGCCATGACCTCCCAGCTCGACATCCAGCGGCTGACCATCTGCCCCGGAGTGGGACAGTTCCTGCGCCAGGGCGGAGCCGGACGCGTCACGGGTACGCAGAAGGGCGAACAGGGCACCATGGAATGGCAGTGGGCCCAGACGGCGATGTTCGGCTACTTCTACGACTACTTCAAGTACCAGTACCCCAGTTGGTCGTTCGTCCTGGCCGAGAACGACTACACCCGCATGCTCACCGGCATCGCCGCCGCCGACGACATGCTCGCCAGGATGACCAAGGAGTTCCGCAAGGACTACAAGGCCGGTGGCTCACTGCGCCCCGACATCATCGGATTCTGCGCCCGCCCGCCCCAGGGGTACGACCTCCTCATCGAGTTCGCCGAGGTGACCACCAACAACCAGGCGGCGCAGACCCTCAAGGAGGACATCAAGTACCGGGTCAGCAAGTTCGAGCAGATCATCAAGGCCATCGACCCTGCCGTGAAGAGCGCGTTCAGCCTCAGCTCCTACAACGTCAAAGCGGGCCCGACCACTTGGCGCCCGCGCGGAATGCTGCAGCGCATCGTGCCCCTGCCGCCGCGTACGGAAGCCAACATCACGTACGTCGAGTGGATCTGCTTCGAGCCGACCTTCTGGTACCCCTACCCCGACGGCACCGACGGCCTGCTCCTCTACGAGATCCACTCCATGCCCCTCGACGCCGTGGCCCTCCCCGTCGTCGTGAAGAAGCTCGTCGAACAGGAACGCCTGCGCCGCCAGGGCACCCGCACCGCATACGGTGTCACTCTCACCCCGTGGCTCAACGACGCCTACCTCAACCGCATCCCCCAGGACCGCGACCTCCTGCGCGCCGCCGCCATCCTCACCGGCGCCGGCCTGCTCGTGGCCCTGGCCGTCTACCTCGCCCCCGTGGTCGCCGGACTCGAACTCGCCGCCCTCCTCCAACCCGCCGCCGCGGGCATCGCCGCCGGAGCCACCGCGGCCGGCGAGCTCAGCGCGGCCACCCTCACGGCCATCTCCACCGGGCTCGCGGCCACCATGACCACCGCGGCCCAATGGATGACCGCCCTCGGCCGCCCCCTCGTCGAACTCGCCCCCTGATCGCACCGCGGACGACGCTCGCCGGACCCGGGGGCAGCCGGCGCCGCCGGGCACGAGACACAGGCCTGGTCTCGGTACCTGGCCACCGAGCGCGGCGACGAGGCACGCAAGAGTTACGTCGAAGACCGGTTCACCGGCGTCGTCTGAGCATGCGGCGGGCGGCGGCCCGGCGCACAGTTGGTTCATGGACGTGTGGGCTCGGGGGGATGGCGAAGAGGGGCCATGGCGGCGGAACGGGTGGCTGCTGCTGTTCCCGATCGCGCTGATCGTCCTGATCGCCGTGATCGACGTCCGTTCGCCCACCGACATCCACCTCGGGCCGCTGCTGGTGATCGCACCCGCGCTGACCCCGTCGTTCGCCGGTCCCAAGGCCACCGCCGCCATCGGGGCCCTCGCGGTGACGGCGCAGGTGCTGATAGCCGTCCTGCACGGCGGACTGACCACCGCGAACCATCTGGCCCAGATCTGCGCACTGACCGTCCTCTCAGTACTGATCGTGATCTTCACAGTGGTACGTGAGCGCCGCCGCCGGGAGCTCGCCCACGCGCAGTCCATCGCCGAGTCCGCCCAGCGTGCCCTGCTGCGCCCTCTACCCGACCGGATCGGTCCGCTGCAGATCGCCAGCATGTACCTGGCCGCCGAGACCGAGGCCCAGATCGGCGGAGACCTCTACACCGCCACCCGGACCGAAACCGGCACCCGCATCCTGATCGGCGACGTCCGCGGCAAGGGACTCGCGGCCGTGGGCGAGGCCGCGCTGCTGCTGAGCGCCTTCCGCCTGGTCGCGGCCCTGCGCCCCGACCTGACCGACGTCGCGCGCATCCTCAACCAGCACGTCCAGCGCTACCTCGTCGACTTCGCCGCCACCGGAGACGAGACCGGCGAACACTTCATCACCGCTCAGCTCCTCGACATCCCCGACGACGAGCCCGTCGCCCGCCTGATCAACTGCGGCCACCCCCCGCCCCTGCTCCTGCACGACGGAACCCTGCACCTCCTGGAGACCGAAGCGCTCCCTCCCCTCGGAGTCCAGGCCCTGGCACCCAGCACCGGCGGCAACATGACGATCGCCTTCGAGCCGGACGACACGCTGCTGCTCTACACCGACGGAGTGACCGAGGCCCGCGACGGCGAGGGCGTCTTCTATCCCCTCCCCGAGCGCGCGGCCCGCTGGACGACCTGCCCCCCGGAGGCCCTGGTCAGCCACCTGCGCAAAGACCTGCTGGCCTACAGCGGAGGGCGGCTCGGCGACGACGCGGCGATCATCGCCATCAGACGCGCCCCGAAGGCGCGCCGCCGGGAAGAGCCGCCCGAACAGGCCGAGCCGCAGGCGAAGCCGTAGCCGTAGCCGTAGCGATGAGTTTGGACGGCGGAACGAGTCTGCCCTGGCATGACACGAACCGTCACTGACATCGCCGTCTCCTCCGACGGCCACACCGCGGCCCTACGACGTCCGGCGGTGAGCCGATGACCACAGTCCAGGCCAACAAGATCGATGTGGGCATCGAGTCCTTCGGTGCCGACGACGCGCCACTGGTCCTGCTCGTGGGCTCACCGACGATGCTCTCCTGGCCCGACGCGCTGTGCGAGCGCCTGGCCGCGGGCGGACGCCGGGTGGTGCGCTACGACCTGCGCGACAGCGGTGCGTCGACGACGGCGGATCCGCAGGCGCCCGCCTACACCCTGCGCGACCTCGCCGCCGACGCGGAGGCGCTCGTGGACGCCCTCGGCGGGCGGCCTGCCCACCTCGCGGGGATAGGCGTCGGCGGGATGGTCGCCCAGGTGGCCGTGCTCGACCATCCGGGCGCGTTCTCGGCGCTCACCCTGGTCGGCACCCGCGCCGTGGCCCCGGGCCCGCCCGACGACGACCTCCCCGACCACGACCAGGCGGCGATGGGCCAGCTCTTCACCCGTCCGATGCCCGACTGGGCCGACCGCGAGGCCGTGGCAGACTTCGCCGCCGCCGGCGCGCTGATCCTCGGGGACGACCCCGCCGCCGCACGCGCGACCGCCGCACGCGTCTGGGACCGTACGCCGGGCACCGCGCCCCCGGTCCAGCTGGCCAACCAGATCGGCACGGTGTTCGCCGCGCTCGACTGCACACCCCGCTGGCGCGAACGCCTCCCCGGGATCGGCGTCCCCACCCTCGTCGTCCACGGCCGCCGCGACCGCTTCTTCCCCGTCGGCAACGGCGAGGCGCTCGCCCGCGAGATCCCCGGGGCACGGCTGCTGGTCCTGGAGGAGGCCGCCACCGCGATCCCGGCCGCCTCGGTCGGCGAGATCGCTCAGGCCATGCTCACGCTCGGGTAGCGGGGAGCGCTCGACGGGTGCGGCCGGGCCGGGCCTCCACCCGGCACCGGCCGCTGGAGGCCAGGCCCCCCGCCGCTAGCCGCGCTGCCGGCCGGGGCTTCTGGGCGACACGCTCGCCGCGTAGTGGGTCAGCGTGGTGTGCACGGCGTCGTACGGGGCCGGGCTGCGCTGGGCGCGGGCGGTGACCATCGCTCCCTCGACGCCCGCGATCACGGCGTTGGCGAGGGTGCGTGCCGTGGGCCGCTCAAGGCCGAACGCGACGAAGTGATAAGTGAGCCGGTCGACCATCTCGGCGAACGACTGGCGGCTCGCCTCGGCCACCTCGTCCGATTCCTGGGCGGCGCCTTCGGTGACCAGCGGGGCGATCCCGCAGCCGCGCGCGTATCCGCTGGCGACCATGCCCTCGCGGCCGAGGCCCACATAGATCTCGACGAGCCGTGCGGCGCTGTCCGCCTGCTCGGCGGCCCGGTCGATCAGCTCCACCTGCTCATGGGCATGCGCCGCGGCAGCCTCGATCGCCAGTTCCGTCTTGCCGCCGGGGAAGTGGAAGTAGACCGAGCCGCGCGGGGCGCCGCTGAGCTTGAGCACATCCGAGAAGGCCGTCGCGTTGTATCCGCGCTCCCGCATGAGCTGCTTGGCCGCCTGCACCATCTTCTGTCTCGCGTCGGACCGCTGCCCCATCGATGTGCCGTCCCGTAGCCATAGAAGGTATGCCAGCTTACATAGTACAGAGCCGATACATCGTGCGCCGAGCGGCCAAACCAGGGCCACATCCCCTGCCCGACTCTGGCGAGCTAGGTATGATGGCATGCATAGTAGAGGCGCTCCGGCTACCCACTCCCTCGGCCCGAGCCGACCCAGGAGAGGACTGATCATGCCTTTCGCCGACATCTCACTCGTCCGCGGCAAGTCGCCCGCGTACCACCACGCGGTGTCCCGGGCGGTCCACGACGCGCTGGTCTCCGCACTCGGCATGAAGCCGGACGACGACTTCCAGCTCATCCACGAGTTCGAGCAGCGCGCGATGGTCTTCCCCCGCGA
This sequence comes from Streptomyces sp. NPDC051976, assembly GCF_040680795.1. Taxonomy (NCBI): domain Bacteria; kingdom Bacillati; phylum Actinomycetota; class Actinomycetes; order Kitasatosporales; family Streptomycetaceae; genus Streptomyces; species Streptomyces sp. NPDC051976. Next base: position 264,190 of record NZ_JBFAXL010000006.1, read on the forward strand.
GTTCCGGGGCGGGCCGCGCTCGCAGGACTGGACGGTCATCCGGATCACCCACGGCCTCGAGCGCGGCCCGCGGGCCAAGCGCCGTTTCTACGCCGAGCTGGTGCGGCTGCTCGGAGTCGATCCGGGCATCAGCCCGGCGGACGTCTTCGTGATGATGACACTCACCCCGCCGGAGAACTTCTCCTTCGCCGACGGCGTCATCGGGACCGACGTCGTCGCGGTCGAGGCACTCGACGCCGCCGCCGCGAATCCCGGCTCACGGGAGGTCTACACGAAGGACGAAATCACCTACGCCCTCACCGAGTTGTTCGCGCACCGCGACAGCAGCCGCCTCCTGCCGATGCTGCGGGACGACTTCGTCATGTCGCTCCCCGAGTCACTGCCCTACGGCGGCGACTACACCGGCCCCAAGGCATTCGAGGACTTCTTCGCCAAACCCCCCGGCGGCACGGACGTGTGGGAGTCGTTCAGCAGCCGGGTCGACCAAGTGATCGAGGCCGAAGGCCACTTCGCGGTCCAGCTGACCAACACGGCCGTACCCAAAGCGACCGGCGTTCCCGTGGTGTTCCACAACCTGTGGCTCTTCGAGGTCGCCAACGGCCGTGTCGCGCGCACCCGGCTGTACGCCGACACGGCCCAGGTGCCCCGCTAGCCCACCGATCAGCGTGGCACGGCGGGTTGGGGGGCGGCTCCCGCGTCGATGGCGTCGGCCAGCCACGCGTACAGAGCCGCGCGGGGAGACGGTGGCTCCTGGCCGTGCATGATGGCCAGCAGCCGACGGTAGCGGTCCAGTCGATCGTCAATTCCCGCGTCCAGCTGAGCCCGCAGGCGGTTACGGACGGCCGTTCGACGCTCGGGGAGGGGATCGCCGAGCAGGCGGTCCACAACCCCGGCGGCTCGGGGCGAGTCCGGCGCGACGCCCTCGCGCATCGCCGCGCCGATCGTACGGTCAAGGTTCTCGGCGAACAGACGGTGCCTGTCCGGCCCCGCCGACGGCCCGGCTCCTCCGCCCTTCGCCCGACCGCCAGTACTCTGCTCCATGGCCCGGCGCGCCATCTGCTGGAACCGCGGATCCCGCACCATCTCCGACAACTCCAGCCACGCGTCCAACTGCTCCTGCGTCGGAGCGTCCGGCAGCCGGTGGCCGCCGCCGCGCAACCGGTCCCGCAAGCGGGGTTCGGCGTCCAGGCCCTCGCAGACACGCGCTGCGAAGTCGTCGATGATCCGCTGCCGCTCCTGCGCCGACAACCGTGCCATACGGTTCAGACGGTCCATGTGCCCTGGCTCCTCTCGATCTCCTGCCGCGATGGCGGACAGCACCGCGCGGCGCAGCCGTAGCGTGGTGATCTGGGCGTCGAGTGCCGTGACATGAACCGCGGCCACCTCGGCCACAGTGCTCTCCCGGTTCAGCACCCTCCCGACCTCGGCGTGGCTGAGCCCCAACTCACGCAAGGTCGCCACCAATTCGAGCCGCGCCACTCCCGCCGCGTCATAGAGCCGGTGCCCACCCGCACTGCGCCTGGCCTCCGGAACCACCCCGGTCTCCGACCAGTACCGGATGGTCCGCACCGCCAGCCCGGTCCGCCGGGCGAGCTCACCAATCGTCAGCAGCGGGGCACCTGCTTGTACGCCGTCCATGCCCCAGAGTCTGCGACCTCCACCCGCTGGAGGTGCAAGCGGCGCATTCAGGTCCGGTACACGCCCGCGACGTTGTCGCGCGGCGCGGGGCGGGTTGTCGCGGCCGGGCCCTCGGCGAAGGCGTGGAGTACGTTCTCCGTGGCGCGGGTGACGAACGTGCGGGTTCGGGCGTCCATGCCGTGGTCGCGTCCGTCCTGGCCGGCCCCGGCCATCAGGGCCTCGACCCAGCGCATCGTCCCGCTCGCGAAGACACCGGCGCCGCTGGGTGCCGTGTAGTAGGCGGAATCCGAGTGGGTCTGCCGCCCCTCGCAGACGACGGGCGAGTGGGCCACGATCTCGAGGGGGCCAGGGAGCGGATATCCGGTGTCGACCCGGTCGTACTCGGCGCCGACCAGATGGTCGAAGGAGTCCCCGCGGGCCACACCCGTACCGGCGAACAGCCAGTGGTCGGGGCTCTCGACGACGTAGGGCGCGTCGACCGGGTAGCCGTCGTAGAGGACGCCCGTGAGTGAGGACTCCGGGTCCGGGGCGGGTGGGCTGCGGAAGTCGGTCGTGGGCATCGTGGGGTGCTGCGCGAGATACGGATCCGCCGGGTAGTCGGACTTGTAGCAGACCACCGTGCGGTCCGCGCCGAGCGGTCCGGCCTGGAGGCGGATCCGCCGGAAGCAGGTGTTGGCGCCGAGGAAGGCCAGGTTCGTCCCGGCGTCGCGCGCCTGCGTCACGGACCGCCGCTGCTCCGGGGTCCAGTACTCGTCGTGGCCCAGCGCCACCGCGGTGGTCGCACCGCGAAGCACTGACGGTGAACGGTGGACATCGATACCGGTCGTGTAGGCCAGCGGGATGCCCAGCCGTTCCGCGAGCACCACCGCGGCCCGCTCGTAGACGAGGAACTTCTCCGCGCCGTTCCCGTCGTACGGGCGGTCGAAGGACACCATGCGCGACCGGGTCGCGTACGAGCCGTCGCCGCCGCGGTAGAGGCCGCCCCAGGCGTTGTACGCCTGCCAGGTCGCCGGGGCGTGCATGATCAGCGTCCTGCCGACCGCTGTGGTCGAACGGACGACCAGCGGAACATATCGCTGGCTGCCGTCCTCGGCGTCCAGGCGCAGCAGGTAGGCGCCTTCCGGCCAGCCCTCGGTCCGCACGGTCAGGCCGCGCTCCCAGCCCGCCCGTACCGTCCGGGTCGCGTCCAGCTGTTCGCTTCCGGCGCGCCGCTCGCCGCGGATCCGGTCGGACTCCCAGATCAACGCGGCCTGCTTGCCGCCGTACCACCCCACCCGGAAGGCCGCCGCCCGGAAGCCGGGCGCGAGCGTGGACACGTACAGCCCGAACTCCTCGCCCGGGACCACACTGACCTTGTCGCAGTACCCCTCGATCGCCTCGGGCGCCCCGGTGCGGTGGATCCGCCAATCGGCGTCAGCCGTTCCCCGGGCGGCGCCGGTGGGGAGCACCCCCGTGACCCTGGTGCGGCTCCGGTCCGCAGCTGTGTCACATCCGGCGATCGCGAGAGCCGCGGCGCCGAGGGCGCCACCGGCCACCGCACCGAGGAGACCGCGGCGATCGAGGCCCGCCGATCCCCCTCGCTGCTTGCCGCTGTCCACCACACCGACCCTGCCACGGAAGGAGTCCCCGCGCCCCCCGGCACCCCGGCGCCGAGAGGGGCCGCACGCCGCCGACACGACCACCTCCGGTTGGTGACTTTCTGCAACCAGTAACGCACAGTGAGTATCGCGTCGAGGTCGGCGTTCCGGTGAAGCGGCTGTTCGGACGCCGCGTACTCCGGCCGCCGACGACGCCGAAGCGGTATCCACGGCACCATGAGGAGGCAGAAGTGGCTATGGCAGAACGCGGTGATGTCACCCCCGCACACGGGTGGCTGACGAATCCCCGCTCGCGCGCCGACATCGAGTTCAATGGCGGCTGGCCGTCCAACGGGATCGAGGCGGGCAAGTTCTTTCCGGCCCGGCAGGTCGGGCTGGCGGACCCGGACGCGCCGACGGACAACCCGAGTGGGCCGAAGCCGGTGCCGCCGGACGGGCAGATCGCCAGTGGCGGCAGTGAGCCGGACGCGGCGAAGCTGGACGAGGTACGGGACTGGCCGAAGGTCGATCTCCGTGCGGGCGCGGAAGTCCCCTTCCAGTGGAACTTCTCGCAGAAGCACAGGACGCGCCGCTACAACTACTTCGTGACGAAGGCGGGTTGGGACCCGAGTGAGCCGCTGAGCCGCGATCAGTTCGAGTCGGAGCCGTTCGCGACCTACAAGCCGTACGGCAACATCCCGCACTGGGAGATGCCGGACGCCTCCACGGACCCGAACCTCGAGAAGCCGCACACGATCAGGTTGCCGGAGCGTTCCGGCTACCACGTGATCCTCGGGGTGTGGGAGGTGGCCGACACGGGCCATGCCTTCTACCAGGTGATGGACGTCAACTTCACCCAGTAGCACCTGGCGGCTCCGATCTCCGCCGCGGTGAGGCGAATGGCGCAGTCGTCGGCGCCTTGTCCGAGCCCGTGTTCACCCATCGTGCGGATGGGAATGTATAGCCTTCGCCTTTCATGGGCGTTTCGCTCAGGTTTATTCCCATAATCAGTCGTAATGTGCCGCTCGCGACCCGGCCGCACTTCGCGGTTCGTGGCTGTCGAGAACTGGAGAGGCATATGTCCCTGCGTACTGTCCCTGCCCGACGTGGTGTGAGGCGCACCGCCGGCGCCCTGGTCGGAGCCCTCGCCATGGGTGGCGCCCTGTTCGCCGCGGCTCCCGCCCAGGCGGCCCCGGCCCTCCCGTACGGTACGGTCACGTCGCCGGTCGGGCTGAACGTGCGTCAGTTCCCGAGCACGGACTCCTCCGTGGTCGGCTTCCTCGCGAACAACGCGCAGGTCGGCCTCACGTGCAAGGTCCGCGCCCAGGACATCGACGGCAACACCATCTGGTACCTGGAGCGCGGCGCGAGCCACGAGCGCTGGATCAGCGCCCGTTACGTCGCCAACACCGGCACCGTGTCGTACTGCAACACCGTCCTCACCTCGGCCCTCAGCGCCCAGCTGCAGAGCCAGCACCCGCACGCCAAGGGCTGAACCGCGGCACACCTCAAGCCGTGGCCGGGGAGGTTTCCCGGCCACGGCTGACGTGTGTCCGCGGCGGGCCTAGGCGGTCGCCGCCGTCACGAGGGCGCGCATCACGCGGGTGTCGTCGCCCATCTCGGGGTGCCACTGGACGCCCAGGACCCAGGGGGTGCCGGGGAGTTCGACGGCCTCGACCGTGCCGTCGGCGGCGTGGGCGGAGGCGGTGAGCGGGGCGGCGAGGCGGTCCAGGCACTGGTGGTGGTAGGTGGGGACGGCGAAGGTCTCGGGGACCACGGAGGCGTACAGGGTGCCCGGGACGGGGATCACCGGGTGGGAGCCGAAGACGCCGACGTCCTCGGTGTGTCCTTCGAGGTGCTGGGTGAGGGTGCCGCCGAGGGCGACGTTGAGGAGCTGCATGCCGCGGCAGATGCCGAGCAGGGGTGTGCCGGACTCCAGTGCCGCCTCGATCAGGGCCAGTTCCCACGTGTCGCGCGCCAGGTCGGGCGGGCCGGTCCGGGGATGCGGCTGCGCCCCGTACCGCGACGGCTGCACATCGGGTCCTCCGGCGATGACGAGCGCGTCGAGGCGCGCGACCGCCTGCGCTGCCGCCGCCGGTTCGTCCGGCGGCAGCATCGCCGCGAGTCCCCCGGCGGCCTGCACCAGCCGGGGGTAACCGGCGGGCAGCAGCGCCGCGGGCAGGTGCCACACGCCCCACCGTACGCTCTGGTCGAGATACGTACTGATGCCGATGAGGGGCTTGGCCACGGGGCCGTTCCTTCCTGTCGCTGTGCCGATCCCGCGCCGGGCGGGGTCAGAAGTCCAGTTCGTGTTCCAGGGCCGCCAGTTCCTCGGCGGTGCCCTGCACCTTCGGGCCGGTGAACCAGTTCTTCGCCGACACCAGCCACCACACTCCGGCGAACCCGAGGACCGCGAGGACGGCGAGCGGTGTGTAGTTGAAGGTCTTGGAGGTCACCGGGCTGGTCGTGGGCAGCATGAACAGCACCGTGATGATCAGGGTCCAGGCGATGGCGATGACGCCGACCGGCTTGCTCCAGCGGCCCAGGTGCCAGGGGCCGCGTTCGAACCGGTCGCCCTGCAGCAGCCGCAGGAAGACGGGCAGCACGTAGGCGATGTAGAGGCCGATGACGGCGATCGAGGTGACGGCGGCGTAGGCGGTGGCGTTCCAGAGGTAGGGCAGGCCCAGCAGGAAGGCGCCGCCCGCGGCCAGCCACACCGCGTTGGTGGGGGTCTTGGTCCGCTTGTTGATGCGGTGCCAGACCTGCGAGCCGGGCAGCGCGCCGTCGCGGGAGAAGGCGTAGATCATCCGGGAGTTGGCGGTGACCGAGGACATCCCGCAGAAGAACTGGGCGCCGATGACGACCAGGAGCAGCAGCTTGCCGCCGGTCGCGCCGAGCGCGTCGATGAAGATCTGCGCCGGGGGGACTCCGGTCTTGCTGGCCAGGGCGCCGTCGTAGCTCTGGATCGCGAAGGTGATGCCGATGAGCAGCACCCAGCCGGCGGCCAGGGAGACGAGGATCGACATCACGATGCCGCGCGGCCCGGCGTTCGCGGCGTCGTGGGTCTCCTCGGTCATGTGGGCGGAGGCGTCGTAGCCGGTGAAGGTGTACTGGGCGAGCAGCAGTCCCAGCAGGCCGACGTAGAAGCCGCTGTGCCAACCGGTGCCGTTGACGAAGTGGGTGAAGACGAACGACGCGGACTGGTGCTTGGACGGCACTATGACCAGCGTTCCCACGATGACCAGCACGCCCAGGACGTGCCACCACACGCTGACGTTGCTGAGGAACGAGACCAGCTTGACCCCGAAGGTGTTGAGCAGGCCGTGTGCGACGAGCACCAGACCGAAGATCAGGATGGTGTGGCCGGGAGTGGCCGAGAAGCCGAACTGCAGGTCCAGCAGCGCGTTCATGAAGAAGGCGGCGCCGAAGTCGATGCCCGCGGTCACCGCCACCTGGCCCAGGAAGTTGAACCAGCCGGTGAACCACGACCAGGCGGGTCCGTGCGAGGGAGCCAGCCGCGCGGCCCAGTAGTACAGGCCGCCCGCCGTGGGGTAGCTGGAGCAGACCTCGGCCATGGCCAGGCCCACGAACAGCGTCATGAGGCCGACCAGCGGCCAGCCCCAGGCGATCAGGGCCGGTCCGCCGGTGACCATGCCGAAACCGTAGAGCGTGAGGCAGCCGGACAGGACGGAGATGATCGTGAAGGAGACCGCGAAGTTCGAGAACGCCGACATGGAGCGGTCCAGCTCCTGGGCGTAGCCGAGTTCGTGCAGGCGCTGTTCGTCACTGGTCGCCGCCGTGCCGTGGCGCTCATCCTCCGGCTCCGTCAGGTGCTTGTCGATCGACATACCCGCCTCCTCGTGCTGGGGCCTCCGCCGCTGGCAGGGGTTCGGCGAACCGCCTGTGTCCACGCATCAAAGGTTTGGGGCGATACCTTTGCTGTTCGGCGGGGGGAGCGCAAGACCCCGTGCGCATTTTGTGGCCGAACACGTCACGGGGTACGTCGCGGGGTGGGTCCCGTCAGGTCAGGAAGCCGCGCAGCAGGGCCGCGGTGCCCGCGCAGTGCTCCCGCATCACCTCCCGGGCCGCGTCGGCGTCACCGTCCAGCACCGCCTCGACCAGCGCTTCGTGCTGGTGCTGGGAGTGTTCGAGGTTGCGCACCAGCAGCGGGATGCAGTCCAGCAGGTCGTTGACGGTGGCCCGTACCGCCGCGTACCGCGCCGCCAGCGACGGGGAGCCGGACAGCTCGGCGATGGTCAGGTGCAGCAGGGTGTCCAGCCGCCGGTACTCCGCCAGCGGCGAGTCCCGCGTCGCCTCCAGCGCCTCCCGCAGCCGGCCGGCCGCCGCCGCGTCCAGCCCCTGGGCGGCGCACAGCCCGGCGGCGCCCACTTCGAGCACCTCCCGGAAGCGCAGGGTGTCCTCCACGTCCACGGCCGCCACCCGCCGCCGCAGCTCCTCCGTCATGTCCGCGCCCTCGGCGGTGTCGGCGCGCTGGCGCACGAAGGTGCCGCCGTACCGGCCGCGTCTGCTCTCCACCAGGCCCTGGTCCTGGAGCACCTTCAGCACCTCGCGCAGGGTGACCCGGCTGACGCCCAGCCGCTCGGCCAGATCCCGCTCGGCGGGCAGCCGCTCGCCGGGCGCGACCAGCCCGAGGCGGACGATCTGGAGTATCTGCTCCAGCGCCTCCTCGAAGCCGTTCCCCGCCCTGACCGGGCGCAGTACCGGCGCCAGCCGGTCCACGGAACCGACGGAACCGAACGGCACGACCACCTGCAGGCTCTCTTCCATGACCCCCACTTTCGTCGCCATGAGCTCTTCCCAATCAATGGTTCATGCGCATACCTTAAAACAACTCGGCTGACCGAAGCCCGAAGGAGGCACTCCCGTGCCAGACCGCACACCCCCGCTCAGCGTCGAGGACCTGCGGGCCCTCGTCGACAGTGGTGAGATCGACACTGTCGTCCTGGCCTTCCCCGACATGCAAGGGCGGCTGCAGGGCAAACGGTTCGCCGCCCGCTTCTTCCTCGGCGAAGTCCTGGAGCACGGCACGGAGGGCTGCAACTACCTCCTCGCCGTCGACGCGGACATGAACACCGTCGACGGCTACGACATGTCCTCCTGGGACCGCGGCTACGGCGACTTCGCCATGCACCCCGACCTGGGCACTCTGCGCCGGGTGCCGTGGAATCCCGGCACCGCGATGCTCGTCGCCGACCTGGCCTGGAACGACGGCTCGCCGGTGGTGGCCGCGCCCCGCCAGATCCTGCGCCGCCAGCTCGACCGGCTGGCGGAACTGGGCTACACCGCCCAGGTCGGCACGGAACTCGAGTTCATCGTGTTCAAGGACACCTACGAACAGGCCTGGGACGCCGGCTACCGCGGCCTGACCCCGGCCAACCAGTACAACATCGACTACTCCGTCCTGGGCACCAGCCGCGTCGAGCCGCTGCTGCGCCGTATCCGCAACGAGATGGGCGCGGCCGGGCTCACGGTGGAGTCCGCCAAGGGCGAGTGCAACCTCGGCCAGCACGAGATCGCGTTCCGCTACGACGAGGCCCTCGTCACCTGCGACCAGCACGCCATCTACAAGACCGGCGCCAAGGAGATCGCAGCGCAGGAAGGTGTCTCGCTCACCTTCATGGCCAAGTACAACGAGCGCGAGGGCAACTCCTGCCACATCCACCTGTCACTGACGGACGCCGACGGCCGCAATGTGATGGCCGCAGACGGCCCCGACGGCATGTCGGCGGTGATGCGGCACTTCCTGGCCGGGCAGCTCGCCGCGCTGCGGGACTTCTCCCTGCTCTACGCCCCCCACATCAACTCCTACAAGCGGTTCCAGCTGGGCTCGTTCGCCCCCACCGCCGTCGCGTGGGGCCATGACAACCGCACCTGCGCCCTGCGCATCGTCGGCCACGGCCCCTCCATGCGCTTCGAGAACCGGCTGCCCGGCGGAGACGTGAACCCGCACCTTGCCGTCGCCGGGCTCGTCGCGGCTGGCCTCTACGGGATCGAGCACGAGCTGGAGCTGCCCGAAGCCTGTACGGGCAACGCGTACACCGCCGGCTACGCGCATGTCCCCACCACCCTGCGCGAGGCCGCCGAGCTGTGGGAGACCAGCCCCCTCGCCAAGGCCGCCTTCGGTGACGAGGTCGTCGCGCACTACCGCAACATGGCGCGCGTCGAGCTCGACGCCTTCGACGCCGCGGTCACCGACTGGGAACTCCGCCGCTCCTTCGAACGCATGTGAGGCAGTACGTGCACGAGCACCAGGTACTCAACCCGGCCACCGAAGAGGTCGTCGCCACGGTCCCCGCGGCCGCCCGTGAGGACGTCGACGCCGCCGTCGTCCGCGCCCACGCGGCCCAGACCCGCTGGGCCGCGCTGACCCCCGGCGGCCGCGCCCGGCTGCTGCGCCGGTTCGCCGCCGCCGTGGACGAGCACCTCGAGGAACTGGCGCAGCTGGAGGTCCGCGAGGCGGGGCACGTCATCGGCAACGCCCGCTGGGAGGCGGGCAACGTCCGCGACCTGCTGGACTTCGCCGCCGGAGGGGTGGAACGCCTGTCCGGGCGCCAGATCCCCGTCCCCGGCGGCCTCGACATCACCCTCCTCGAACCCCTCGGCGTCGTCGGCGTCATCGCACCGTGGAACTTCCCGATGCCGATCGCGGCGTGGGGCACCGCTCCCGCGCTGGCCGCGGGCAACGCCGTCATCCTCAAACCGGCCGAGACCACACCGCTGACGGCCCTGCGGCTGGCCGACCTCGCCCGGGACGCGGGCCTGCCGGAGCACCTCTTCCAGGTGCTGCCCGGCGCCGGTGCGGTGGCCGGGGACGCCCTGGTCACCCACCCCGGGGTCGCCAAGATCGTGTTCACCGGCTCCACCCGGGTCGGCAAGCAGATCATGGCCAAGTGCGCGGACCAGGTGAAGCGCGTGACCCTGGAGCTCGGCGGCAAGAGCCCCAACGTCGTCTTCGCCGACGCCGACATCGAGGCCGCCGCGGCCGCCGCCCCGATGGCGTTCCTGGACAACTCGGGCCAGGACTGCTGCGCCCGCACCCGCATCCTCGTCCAGCGCTCCGTCTACGACCGCTTCCTCGGCCTGCTGGCCCCGGCCATCGAGTCCGTCGTCGTCGGCGACCCGTCCGACGAGCGCACCCAGATGGGCCCGCTGATCTCCCGGGTCCAGCTGGAGCGCGTACGGTCCTACGTCACCGGCGACCTGAAGACGATCACCGGCACCGCGCCGGACGGACCCGGCTTCTGGTTCCCGCCGACCCTCGTCACCGACGTCGACCCGGACGCCCCCGTCTCCGTCGAAGAGGTCTTCGGGCCGGTGGCCGTCGTGCTGCCCTTCGAGGACGAGGCCGACGCCGTACGCCTGGCCAACGCCACCGACTACGGCCTGTCCGGATCGATCTGGACCCGGGACGTCGGCCGCGCCCTGCGGGTGTCCGGCGCCGTCGCCGCAGGCAACCTGTCCGTCAACTCCCACTCCAGCGTCCGCTACTGGACCCCGTTCGGCGGCTACAAGCAGTCGGGGCTCGGCCGCGAACTCGGCCCGGACGCACTCACCGCTTTCACCGAGACCAAGAACGTCTTCATCAGCAACGCTTCGTCCGCCACGGACACCACGGACAACCCGGAGGCCTGAGCACCCATGACGACCACACCCAGCAACGTCTGCCGCCGCCTGGTCGGCCGTACCGCCGTCATCACCGGCGCCGGCAGCGGCATCGGCCTGGCCGCCGCCCGCAGGCTCGCCTCCGAGGGCGCGCACGTGGTGTGCGCCGACATCGACGAGGCCAGCGGCAAGGCCGCCGCCGAGGAGGTCGGCGGACTGTTCGTGCGGACCGACGTCACCGACCCCGAGCAGGTCGAGGCGCTGTTCAAAGCCGCCTACGACACCTACGGCAGCGTCGACATCGCCTTCAACAACGCGGGGATCTCCCCGCCCGACGACGACTCCATCCTGGAGACCGGCCTGGAGGCGTGGAAGCGCGTCCAGGAGGTCAACCTCACCTCCGTCTACCTCTGCTGCAAGGCCGCCCTCCCCTACATGCGGCGCCAGGGCAAGGGCTCCATCATCAACACCGCCTCGTTCGTGGCGCGGATGGGCGCGGCCACCTCGCAGATCTCGTACACGGCCTCCAAGGGCGGTGTGCTCGCGATGTCCCGCGAACTGGGCGTGCAGTTCGCCCGGGAGGGCATCCGCGTCAACGCCCTGTGCCCGGGGCCGGTCAACACCCCGCTGCTGCAGGAGCTGTTCGCCAAGGACCCCGAGCGGGCGGCGCGCCGCCTGGTGCACATCCCCGTCGGCAGGTTCGCCGAGGCCGACGAGATGGCCGCCGCTGTCGCCTTCCTGGCCAGTGACGACTCGTCCTTCGTCAACGCCACCGACTTCCTGGTGGACGGCGGGATCTCCGGCGCGTACGTCACCCCCATGTAGCCGGTCCTGCGGACACGGCGGCCGGCAGAGCAGACATCTCCCGGCCGCCGCCCCCCTCGTGTGAGCGTCCGCCTCACGTCTTCGCCGCACGCACCTCGCAGGCCAACCCCCCACACTCCCCGGCCGAAAGGCGTCCGCCATGAGTGAGCTGAGCCGAAGAAAATTCATCGCGCTGTCCGCGAGCGCCGCCGTCACCGGGTCGGTGGGCGGCGTCGTCGCCGCCACCGGAACCAGCCAGGCGGCCGGGACGACCGGCACCCTGGCCGACGCCCGCCACATCGTGGTCCTGATGCAGGAGAACCGCAGCTTCGACCACTACTTCGGCATGCTCAAGGGCGTACGGGGCTTCTCCGACCGGGCCACGATCATGCAGCAGAACAGCACCGGCCCGAGCACCAGAACCGTCTTCGACCAACCCACGTCCACCGGGCACCAGTTGCCCTGGCAGCTCAGCGCCACCAGCTCCGGCGGCACCAACTCGGCGCTGCTCGCGCAGTACGACGCCGATCTGCCGCACGCCTGGGCCGACCAGCACCAGGCGTGGAGCGGCGGCAGGCTGGACGCCTGGGTCGCCGCCAAAGGCGTCGGCTCGCTCGGCTACCTCACCCGCGCCGACATCCCCTTCCACTACGCCCTGGCCGACACCTGGACGGTCTGCGACGCCTACCACTGCTCGATCCTGAGCGCGACGGGCCCCAACCGCACGTACCACTGGAGCGGCAGGACCAGCGCGGACGCCAAGGACGGCGGTGACGAGCTCGGCAAGAACCTCTCCTGGCAGACCATCGCGGAGGGCCTGGAGAACGCCGGGGTGAGCTGGAAGGTCTACCAGTCCACCGACAACTTCGGGGACAACGCCCTGGAGTACTTCGCGAACTTCGCCAACGCCCCGGCCGGCAGCGCCCTGGCGGTCAAGGGCAAGTCCACCGTGCCGCGGGGCACCACCAAGCCCGGTGACACCGCCGACGACATCGCGGACGCGCTGGCGGCCGACGTCAAGGCGGGCAAACTCCCCCAGGTGAGCTGGCTGGTCCCGAACCAGGCGTACTCCGAGCACCCGGCCGCCACCCCCGGCAACGGCGCCTACTTCGTGCACCGGGTGATCAACGCGCTGGCGGCCGACCCGGACACCTTCAACTCCACCATCCTGATCATCAACTACGACGAGAACGACGGCTTCTTCGACCACGTCCCGCCGCCGGTCCCACCGTCCTCCGAGACTGACGAGTGGTTCGGCTCCGAGCACATCGGGCTGGGCTTCCGCGTGCCGCTGATCGCCGTATCGCCCTGGAGCCGGGGTGGTTGGGTCAGCTCGGAGACCTTCGACCACACCTCGGTGCTGCGCTTCGTGGAGCAGTGGACGGCCGCCATCGGCAAGCCCGTCAGCGCCCCGAACATCTCCGACTGGCGGCGCTCGGTCTGCGGCGACCTCACCAGCCTGTTCGACTTCGCCAACCCCGTCTACGGCCTGCCCACGACGCTGCCCGCCACCCCCCAGACCGCCGCCAAGCCCGGCGGATCGCTCAGCCCCGGCACCAACTCCCTGCCCACCCAGGAGAGCGGCACCCGCCCGGCCCGCCCGCTGCCCTACCAGCCGGACGCCAACCTCGCCGCCTTCGACCCCGCCTCCGGCAGCACCCTCGTGGCCTGGATCGACATGAGGAACACGGGCAGCTCAGCGCTCTGCCTCTCCTCGTACGCCAACGCCCACCGCTCCGGCGGCCCCTGGCATTACACCCTGGACGGCGACGGCGGCACGGACCGCGACTACTTCTACGTCGGCTCCGGCTTCGGCGAGGGCGCCTACGACCTCAGCGTCGTCGGCCCCAACCGCTTCCTGCGCCGCTTCACCGGCGACGCCACCAAACCCGGCATGGACCTGCTGGTCACCACCTCCTACGTGACCGCCCCCGAAACCGGCAAGCTCGCCATCCAGTTCACCCTGGCCAACAACTCCCCCGCCGAGACGACCTTCACCATCACCAACAACAACACCGCGTACCGCTCCGACGGCCCCTGGCACTACACCGTCGCAGCGGCCGAGACCGCCACCGACCACTTCAACGCCGTCCACTACAGCAACGGCTGGTACGACCTCACCGTCACCGCCGACTCCGACACCACCTGGTCCCAGCGCTTCACCGGCCACCTGGAGACCGGCCAGAACAGCGTGAGCGGCTGAAGGTTCACCGGGCTGCCGCCGGCCGGTCCAGCCCGCACTGGTCGAGCAGGGCATGAAGGCGCTCGGCGGGGATGCGGGGGTTGGCCGCGGCTCCTTCGGCGTGTTCCGGGGCTTCCAGGAGCGAGGTGACGAGGTCGAGGGGAAGCAGGGGGTTCGCGGCGGCGGCTCGGCGCACGCCCGGGTAGGGGTCGGCGAGCAGGTGGGCGGGTGCCCGGCCCAGGGTGGTGTCGGCGGCGGCCAGCGCGCGGACGTCGGGGTCCCCGTGGTCCAGGAGGTGGTCCAGCCCGGTGCGGGGCAGGCGGGGAAGGGTGAGCAGGTAAGGGCGTTGGGTCGGCGTGGCGATGAAGGCGTCGAGGAGGAGCGTGGGTGGCGCGAGCGGGTGGTTATACGCCAGGAGGTGGCGCACATCGGCGTCGGGATCATCGGCCAGACGGTGTACCCATTCCTCGGGCAGACGGGAGCAGGTCGCCGCGACGCGGCGCAGCTCGGGGTGCTCGGACGCGGCGCACGACGCGTACCAGCTCGTCTCCGGTTCGACGAACATCTCCTCGACCGGGCCGATCGTCTCGGCCGTGCCGCCGATGACCCGGTCGAGGGCGGCACGCTCCGGCCAGGTCCGCGGAAGTGGTTGCAGCAGGGCGCGGGTCCGCACGCGGCCGTCCGGGTCCTGGGCCAGTTCGCTCAGGAGCGACGGGTCCAGATCGGCCCGGGCGGCGACGCGTTCACGCACCTGGGGATCGCGATCGCGCGCGAGACGGGCGACGACATCGCTGGGCGTGTGGGGGTTGTGGGCGAGCGACCACACGTCGCGCCCTTCCGCGAGACACCGCTCGGCCACCGTGCGGGAGACGGCGTAGTTGACCAGCAGCAGGGAACGCTGGTGGCAGTCCCGCTCGGGCAGGTCCGCTTCCATCTCCGCCGGATCCAGAATCCGGTTGTTGACCCGCGCGGCCTCGCGCACCGCGGGATCGGGATCGGCCAGGAGCGCTTCGCGCTGTCCAGGGGTGAGCCACAGCCACGAACCGGTGGCCTGGGCGCGTAGTTCGGGGTTCGGGTGACCGGGCATCCGGCGGCGGAACGACGGCGGGATCTGGCCGGAGAACGCCAGTTCCTGCCGGATCTCGTCCGCGGTGAGCAGCTGGCCGTGGCTGCTGTCGTCCCTCGCGGTCAGCAGGTGTTCCAGGACGTGGTCGGGCAGCGCTTCGGCCCGGCCCAGGCGCGGGCGGGGGCCCGAGGCGACGTCCGCGCGCACGAGCGAGTCGGCGTCGTCGGCCAACCGGCCACGCTGCTCGGGAGTGGCGTGCCGATTGCGGGCGAAAGCGCGGCGGACGGCCCGTTCCGGGTGTGCGACCACCGCGTCGACCACGTCCGCGGGGAGGGCCCGCTCCCCGCACAGCCGCGTCCAGGCAGCGCGTGCGGGCTCGGTCAGCAGACGCAGCAGCACGTCCGAGGGCGCGGCCGGGTTGGCCGCCACACCCCGCAACCACAGCTCCAGCACCATCAGATGTAGTCGGCGGTGCTCCGCACCTCACCGAAGCGCGGGAAGACGCGCGCCACGGAGAACTCGTGGTCCTCCGCGGCCTGTGCGGACATCGCGTCGGCGACGAACTCGATCTCGTAGCCGTGGTCGGCCGCGGCCCTCGCGGTGGACTCGACGCCCATCGTGGTGACGAGTCCGGCGAGCACCACCGTGTCGACACCACGCTCGCGCAACTCATCGTCCAGACCGGTGCCGTAGAACGCTCCCACGGTGTGCTTGACCACCACGACATCGCCGTCGTGCACCAGGTCGTCGGCGAAGCCGCTGCCCGGGGGTTGCTCGGTGACGTTCGGCCGGTCCACCCGGACCGCCACGACCGGACGACCCGCGGCCCGGAACGAAGCGGCCAACTCCCGGCAGCGCGCGAGCACTTCATCGCCGGAGTACGGTGCGAGCGGCTGGGCCACGATACGCGGCATCAGGTCGATGAGGATCAGCGCGGACGTCATGCGGAAGATCGTAACCCCGCCCGTCGTGCCCGCATCCGTCAGCGCGCGCCGAGGAGTTCGGGCCCGCGACAGCGTTGACTTGGACACGCCAACCGCGCGATTCTCCTTTCGCCTGCTTCGGCGGCGGACGCTCCCGACGCGGAGCGCCCGCCGCGCCCCCCGCGAAGGAAGGAACGCCATGCACCAGGTCTTACGCCGCCGCGGCGCCGCAAGGGCCGTCGCCCTGACCGCCGCGAGCGCCACCGCGGCCCTCCTGGCCATCGCCGCGCCACCGTCTCCAGCGGCCGCGGCAGCGGCACCCGCCCACGCCGCGCCCGCACTCCCCCGCACCCACCTGGCGGCAGCCGCCGCCTCCGTCTGCGACACCTACTGCGACGGCCGCGACCCCGCCCTGGCAACGCAGGAACGCGTCCCCGTAACAGCCACCATCAGCGGCCGAACGATCCGACTTCATGTGTCCGACAACGATGTCATGGGGTGGGCGTCCACCGATGACGGGAGCGCAGGGGACGAGGTGTGGCTGGACCGGTCCTTCGACGGGGGCCGGAGCTGGGGTTCGGGCAGCAAGATCGGGGACACCTCGGTGCCGGCCGGCCACACCGGCTGGCGCAGCGCGATGTTCAACGTGGACGACTGGAACAACCAGGGCGTCGGTGCGCTGCGCGCCTGCGGGCAGCCGGCCGGCCAGAGCGGGATCGCGTGCACGGCGTGGGCGCGGGTGAACCGCAACGCCTGGAGCCGTCCGACCGCCGCCGCGACCGGCATGATGACGTTCTACAACCGCGGCACCGGCCTGTTCGACACCGCCGGGTGGTGGAACTCCGCGAACGCGCTCACCGCGATCATCGACAACGCGCGGGTGACGGGCATGCCCAGCTACGAGTACGCGCTGTCGACCACCTACGCCGCCCAGGGCGGCAACAACTTCCGTACCGACGCCCTGGACGACACCGAGTGGTGGGGTCTGGCCTGGCTGGACGCGTACGCCCTCACCGGCGACAGCAGATACCTCAACACCGCTCGCGCCGACGCCGACTACCTGGCGACGTACTGGGACGGCACCTGCGGCGGCGGGGTGTGGTGGAGCACCGCCAAGACGTACAAGAACGCCATCACCAACGAGCTGTACCTTCAGCTCACCGCCGGCCTGCACAACTACCTGCCCGGTGACACCACGTATCTGAGCCGGGCGCAGCAGGAGTGGTCATGGTTCCGCGGCAGCGGCATGATCAACGGCTCGCATCTGATCAACGACGGCCTGAACTCGGCCAATTGCGCGAACAACGGCCAGACCACCTGGACGTACAACCAGGGTGTGGTGCTCGGCGGCCTGGCCGAGCTCTACGACGCCACCGGTGACGCGAGTGTGCTGACCGCCGCCCGGCAGATCGCGGACGCCGCGACCACCTCGACGTACCTCAACCCCGGCGGCACCCTGCGCGAGCCGTGCGAGGACGGTGGCTGCGGCGGGGACGGCATCTCGTTCAAGGGCGCGTTCGTGCGCGGGCTGGCGAAGCTCAACGCCGCGGTGTCCGGCCACCCCTACACCGGCTATCTGCAGCGGCAGGCCGACACCGCCTACGCCGCCGACCGCAACAGCCTGGACATCTACGGCCTGCACTGGGCCGGGCCGTGGGACCAGCAGGAGGCGGGCCGCCAGCAGAGCGCGCTCGACCTGATGAACGCCGCGGTCGCGCCCGCCGACCGCACCGGGCCGATCTCCGGCTACGGCAGCCTGTGCGTCGACGACGCCTCGTCCTCCACCGCCGACTCCAACCCCGTGCAGGTGTGGACCTGCAACAACACCGGTGCCCAGAGCTGGACGGTCGGCGCCGACCGCACCCTACGGGCGCTCGGCAAGTGCCTGGACGTCCACTCCGCCGGGACCGCCAACGGCACCAAGACCGATCTCTACACCTGCAACGGCACCAGTGCACAGGTCTGGGTTCCCCAGCCGGGCGGCGCACTGCTCAACCCGCCGTCGGGCCGCTGCCTGGACGACACCGGCTGGTCCACCACAGCGGGCACCCAACTGGAGATCTGGGACTGCACGGGCGGGGCCAACCAGAAGTGGAACCTGCCCTGATGCTCCGTCAGGTGAGGTAGTCCGCGCGGCCCTCGTCGTCGAGTTCGAAGGGGCCCTCGGGGATGACGCAGAACTCGTTGCCCTCGGGGTCGGCCATCACCAGGAACCCGCCCTCGTCGTACTCCGCCAACCGCCGTCCGCCGAGTGCCTCGACACGCTGCTGCTCGGCGGCCGGGTCGGGCGAGGTGACGTCGAAGTGCATACGGTTCTTGCCCGACTTGGGCTCGCCGGTCCGCTGGAAACCCAGGCCCAGGCCGTTCTCGCGCCGCAGCCACACGTAGGGTCCCATGCGGCCCACGACCGGCCTTCCCAGCACCTCGGACCAGAACGCCGCGAGGCGCTCGGGGTCGGTCGCATCGACGATGAGGGCATTGATCCGCACAGGTGAGTCCGCCATGGCCTGATTCTCGCAGGGCGCAGGGCACCGGGCACGGGCGCAGGGCACAGGGCGCAGGTGCAGGGCACCGCTCACCGTCCTCGGGGCGCGTTCCGGCGCTTCGCTAGCATGGGCGTCATGAGGCGTGCCTGGTTCTTGCCGGTGCTGGTGGTGGTGTCCGGCTCGGCCGCTGCCGCGGGGCTGTTCTTCCGCGGGTCCCCCGGCGCGGCCGCAGGGCTCCTGGTGGTGTTCGTGCTGCTCGCCGGTCTGAACTCGACGCTGATCTTTCCGAGGTCGATCGACGCGTCGGAGGCGGAACGCCGCAGTGCGATCGACGGACGGCCGGTCGTGTTCTGGCGGCCGGGTTGCGCTTACTGCCTGCGGCTGCGGCTGCGGCTCGGCCGTCGCGCCCACCAGTTGCACTGGGTCGACATCTGGCGTGACCCGGCCGGGGCCGCGGCGGTGCGGGCGGCCAATGACGGCAACGAGACGGTGCCCACCGTCGTGGTGGCGGCCCGGCCGCACACCAACCCGGACCCCGCGTGGGTACGGCAGCAGCTCTCCCGGCGCCCGTGAGCTCTAAGGTCCTTCCTGTGGTGGATCACCAGAACGAGACCAGGGCGGCCTACGACGGGGTCGTCGAGCTGTACGCGTCGCTGTTCGCGAATCGGCTGGAGACGCAGCCGTTCGCCCGGGCCATGATCGGCACCTTCGCCGAACTGGTGCGCGCGACAGGCAACCCGCGGGCGGCGGACGTCGGGTGCGGGCCCGGGCATCTGACGGCGATGCTGCACGAACTGGGCCTGGACGCCTTCGGACTCGACCTCTCCCCGGGCATGGTCGACCACGCCCGGCGAACCCATCCGGCGCTGCGCTTCCAGGAGGCGCGGATGGAGTCCTTGCCGGTCGAGGACGGCGCCCTCGGCGGCGTACTGGCCCACTACTCGATGATCCACACCCCGCCGGAGGAACTGCCGGAACTCCTCGCCGAGCAGGTGCGCGTCCTGGCCCCGGGCGGTCTGCTCCTGGTCTCCTTCTTCGGCACCGACGGCCCGGACCCGATCCGGTTCGACCACAAGGTGACGCCCGCCTACAGCTGGCCGGTGGACCACCTCGCCGACCTGATGACCGCTGCCGGACTCGCCCCCTTCGCCCGCCTGCTCCACGACCCGGCCTCCGAACGGGGCTTCCTCGACGCCCACTTGCTGGCCCGCCGTCCGTAAGTCCTGTCGGGCAGGCAGGCGCTGGTACTAGCCTTCGCCAATGAATTTTGCCTGTGCGTGCACTTCGACGGCGCACACCGGCATGCGGACATCGCCAGCGCGGGCCACCCTCTCCCGCATGCAGCCGTCTGACTGATCGTCAATCCAGCGGGCTCGTGGGGTCGGACTGCCTTTCCAGCGTGAACCAGGGGCCGCGGTCCAGGCGGTCCTGTACGACTTCGCGTGCGTCGGGGTCGGTGATGCGGTCGGTGAGGTGTTGGGCGCGGGCTTTGAGTTCGCCGGCGTCCGGTGAGCCGGTGGCGGCGGCGGTCCGGGCCCGGATCTCGGTGGCGAAGGCCTGGTCCCAGTCGGTGAAGTCCTCGGGGTTCTCGGCGATCAGTTCCGCGTAGCGCGGGGCGTGGTGGGCGGCGATCTGTGGGCGGCCGATGGCCAGCGCGGTCTGGGCGATGGTGTATTCGCCGCGACCGTGGTGGGCCACGGTGCCGGCCTCCAGCCAGTGGTAGCAGGCCGCGTAGGCCTGGTAGAGAGCGCGGTCCTGCTCGACGGGTGGGGTGTCCGGGGTGAGGTCGAACAGCAGGTCTCCGAGCGCGTTGTTGAGCTCGATGGCGAACCAGCGGTGGAGATCACGCTCACGCGGTTGCCGATTGCCGAACGCGGAGACCGCGTCCTGCCAGCGGGCGAAGCCGTGTTCGCGGGCGATGACATGCTGCGCGTCGCGTAGGGAGAACCCTTCCCGGTCCACGGGGCCGGCCTTGGCCGCGCGCTCGGCGGCGCCGGGCTTGCCGTGCCGGACGGCCAGGCGGAGGTCCTTGGCCTGGTTGCGCAACTGGGACAGGTCGACCTGGGCAGGAGGAGTGGGAAGGGTGGGGGTGGGTCCGGTCATGGCTGTTGTTCTCTCAGGTCGGGAGTGAGGGTGCCGGGCGGGTCACCAGAAGCGTGGTTGGGCGGGGATGGCCTCCAGGTCGGTGAGGAGCAGTTCGCGGTCCTCGTCCAGCGCGATGTCCTCGGCGGCGGCCAGGGCCTGCTCGGTCCAGGCGCGGGCCTGGTCCTCGTCGCCGGCCACCGCGTGGGCGCGGGCCAGGGACTCGTAGGCGTAGGCCAGGTCCCAGTCCGCGATACCGTTCGCCTGGCAGATCTCCAGGCCCCGTCTGGCATGGTGCAGGGCGGGCTCGGCCCGCCCCAGTACGGAGTAGACCCGTGAGCACTGCCACTCGCCGCGGCTGAGGTTCACCGGGACGCCGACCTGGCCCCAGTGGTAGCGCGAGGCGTGCGCCATATGCAGCATCCGATCGTCGTCCTCGACGCTGCGGCCCTCCCTCTCCAGCAGTCGCCATACCTCGTTGAACAGGTCGACGGCCAGTCGCCGCTCGTCTCCGGTGGCGGTGTCGGTGCTCTGCTGATCCTGGTCGCTCATCGCTGTGGTGACTCCGTCCTCGATGAGATGGTCGATGCGGTGGAGGTCGCCGCGGACCCGGTCCAGGCGTGCCTGGAGGCGGCGCCGGTGCTGGATCAGGACCTGCTTGATCGCGGCCTCGTCCTCCGGCGCGGCCAGACACGCGCGCACCTGGTCCAGCGGGACGTCGACCGAGCGCAGAATCCGCACCAGCCGCGCGGGCGCGACCTGCTCGGCGCTGTAGAGCCGGTAACCCGTGCCCGGGTCGACCACAGCGGGCGACAGCAACCCCACGCGGTCGTAGTGCCGCAGGGCCTTCGCGGTCAGGCCGACATGGCGTGCCAGCTGACCGACCGTGATCATCCCAGATCCATCCACCATGCCCCGAACCTAGAACGTTGCCCCGCGGGAACCTCAAAACGCAGCGCCCAGGGCGGTGACAAATAGGTACCTCCGGCGACTGGCGCGCGCATCCACGCCGGGCCCGGGGCGAGGGGCGGCTCCCCGGCCGCCGATAAGCACTGGCCGGCGCCCCGGCCCGTGCCTCAAGCTTCTCGGCGTGGCAGAGACGGAACCTACCGAGGAAGAGACGCCGGAGGGGCTGCTGGGCTGGTGCCTGGTGGCCAATGTGGCGCGCGAAGTCGTGCGCGGAGAGGGGGGTCTCGACATCCAGCACGGCACGAAGCACTTCCGTACGGGTGCCCTACTGTGGCTTCCGCCCGTTCGCTGGGATCCGGGCCATGGTCGCTGGCCCGCGGTGGGGCGGCATCGGGGCAACAGCCGTCGGTACGTGCACATGATCGTGCGTGCGGATGATCTGGAGAACTTCCGGGTCAAGGGGGTGTACAGCGAGGCGCTGGTGCGCGGTCTCAACGGTTGGGACCATGACCCGACGGCCCCGCGGACCCTGCAGAACCCCTGGACGCGTGAGCGGGCGCAGAGTCGGGCGGACGGCTGCAACCACCTGAGTGAGCCGCTGTTCATCGAAGGCCGCAAATACGCCCACCCGCGGATCTCCGTTCCCAACCCTCCGCCGGCGGAGATCGAGATCGAGGGTGAGACGCTCCACCTCGCCCGCTATGGCACCAGAGGAGCCCACTACAGCCGCACGCCCCCTCCCGCGGAATGGATCCCCGAGATCCCCGAGCCGTAGTCAGCGCGCTCCCCGGTACCGCGTCGGTGTGCGAGCGGAGGCAACTGGCCCTGCCTCTCACCGCGTTGACGGAGTATGAGATCAAGAATTCGCTTCACCCTCCGATCCACGGCGCTGACGGCGTCGCTGCTGCTGACCGCCGGGCTGGTGGCCGCGGGGACGCAGATGCCCGCCAACGCCGCGCAGGTGGGCGGTAGTCCGGCGGCACCGAGTGCGACCGCGACGGCCACGTACGACCTCGGGGACACGACGTTCACCGATCCGCAGTCGGGGACGGTCAGCGAGGTGCGCGCGGTGGTGCACTATCCGCGGCACCTCAGCGGCAGCCTGCCGCTGATCGTCATGTCGCACGGGTCGTGGTGGGCCTGCGACAGCAAGGACGCCGACACCTGGCCGTGCCCGGCGGGCTCGCACCCGTACCCGAGTTTCCGCGGTTACGACTACCTGGGGCAGGAACTGGCCGCGCGCGGCTTCGTCGTGGTGTCGATCAGCGCGGACGGCATCAACATGACGTCGTTCGACTACGGGGACCGGGCCAGGCTGGTCAATGAACACCTGCTGCTCTGGAAGCAGTTGGCCGGGGGCGGCGGTCCGCTCAAGGGCCGGTTCACCGATCCGGCGACGGGGCGGCCGGTCGCACCGGCCTTCACCGGCCACGTCGACATGCAGCGCGTCGGCACGCTGGGCCACTCGCGCGGCGGGAAGGGCGTGATGTGGCAGGCGTCGGACAAGCACCGCGGCGAGTGGCCGAGCGGAGTCCGCGTAGGGGCGGTCCTGGGGCTGGCACCGGTCAAGTTCGACGACCCGGAGGGCGACCACAGCGACACTCTCATCACCCAGCTGCCGTTCGCGGTGGTCACGGGCACCTGTGACGGCGCCGTCGGCGAGGCGGGCCAGGAGTATCTGGACGACGTCGCGGGCCAGAACACCCACACCGACTACTCGGTGTCCCTCCACAACGCCAACCACAACTACTACAACCGGTCCTGGACCCCGCCGGCCTCGCTCGGGGAGGACGACAGCACCTGCCCCGCCCAGGAGTTGACCCCGGCCCACCAGCAGGACGCCCTGACCGCGTACGCGGTCGCCTTCTACCGCTACGAGTTGTACGGCGACCGCACCGGTCTGCCGACGCTGACCGGCCACCGCCCGCTGCCGGGCGCGGTGTCGACGACAAGGGTGGTGTCACCCGCCAAACGGTGACATGACAATCCCCGCGCTCACCGACTGACAGGCAGCCATAACACGCAGTCAAATTCGCGTGGCGAGCTGTTGAATTCGCGTGAACTGACCGACTTTAAAGGTGAGTTGACGACCGGAAAGAGTTGACACCACAGTTGGTCTAGTCCAATGTTGTGCCAGGGGCACGTGCACGTGGCCACCCCCCTTGATCAGCCGCGATTGCCCCGCGATTGCCGTTCTGACGGTCCGGGACTTCGCGAGAGCGTCCGCTTTCGCGAGGAACGAGAACATGATCCGATCGCAGAGAGAGACATGGCACAGCAACAACCGCAAGGGTCGGCATTAGGCCCTCGCCCACGATTTCACCAGGAACGACCGACCACGGCGGGGATCCGCCCGTCACGACCCCTTCGGGCCGAACCAGCCCGTCCCCACACCCTGGCAGCGAGCGCGTTCCGGGGTGCGGGGACGGCGGACCCGGACGACCGGGGTCACGAGCAGCGGTGGGGGGCGGCGGTCTCCAGCCCGGGACCGGCCCCGATCAGCGCGGCTCTGCACGCCGCCCTCGCCACCGCGTCCGAGGACCAGGTCATCTACGACCTCGCCGGGATCGGCGAGCGGTACAGATCCCTGGCCGAGGAACTGCACGGTGTCGACATCCGGTTCGCCATGAAAGCCTGCCCCGTGGACGAGGTGCTGGCCCACCTGGCGGCGCAGGGCGCGGGCTTCGACGCGGCGAGCCCGAACGAGATCGCCCAAGCCGTCAGAACCGGCGTACCGCACCGCCGGATCCACTACGGCAACACCGTCAAGTCGGACCGGAACATCGCCGAGGCCTACCGCCTGGGTGTCAGGGACTTCGCCACCGACAGCCTGGAGGACGTCGCCGCGATCGCCACCCACGCCCCCGGATCCCGGGTGTTCTGCCGTCTCGCGACCAGCGGGGAGGGCGCGCTCTGGGGACTGAGCCGGAAGTTCGGTTGCTCCACCACCGACGCGGTGCACGTCCTCGAGGCCGCGCGGGCCGCGGGCCTGACCCCGTCCGGCCTGTCCGTGCACGTCGGCTCGCAGCAGATGACGGCCGGCGGCTGGCGTGACGCCTTCGACCGCATCGGTGACGCACTGGTGAGCCTGCGACTGAGCGGAATCCGGCTGGACCACGTCAACCTCGGCGGCGGCCTGCCCGCCCTCGGCTACCGGGACCGCCGCGGCAACCCGCTCGACCCGCCGCTGGACAAGATCTTCGTGGTGATCCGGGAGGGCATGCAGCGGCTGCGGGAGATCTCCGGCTCCGCACTCGACTTCGTCATGGAACCCGGCCGCTACCTGGTCGCCGACCACGGCGCGATCACGGCACATGTCTCCCGCCTGACATCGCGCCGGCAGCTCGACGGCGAGCCTGAGTACTGGCTCTACCTGAGCTGCGGCAAGTTCAACGGCCTGTACGAGATGGACGAGTTGCAGTACCCGCTGGTGTTTCCGTCCCACCCGGACGGGGAGTACGTCCCGGCCGTCATCGCCGGTCCCAGCTGTGACAGCGACGACGCCTACGCCCACGAACACAGCCGTGTCCAGGTGCCCAGGGCGCTCGCCTCCGGGGACCCGGTCTGGATCCTCTCCAGCGGTGCCTACGCCACCAGCTACATGACCCTGGGGTTCAACGGCTTCGATCCCCTTCCGAGCAGTTGGACCACCGGCGGGCCGGACAGACCTCGCTGA
The DNA here is from genome assembly GCF_040680795.1 of Streptomyces sp. NPDC051976. NCBI lineage: Bacteria > Bacillati > Actinomycetota > Actinomycetes > Kitasatosporales > Streptomycetaceae > Streptomyces > Streptomyces sp. NPDC051976. The sequence goes on from NZ_JBFAXL010000006.1 coordinate 289,156, forward strand.
CGGACGACGAGGCGAGTCGCCCGGCCCCCATCCCCGCACGCACCCCCGGTGTTCGCGGCCATCGGCCGCGACACGGGTCCGGCATGCCCCACACCCACCCCACCCCTCGGTTTCTGGAGTTCGCACATGCCCGCAAACGACCCCTACCTCCACCGGGCCGCCTCCCGCCGCCCGTACTTCAGCGCGGACGGTGAGACGTACCTCGCACCGACCCCGCTCAGGGACCTCCGCAAGGAGCAGCCGCTGCGGGTGCTCTCCGAGGAGGACTTCGCCTTCTGGCGGACCTACGGCTACGTCGTGGTCAAGGAAGCCATCCCCGCCGAGTCCGCCAGGGCCCTGCTGGACTTCGCGTGGGACTTCCAGGACCTCGACCCGGAGAGTCCGGAATCCTGGTACAAGGAGCGGCCCTACCGTGACGAGCTGGACCGCCACCTGCACGTCTACGGCTTCGTCGAGGCGTACCACCACCAGCTCATCTGGGACAACCGGCAGACCCAGCGCGTCTACGACGCCTTCGTCGACGTCTGGGACTGCGAGGAGCTGTGGGTCACCCTCGACCGGCTCAACCTCAACCCGCCCAACATCGGCAACCGCGACCGCGCCCTCATCGAGCCCACGGAGAAGGGCTTCGACATCGAGCTCCACTGGGACATCGACAGCACGCTCGCCGTCATACCCCAGCGCGTCCAGGGCATCATCGCCCTCAACGACACCCGGCCCGACCACGGCGGCTTCCAGTGCGACCCCGAGCTGTTCCGCCGGTTCGACGAGTGGAAGCTCGGCCAGCCCGCCGACCGCGACCCGATCAGGCCCGCCGTCGACCGCGACGAATTCCCGGTGATCCGGCCGGAGTTGTCCGCGGGCGACCTGCTGATCTGGAACGGCGCCCTGGCCCACGGCGTCGCCCGCAACACCTCGGAGCGCGGCGTCCGGGCGGTCCAGTACCTCTCGATGATGCCCGCGCTGGAGGAGAGCGAGCAGATACGCCGCTCCCGGATCAACTCCTGGGAGACCCTCAGCACCCCGGACTGGAACGGAACCCTGGTCGGCGACGCCGTCACCCACGAGTCGCTCCGGTACAAGACCGCCGAACTCAGCGACCTCGGCGAGAAGCTGCTCGGCCTCACCTCCTGGCACGGAGCGGAGTCCGCCCAGTGAGCCGTGGTACCGACCCGCGCAGGATCTGCCTGACCCTTCCCACCAACCGGTCCTGCATCCCCACCATCGCCGACATCGGCGAGGAAGCCGCCTACGCCGCCGGGCAGTTCGGCGTCGAGGTGCACCTGCTGATCCTCGACTCCTGCGACAGCTCCACCTTCGCGGACCACGCCAAGGCCGTCGGCGCACTGCCCGCGGTGCCGAACGTGATCGTGCACCACCTCGACGAACGACGGCAGCGCGACTTCCTGCGCGAGGTGATCGAGCGCTCCGGTCTTGCCGAACCCGAGCTGCTGCTCGACCTGATGCTGCCGGACACCGTCAGTTACGGAGCCTGCACCAACCGGGCCTTCCTGCTCGCCGCCGCGCTCGGCTGCGCGTCGATCCACCGCCGGGACTCGGACAGCGGCTACCAGACCCTCGACGGCGAGCAGGTCTTCCCGATCCACCACGAGCTGCTGTCGCTCGGGAGGACGGGTGCCGACGCGGCCGACGGCGTTACCGACAACGCCCTCGACCCCGTGCACGGCCGCAAGCCGGTGTCCATGGTCGGCGGCTCCTTCGTCGGCGAACTCTCCGTCGACGTCAGCGAGATCAAGGAAGCCGACCCCGGGATCTACCACGACGTGGTCAGCCTGTGGGCCCCGCCCGAGTGGCCGGAGGAGGAGGTCCGGGGCCTGGTCGAGGAGTCGTTCATCGGCGCCGGCACCGAGCCGTTCAGCGTCGACCGCTCGGTCCTCGACGTCCCGGACATCTGGCGGCTGGACATGTGCAACATCGGCTTCGACAGCGCGCTGTACGAGCGTGTCCCGCTGCCGCCCGCGACCGACACCATCGGCAGCGACTACTTCCTGCTGCACGTCGTCCGCCACGCCCCGCTGCCCGCGGTCGTGCACAACCGGCACATCGTCAACTTCTACACAGCGGAGCGCCGGACCGGCAGCGGATTCACCGCCTACCAGCTGCGGTTCGTCAAGTTCCTGCTGTCCATGCTCTACCTCCACCCCGTCTACTTCGACCTCGAGGAAGCCGGTCCGGCACTGCTCGACGCGCAGCACCACGTGGACGCCGCACAGATCGCCGGATTCGCCCGGCGGACCGCCGGTGCGGACCGCGCCGAGAACATCCGGCGACTGGATGTCGTCGACCGCTGCTACCGGCAACTGGGCGGCAAGTACGCGGAGTTCGCCGACCATCTGCTGCCGCTGCGGGACAGCCTGCTCGACCGGGCACAGACCGACATCGAGCACTTCGCGCTGCTGATCGACGCCTGGCGCCCGCTGGTCGCGGCGAGCAGGACCCTCGGTCTGCCGACGGGGAGGGCGTGAGGAATGGCCGACACCACCATCCGCCTGCGTCGGCTGGCGGACGACGACTGGGACGACATCGTGGCGCTGGAAGCACGCGCCTACGCCGAGAGCGGCCTGTCCGAAGGACGCACGGTGCTGCAGTCCAGGGGACGGGTATCGCCCGACACCTGCTTCGTACTGGAGCACGACGGGGCGTTCGGGGGCTACCTGCTGGCGCTCCCCTACCCGCCCGGCCGGTGCCCGGAACTCACGGAGGCGGAGGCGTCCGGCCACACGTCGGCGAACCTGCACGCGCACGACTTCGTGATCACCGAATCACTGCGCGCCCGGGGGCTGTCGCCGCACTTCGTGCGGCAGATCGAGCAGGAGGCGCGGTCGCAGGGGTACGACCGGATCTCCATGGTGGCCGTGCAGCGCAGCCATGTCCTGTGGCGCCGCCTGGGCTACGCGGCCCACGCGGAGGTCGGCATCCCCGAGAGCTACGGCACCGAGGCGGTCTACATGTCCAAGGCGCTGTAGAGCGCGCGCAGGAACGGGGGGACCGAAGTACCCAGTGGATCCGCCGCGCGGATCACCATCGTCGAACGAAGTAGGCTGATTCACGCATGACGCGCATTCACGACCCGTTCCGCAGAGCGCAGTTGGCCATCGCCGCGCTGTTCCTCTTCCTCGGGTTCCAGTACGCCACCTGGGTCTCGCGGCTGCCCACGCTGAAGACGCACCTCGACCTGAACGCGGCGCAGGTCGGCCTGCTGCTGATGGCGGGAGGCGCGGGCGCGGTGCTCTCCTTCCCTCTGGTCCCGCTGGTGATGAAGCGCCTGGGCTCCCGGCGGGTGTCGCTGCTGTCCGCCCTCGTCCTGGGCCTGATCCTGCTGGTCCTCGCGGTCACACCCGACTACCCGGTCACCCTGCTGGTCATCTGCCTCGACGGGGTGGCGGTGGGCTTCCTCAACGTGGCGATGAACGCGCAGGGAGCCGCGCTGGAGGTGGCGTACGAGCGGACCGTGATGGCCAGGTTCCACGCCACCTTCAGCGCGGGTTCGCTCTCCGCGGCGCTGCTGGCCGTCGGTGTGAACCTGTACACCCGGTCACTGGCGGTGCACTTCGTGGCGGCCGCGGTGCTGTTGCTGCTCGCGGTGGGGCTGACGCAGTCCGGGCTGCTGACGCAGGACCAGCAGGCGGGCTCCGCGCCGGACGCCACCGCGAAGGGGGAGGCGGACTCCACCGCGGAGCAGGCCGAGCAGCGCGAGCAGCCGAAGCAGGAGGAGGCACCGGAGGCACCGAAGCGCCGGTTGCCGCTGCCGACCCGGGTGACCATCTGGATGGGTCTCGCCATGGTGTTCGGCACCGTGACCGAGGGGGCGATGAACGACTGGTCCTCCCTCTACCTCAAGGACATCGCCGAGGCGGGTCCTGAGGTGGCACCGCTGGGCATCGCCGTGGTGTCCGGAATGATGGTGCTCGCCCGGATCTTCGCCGACGGCTGGCGCGCCCGCTGGGGTGACGGGCGGATCGTCGTGGCCGGGAGCGCGCTCGCGGGGGCCGGTCTGGCCGTCGCCCTGCTGGCCGGCGGTGTGCTTCCCGCACTGCTGGGGTTCGCCTGCGTCGGCCTGGGCGTCGCAGCCGTCACCCCGTGCGTCTACGTCGCCGCGGCCCGGCAGGGTCCTGAGGCACTGGCCCTGGTCGCCGCGATGGGGACGATCGGCCTGCTGGCCGGACCGCCCGTGATCGGCTTCATCGCGAGCGGCAGCAGTCTGGTGTGGGGCATGGGCGCCGTCGCCGCCTCCGCGGCCCTGGTCTCGCTGTGCGCCACCCGGATCCGCTGGCCCGCCCTGGCCGACGCCTGACCGCCCCCGGCCCGCACCCGCACCCGCACCCGCACCCGCCGCGTAGCGTCCACCCCCCCGTCGGCCCTCCCTGGCCGGGCGGCTAGCCTGCCCGCCATGGACACCGTGGTGGACGCGCTGCCGGGCGGAGTGGAGCTGGACTACCCCCAGCTCCTCGGCACTGCCATGGCCGCCGCCCGGCGCGAGGCCGGCCGCGGGCAGGTCGCCGGGTACATCCCCGCCTTGGCCGCCGCCGATCCCGAGGGCTTCGGGATGGCGGTGGCCACCGTCGAGGGCGAGGTGTTCGGCGTCGGCGACTGGGAGCGGCCGTTCTCGCTGCAGTCCATATCGAAGCTGTTCTCGCTGGCACTGGTCCTGGCCGCGGGCGGGAGCGGCAGCTCGCTGTGGACAGGGGTGGGCCGCGAGCCCTCGGGCACGCCGTTCAACTCGCTCGTGCAGTTGGAGACCGAGCACGGCGTGCCCCGTAACCCGTTCATCAACGCGGGCGCGCTCGTCGTCACCGACCGGCTGCAGACGCTGACCGGGGACGCGGCCGCCCACGTATTGGACTTCCTGCGCACGGAGGCGGGCAACCCGGCCATCGCCATCGATGCCGACGTCGCCGCCTCCGAGGCCGAGCACGGCCACCGCAACGCCGCGCTGGCCCACTTCATCGCCAGCCACGGCAACCTGGAGAACCCCGTCGACGACGTGCTGCGCGAGTACGTCGCCCACTGCTCGATCGCCGCGAGCTGCCGTGACCTCGCCCTGGCCGGACGCTTCCTGGCCCGGCACGGGCTGCGCTCCGACGGCACCCGGATGCTGGAACGGAGCGAGGCCAAGCGCATCAACGCGGTGATGCTGACCTGCGGCACCTACGACGCGGCGGGCGAGTTCGCCTTCCGCGTCGGTCTCCCGGCCAAGAGCGGCGTCGGCGGCGGCGTGCTCGCCGTCCTCCCCGGACGGGCCGCGATCAGCGCCTGGAGCCCCGCCCTCGACCGCGCCGGGAACTCCGTCGCCGCCGTCGCCGCGCTCGACGCCTTCACCAGCGCCTCAGGACTGTCCGTCTTCTGAGGCGCCGAGCGGCCTTCAGGGGGTGATGCAGACGACGAAGGCATCGACGGAGCGCGTCACACTGTCGGTGTTCTTCACGCCGATGGTCCAGTTCCCAGGGCCTCCGTAGGAACCGGTGAAGAACGGGTCGCCACCGGTGTCGCTCGCACCGCCGATGGCGCCTCCTCCGCCGGTGCTCACCATGCCTGCCGGGCAGTTCACACTTGCCACCGCGTACTGGCCAGGACCCACCTTCACGTCCTCGCCCCAGTAGCGCCCCACCGACGCGCGCGGCGCACGGACCTGCTGCTTGCCGGAGTCGCTGTCCTGGGCGGCCGCGAGCGTGGCCCCGCCCACGGCAAGGACCGTCGCGGCCACCAGGACGGGAATCCCCAAACGCTTCATTTCGACCTCGCGTGCTCGGTAGATGTCGGTATCCGCCGTATTCCCCGACCACCCACGGGGTCTCTCGCGGTGTCACCGGGCCAGCCCAAGCAGAACCGATTCCTCGTCGCGCGAAAGAGTGACGGGTTCACGGAGGACACGACGAATCCGCCAGGGGGCGGGCGCGGACCCGGCCATGGGCACGCGCCCTGGCCGGGTCGGCTCGGTCAGCCGGTGTAGGGGGCGGTGACGTCCAGGACCCAGGTGACGCCGAAGGGGTCGGTGAGCATGCCGTACAGCGGCGCCCAGGGCGCGGGCTCCAGCGGACGCACCACGGTCGAGCGTTCGGCGAGCCGGTGCCACAGGGCGCCGATCTCCTCGGTGTCGTCACCGCGCACGGAGACGAAGAAGGGGTTGTCGCCCTGGTTCCAGGGGAGTTGCGAGGGCACGTCGTAGGCCATGACATGGAAGCCGTTGTCCGCGGCCACCTCGCCCCACATCACCCAGTCCGCCTCGCTGTCGTTCTGGACGGCGCCCGCGTCCTTGTAGGTGACGGCGACGCTGCGGCCGCCGAAGACGGACTGGTAGAAGTCCAGTGCCTCGCGGGCGGTGCCGCGGAAATTCAGATGGGTGGTGGTCGTGACGGACATCAGTTGCTCCTGGCTCGATGCGATGCGTTGACGGCGCCGCGGGCGGTCAAGGCCCAGGCGGCGGCTGCCGGGGCCGGGCGTTCGTCCCGGACGGCATGTGAGTCATCGTGGTCGAGGTAGCGGACAGGGTGTGTCCGCTACCTCGGGGAGGGTGGACGTATGCAGAAAACGTCCTCCCGGCTGCTCACCTTGCTGTCGCTGCTGCAAACGCACCGCGACTGGTCCGGCGACGAACTCGCCGACCGCCTCGGCATCACCGCGCGCACCGTACGCCGTGACATGGACCGGCTGCGTGAGCTCGGCTATCTGATCGCCACCGTCAAGGGGCCGGGCGGCGGTTACCGGCTGGAGGCGGGCACGCGTATGCCCCCCATGCTGTTCGACGACGACCAGGCCATCGCCCTGACCGTCGCGCTGCAGAGCGCCGCCGCGGGCACCCTCCTCGCCGAAGACGCCGCCCGCGCGCTGGCCACCGTCCGCCAGGTCATGCCACCCCGCCTGCGCCACCGTATGGACCTGCTGCGCATCACCGCCGTCCCACCGCCCTCGGCCGACGACGCCTCGCAGGCCGACCCGCACGTCCTCGTGGAACTCGGCCGCGCCATCCAGGCCCGTGAGGAACTCCGCTTCGACTACACCCCTGGCCCGGATCGCCCGCGGCGTACCCACCCCCACCACCTGGTCGCCTGGCGGCACCACTGGTACCTCGTGGCCTGGGACCTCGACCGCGAGGACTGGCGCATCTTCCGCGTCGACCGCCTCCGCCCCCGTACCCCCACCGGCCCCCGCTTCACCCCCCGCGCCCTCCCCGGCGGCGCCGACGTCGCCGCCTTCCTCACCAGCCGGTTCCGCGGCAACGACGGCACCACCCCCGGCTGGCCCTGCCAAGGCCGCGTCATCCTCCACCTCCCCGCCGCCGACGTCGCACCCTTCGCGGCGGACGGCCTGGTCGAGGAACTCGACCCCCATCACTGCCGCCTCACCCTCGGCTCCTGGTCATGGACCGGCCTCGCCGCCACCCTCGGCCACTTCGCCACCGACATCGACCTCATCGGCCCACCCCAACTGACCACCGCCTTCGGGGAATTGGCAGCCCGCTACACCCGTGCCGCCCGACCGGCCGCCGGGCCGAACCCGTACGGCGACAGCACGGGTTCGCCGGGGCCGGCCTTGCCCTAAGATCCGATGAGGCCCGAGCCCATGGGACGGTGTTCACCCGTACCGATCTGCGGCTGGCCGATCTGCGAGGCTGTGATCGATGCTCGACTGATGCGTCGAGGAACTGGAGTGACCCCGCCCCGCCCCAGCTCGGCCGGGGTGGGCCCGGCTCCTCACCGCGCGACCCGGGCCGCTAGTGTGCCGCTCCGAGCGGCCTTCCGCAGTGCGCGGTCCGGTCCGGGGGCGAGGGGTGGGGACGTACGGGATGAAGGCACGGAGTCTGGCCGCGCTGTGCGTGGTTGTCGCCGCGGCGCTGGGGGTGGGCGCGGCAGGCTGCTCGTCCGCGCCGGACGGACGGCCGCACGCCGTTCGTACGTTGCCGGCGCCCAGGACGCCTTCGCGGACGCCGACGACGGCCGACCGGAACAGCGCCCGGTTCACCGCGCTGATGCGCCGCCTCGCCGCGTGGAGCGATGAGCATCAGTCCGTGACCGCCACCGAGATGGTGGTCTTCGACGGCCGGAAGGTGCGCTTCGACGGGCTGTTCACCTGGGGCGGGCAACCGGCCATGAACGTGACGTCGCCGACGGCCCAACTGGGCTTGCAGCGGCTGCACCCGGCCAACAGGACGCGGGTACTGCTGGTCGGCGACTCCTACTACTACGGCGTCGACCCGCGGCCCAGCGGCCCGCTCAAGGGCAAGCACTGGATGCGGGCACCGCTGCCGCAGGGCGACAAAGACGGCGCGGCCACCCACGGGCTGCAGGCCCACCCCGAATTCGGGCTGCGCATGCTGCCCGACGCCACCGGCTGGACCGACCTGGGCCTGGACAACCTCGACGGCACCGTCGGCAGGCACTACCAGGGAACCGTCACCCTCGCGGCCCTCGCCGCGGACACCCGCCTCGCCAGCAGGGTGGGCAGCTCGCTGCCGACCCTGCTGGCGGGCGCCGACAACGCGGAGTTGGACGTGTGGGCCGACGCCCACGGCAAGCCGCTCCGATGGGTCGCGCAGATGGGCACCGGCCGTTCCGTCGCCGTCGACCTCTTCGCCTTCGGCGGCCGACGCAGCATCACCGCGCCGCCCGCCCAGGACACGGTGGACGCGGCCACGCTCTCCGGACGACCCACGACGGTCTGACACCGCGTCAACCGGTGCGTCCCGAAGCTGCACCCGCCTCTCCCGACTCCCCACGCGGCGGTGCGAGGTCCCGGGACTCCGGCACGCCAGGATGAAGGATGCCCCAAGGGGCGGGCGACGCGGACGGCGCGCCGCACATCCGGTGAAGGAGCGCGATCTGTGACAGGCCCGGCGGAGGGTTCGGCGAAGCGTTCCGTGGACGGCGCGTCGAGAGGTCCGGCGGAGGGCCCCGAGGAGGACGGCCCGGCGGCGGGGCGGCGTTCCGCGCCTTCGGCGACCCTGCGGATGGGATGCGCCGCCGGCGTGTTCGCCGCCGTCATGGCGGGTACGACGCTGCCGACCCCGCTCTACGGGCTGTACCAGCAGCAGCTGGGCTTCTCCGAACTGACGGTGACCCTGATCTACGCCGCGTACGCGGTGGGGGTGCTGTGCTGTCTGCTCCTCGTGGGCGACATCTCGGACACCGTCGGGCGGCGGCGCGTGGCACTGGTGGGCATCGGGTGCGCGGCGGCGAGCGCGGGCTGCTTCCTGCTGGAGAGCGGGCTGCCGCTGCTGTACGTGGGCCGGGTCTTCTCGGGCTTCTCGGCGGGTCTGTTCACCGGCGGTGCGACCGCGTACGTGCTGGAGCTGGCACCCAAGGGCGACAGGGCGCGTGCCGCGCTGGTGGCGACCGCGGCGAACATGGGCGGGCTGGGCCTGGGCCCGGTAATGGCGGGGCTGCTCTCGCAGTACGCCCCGTGGCCGCTGGACCTGCCCTTCGTGGTGCATCTGTCGCTGATGGCGGTGAGCGCGGTGGTGGTCTGGTGGCTGCCGGAGACCGTACGCGACCCCCGCGGGTGGGCGGCGGTGCGCGCCCGGCTGCCCGTGGTGCCCGCGCAGGTCACCACGGTGTTCGTGCCCGCCGCCGTCACGGCGTTCGTCGGCTTCTCGCTGCTCGGGGTGTTCACCTCGGTGTCGCCCGCGTTCCTCGCCACGGATCTCGGCGTCCACAACCGCTTCCTGGTGGGCCTGATCGTCTTCTCCGCGTTCGCGGGCTCGCTGGCCGGTCAGCTCCTCGTCGGCGCCGTGGGCGCGGCCCGCTCGCTGGCCACCGGCTGCTGGGTGCTGGTCGGCGGGATGGCCCTGATCTCGCTGTCCTTGGCCCAGATCTCGCTCGCCGCTCTCGTCGCGTGCGCGCTGGTCGGCGGCGTCGGCCAGGGCCTCGGCCTGCGCGGGGCGGTGGAACTGGTCGCCGGCGCCGCGCCCGACGACTCCCGGGCCCGTACGGTCTCCGCGCTCTTCCTGGTGGCCTACCTCGGGATCTCCGTCCCGGTGGTGGGGGTGGGCCTGCTCACCCAGGCGATCGGCCTGCGTGCGGCGGGGCTGGTGTTCGCCGCCCTGATGGCGGCCCTCGCCTGCGCCGCCGGTACGTATCTGGCCCGGCGCCGACCGGCGACGGACTGACCCGGACCGCGGCGGAGGGCCCGATCGATTCGGCGGCCACCGACGATCGCGCCCGGACGGCTTCGCGGCATTGACAGCGCTTGGGCGGCTTCACCATCATGTGCGCGTCATCTATGAGCGAAGATGACTAGCCAACTTTCCACATGCGCATGTTTGCGCAGGATCTCTTCCAACCGCGCCGCCCCCACCGGACCTTGAGGAGAAGCACCCGTGGCCAACGTCAACCGCCGAAGGTTTCTGCAACTCGCCGCGGGAACAGCCGCCGCGTCCACGCTGTCGGCCGGGATCGCACGGGCCACGTCCATACCGGCGGCCGCCGGGACGGGCACGCTCGCCGACGTCGAGCACATCGTCGTGCTGATGCAGGAGAACCGGTCGTTCGACCACTACTTCGGCACCCTGCGCGGCGTGCGCGGCTTCGGCGACCCGCGGCCGCTCACCCTCCCGTCGGGGAAGAGCGCGTTCCACCAGGCGGATGCGTCAGGACGGGAGACACTGCCGTTCCACCCCACGGCCGACGACCTCGGGATGCAGTTCCTCCAGGACCTCGACCACAGCTGGAAGGGCACGCACACGGCATGGAACGGCGGTGCCTACGACCAGTGGATTCCCGCCAAGTCCGCCACGACGATGGCCTACTTGACCCGCAAGGACATCCCGTACCACTACGCCCTCGCAGACGCCTTCACCGTGTGCGACGCGTACCACTGCTCGATGCTCAGCTCCACCGACCCCAACCGCTACTACATGTACACCGGTTACTCGGGGAACGACGGCAAGGGCGGCGGCCCCGTGCTGGGCAACGAGGAGGCGGGTTACTCCTGGACGACCTTCCCCGAGATCCTGCAGCAGGCCGGAATCAGCTGGAAGGTCTACCAGGACGCCGGGACGGGCCTGGACGCGGGGGGCGGCTGGGGCTGGACGAGCGACCCGTTCATCGGCAACTACGGTGACAACTCGCTGCTGTACTTCAACCAGTACCGCAACGCCAAGGCCGGCAGCCCGCTCTACGACAAGGCCCGCACCGGCACGGACGCGCAGCACGGGCAGAGCTACTTCGCGCAGCTCAAGGCCGACGTGACGAGCGGCAACCTACCGCAGGTGTCCTGGATCGCCGCCCCCGAGGCGTTCTGCGAACACCCCAACTGGCCTGCCAACTACGGCGCTTGGTATGTCTCCCAGGTGCTGGACGCGCTCACCTCCAACCCGGACGTGTGGAGCCGCACGGCCCTGCTGCTCACCTACGACGAGAACGACGGCTTCTTCGACCACGTGATCCCGCCCTTCCCGCCCGCGTCCGCCGCCCGCGGGCTGTCCACCGCCGACGTGAAGCAGGACCTCTTCGGCGGGTCCGCGGGCTACGCCGCCGGACCCTACGGGCTCGGGCCGCGCGTGCCGATGCTGGTCATCTCCCCTTGGAGCACGGGTGGTTGGGTCTGCTCCCAGACCTTCGACCACACCTCCATCGTGCAGTTCATCGAGAAGCGCTTCGGCGTGCACAACCCCAACGTCTCCCCCTGGCGGCGGGCCGTCTGCGGCGACCTCACCGCCGCCTTCGACTTCTCCCGCAGCAGCCCGGCGGCCCCTAACCTGCCCAGCACCAGCGGATACGTACCGCCCGACCACGACAACCCCGGCGACTACGTGCCCACCCCGCCCGCCACAGGGACGCTGCCCAAGCAGGAGTCCGGGCTGCGCGGCGCCCGGGCGCTGCCGTACGACCTCGCGGTGGACACCAAGGCGGTCAGCGGCCGTATGCAGTTCACCTTCGCCAGCCTCGGCGCCGCCGGGGCCGCCTTCCATGTCACCTCGGCCGTGCGCGGCGACGGGCCCTGGCCGTACACGGTCGAGTCGGGCAAGAGCCTCACCGACAGCTGGGCACTGCCCGGTACCCGCTACGACTTCTCCGTCTTCGGCCCGAACGGCTTCCTGCGCCGCCAGGCCGGGACGAACGCCTCCACCGGCCCGGAGGTGACCGCCCGGCACGTCGCCTCCACCGGCCAGGTCACGCTGACCTTCACCAACGCGGGCAGCGCGGCCGTCACCTTCACCGCCACCGACGCCTACGCACCGACCCAGCACTACACGTACACCGTGCAGCCGGGCGCCTCCCGGGTGGTGAGCGGCTGGGGTGTGGCCGCGGGCAACCGCTGGTACGACGTCACCGTGACAGCGAGCACCGACAGCGCCTTCGTCCGACGGTTCGCCGGACACGTCGAGACCGGCGCGGCAAGCACCAGCGACCCGGCCATCGCCACCGTCTGACCGCGACGACGCCGGGCCGGTGCGGGCGCGCACCGGCCCGGCGTCGGATCACGCGGGGTCGCAGGTCTCGTCGTGGGCGGGGAGCGTCCCCGTGCCGAGATAGGCGTTCACCTTCTCGTCGACGCACGGCGAGCCGAAGAAGCCGTAGACGCCATGGGTGCGCACCCCGGCGAGGGTGAGCATGCGGGAGCCGCCCATGGCCCGGTGCATCGCCTGCTGCATCGGATAGGTGGCGTTGATGTCGCCGGTGGAGCCGACGACGAGGGAGGGCACCTTGTTGTGCACCTCGGTCACCTCCTTACGGTGGTCGGTCGGCCAGAACGCGCACGGGGTGATGTCGCGCACCATCGGCCCGAAGAGGGGTTCGTCGGCGCGATGACGCTGGATGTCGCGCCAGTAGTACTCCGGGCTCTCGGGTACGTTCACGTCGCCGCACATGATGGCGGTCTGTGCGCTGTGCCGGGCGGAGTACGTGCCGGTCAGCAGGTTGGTGAGGCCGTCGGTCAGCGCGGGGGTCGGCTCCGCGGCACCGGTGTCGGCCGCCCGCACGAAGGCGGCGATGATCCCGGCCACTTGGGCGTCGCCGTCCTCGTCGTCGTTGGTCAGCGGGTCCAGCAGGACACCGGCGAAGGTGCTGTCGTCCACGCGGAAGTCTCCGATGTGCAGGGGGTGTTGCGCCGCCGTGCGGTAGACCCGCTCCACGGTGGCCATGACCGCCGCACCGCTGGTCCCGAAGTGGTAGACGTCGTCGTGGCCGGCCGCCCAGTCCGCCCAGGTGTGCAGTGCCGCCTCGCGCGTCGCACCGCCCCGTGCGAAGCCCGCCGGGCCGGGGTGGTTGGGGTCGACCGAGCTGTCCAGGACGATCCGGCCTGCCCGCTCCGGGAACAACTGGGCGTAGATCGCGCCCAGTTCGGTCCCGTAGGAGTAGCCGAGGTAGTTGGTCGTCGTGTCGCCGAGTGCCGAACGGACCACGTCCATGTCGCGGGCGGAGGCAGTGGTGGAGACGAACGGCAGCACGTCGGCGTGGTCGCGCACGCAGTCGGCGGTCAGCTGCTTCTCCTGCCGGACCATCCGGTCGAAGCCCTGCCGGTCGACGCCCGCCGACCGGGTCAGCCAGGCGTCCGGCCAGTGGCAGTCCAGCGGGGTGCTGCGGCCGGTGAAGCGCGGATCCATGCCGATCAGGTCGTAGCGGGCGCCGGTGCCGCCCATCGCCTGGCGGGCCAGTAGCGGCGTGGTCAGGTCGGGGGTCGCCGGACCGCCGAGGTTGATGAAGAGGCTGCCGATTCGGTGGGCGGTGTCGGTCGCCGCCAGCCGGGAGAGGGCCACGGTGGTGGTGCGCCCGCTCGGGTGGCCGTAGTCGAGCGGCACCGTGATCTCCGTGCACCGCGCTCCGGCCGCGTCGAGCGCCGCACCGTCCGCGTCATCCGGGCCCGTGGCACAGTCGTGCCAGAGGACCTCCTGGTGGGCGATGCGGCCAGGAACCGCGGGGGCGCCGCCGTCCCCGCCATGGGGCGCGGCCGCGGCATCGGTCACGGTGCCAAGGCTCGCCGCCAGGAACACGGTCGCCAGGACCGGCAGCTTCCACGAAGTGTCTTTCACAGTCATCGTCCTGTCGTAGGCGTCGTGTGCGTCATATGCGTCGTATGCGGGATCGTCGATGGACGAAAACCTAGTGTCCTGCGCCGGGAGTTCGTTGAATTAGTAGGCTGTGTTCATGGCGAAGATGGGGCGGCCGGTGGCCGAGCTGGTGTTGTCCGAGGATGA